>JBGTFV010000202.1:0-26419 GCA_041747095.1 Parvularculaceae bacterium
GGTCGCCGCCATGGCCCAGAAGTCGCTCTTGGAATATCTCCATATTCGGCCGATCGCCTTAACATCAACAACCGACAAGACGGCAACGATGATGGTCGCAGAAAGACTGGCTTCCGGCAGATATTGAGCGACGGGTCCCACGAACAGAAGCGCGCCGAGCATCGCGATTGCGGTCAGCGCGCCGGCGGCGGGCGTGCGTGCGCCTGCGTCGAAATTCACCATCGACCGGGCGAGCCCGCCAGTTACCGGCAATCCCCCTGATAATCCTGAGGCGAGGTTTGCGCCACCAAGCGCAATCAGCTCCTGGTCCGGATCTATTCTCTCGCGGCGACGCGCCGCCAGAGTTCGTGCGATGGCGACGGATTCGACAAATCCGATGATGCTAATGAGGGCGGCTGACGGCAGAAGCGTCTGCCATACTGCTGCATCGAATTTCGGTAGGGCGATAGGCGGCAACCCGGCGGGAATAGGCCCGACAACCTTAACGCCTTCGCCCGACAGGCCAAGAAAATAGACGATAAGCGTCGCAAAGACGACGGCCAGCATTGGTCCTGCTTTCGTCGCCAGCTGGGTTACGTTTTGCTTTAACCCCGATTCCTTGAGGAAGCGGGGCGCGCCATACCGAATCCAGAAAAGAAAAAACAAACTGGCGACGCCAATAATAGCGGCAGGCTGATGGATATCATTTGCCCGCATCAGAAATGAGCCGATGAGTTGAAAGAAGGTCTCGCCCTCTATATCGACGCCGGTCAGGCGTCCGAGCTGGCTGGCGGCGATCAATAATCCGGAAGCGGATATAAAGCCGGATATGACCGGGTGGCTGAGAAAATTGGCGACAAAGCCAAAACGCATGACGCCAAGGGCAAACAGCAACCCGCCAGAGATTAAGGCAAGAGCGATTGCAGCGCCGATATACTCTGGCGATCCTTGCGTCGCGACTTTGCCGGCAGCAACAGCCGTCATGAGCGAGACGACAGCTACTGGCCCAACCGCGAGCGTATGCCCGGTTCCGAGTAGCGCATAAACGACCAGCGGGGCGATACTTGCATAAAGCCCAATTTCTGGCGGTAACCCGGCGAGCAACGCATAGGCGAGTGATTGCGGCACCAGCATGATGGTAACGATGGCGGCCGCCAACGCGTCATCGGCAAAGGCGGCTGCGCTGTATTTTCGCCCCCATGAGAGGATGGGAATATACCGGGCAAGCCCGTTAAGTTCCGCGCGTTTCATATCCGGCGTGAGGCGCAGAGGATTGCTGTCGAGGAAATCCGAGTCCGCATTACCGACCCGATCCTAGAACGCGTTGACGGGCAACTTCAGATATACGCGGCCGTCATCTTCAGGAGGTGGGAAGTGACCGGCTCGCATGTTGACCTGAACCGAAGGCAAAATAAGACGCGGCATGGCGAGAGTTTTGTCGCGCGCTTCGCGCATCGCGACAAATTCATCTTCGCTTACGGCAGCATTAATGTGAATATTGCCTTGTTTTTCTTCGCCTACCGTCGTTTCCCAGCGATATTCCGTTCGGCCGTCTGGCAGATAATCATGGCACAGAAACAGGCGCGTCTCATCCGGCAGCGCGTATATTTTCTGTACAGACTGATAGAGCGTACGCGCGTCGCCGCCCGGAAAGTCGGTTCGCGCTGTTCCATAGTCGGGCATGAAAATCGTATCGCCGACAAACGCGGCATCGCCAATAACATAGGTCATGCAGGCAGGCGTATGTCCCGGCGTATGTATTGCGCGGGCTTCTATCGCTCCTAGCATGAAGGTATCGCCATCGTTGAACAGGGCGTCGAATTGGCTGCCGTCGCGTCTGAATTCTTGCTCGGCGTGGAAGACGTTTCCGAAAAAGTCTTGGACGTTGCGTATGTTAGAGCCAATAGCAAGGGAGCCGCCGAGCTCTTTCTTAAGATAGGGCGCGGCTGACAAGTGATCGGCGTGAACATGCGTTTCCAAGAGCCACTCTACGCGCAAGCCGCGGCTTCGGACCGCTGCAATGATTGCGTCGGCAGAATTGTGCTCTGTACGCCCTGAATTCGGATCAAAATCGAGCACGCTGTCGACGATCGCTGCGGCATTCGTCGCTGGATCAACAACGAGGTAACTCACCGTATTCGTCGCCGAATCGAAGAAGGCGGTCACTTCGGGAGACGTCACAGTCTGTCCGGATGCGTTTATGTCTGTCATTACTAAATCTCCCTGTAGGGGTTAACCGCAATCCGCAGGCGGCGCGGTGGGCTGGTTTCGCGCAAGTCGTTTTCTTGATCACGGCCAAAACCGACTATGGCGCAACTTCGCTGAGCGCCGTCGCCAGTACCGAATGCAGCGTACAGAGCGGGCAGCAATTTCGAAATTCCATCCGGAGCCAGTGAGTAGAAAATCTGCTTCGACTGCCGGCGCGTTTCTACCAATCCATCATCGCGCAGTCGCGCCAGTTCTCGCGAGAGCGAGGGCTGACGGATGCCGGTCAGCGCTTCGATTTCCCCGACGGCGCGCGCGCCATTCTGCAGGGCGCAGGCAATGGCGAGGCGGTTGGGATGCGACAGCGCCTTCAACAGACCCGCTACGTAAGGAATTTGCTGATCGAACGTATGCGGATCTGGAGCCGCGCTCATCGTGCAACCTCGCTATAGTACCACAGCTCGTCAGTGGCTCGCTCCGCCACTTCCTGCGCCGTGGTGGGGGCTGGGCGAAGCATTGGCTTGCCCTCGCGCCAATCGACTGGGGCAAGAAGATTGGCTTTTTCACTGGCCTGCAAGGCGGTCAAAACGCGGATCACCTCATCAGTCGACCGGCCGATATTTGCCGGGTAGTGGATGATGGCGCGAATGATGCCGGCTGGATCTATGAAGAACATGGAGCGCAGCGCGGCGAGGTTGGTCGCGGCCGTATCGATCATCCCATAATCTTCAGCGATATGTAGACTTATGTCTTCGAGGATCGGAAAGCTGATCGCTATGCCAAAATTTCGTTCGATATCCGCTATCCAGGCGAGATGCGTATAAAGACTATCTGCGGACAGCCCGACGAGCGCGCAATTAAGCTCTCTGAATTCCTCAGCGGCACCCTCCAGCGCGATGAACTCAGAGGTGCAGACCGGCGTGAAGTCGCCGGGATGGGAAAAGAGGATTATCCACCTACCCCGAAAACTCGCCAGCGACAGCACGCCTTGTGTGCTGCGCGCGACGAAATCCGGCGCGGGCTCGTTCAAACGGACATTGCGGCGACGATCGAGGGTCGGTTGCTCATCAGTCATGGCGAATTCCAGTCGGGTCCACTTGCGTTCTCAACGTCCATCGAATATATTACGTTATACAAAAATAACAACTAAAAACGCACAACTATGGTTTCTGAGATAAATCTGTTGGATTTCATCCCTGCGCTTGCGGGCGGGGCAATGATTGGCGCGGCCGCAGTTCTGTTGATGGCGGTGCATGGGCGGATCGCCGGGATCAGCGGCATCGTCGAGGGCGTGCTTATACGTGTTGGCGGTGAGCCCGCATGGCGGTGGGCGTTTATCGCCGGTCTGGCCGGCGCGCCGATTTTATTGGCGGGTCTGACCAGCGAATTTCCGCAGATTGTTTTCCCTCACTCGACGCCGCTTGTTGCAGTCGGCGGGATGCTGGTGGGCCTGGGCGCCCGACTGGGCGGTGGATGTACGAGCGGTCACGGGGTTTGCGGCATGGCTCGGTTATCGCGGCGCTCCTTCGTTGCGACAGGGGTATTCATGACCGCGGGCTTTGCCATCGTTTACGTCGTCGACCACCTGATGCCTGCATTATGATGAAACTTGCCACGTCGTTTCTGGTTGGGCTGCTCTTTGGGCTAGGTCTCGTAATATCGGGCATGACCAATCCAGCAAAAATTGTGGGCTTTCTGGATCTTGCTGGCGCGTGGGACCCCAGTCTGGCGTTCGTCATGGGCGGTGCGCTGGCGACAGCTTTCCTTGGATTTCGCTTTGCGCTTCCTCGCGGCAAACCGCTGTTGGCGGAGAATTATCCCGGCTCCCCAAGCACAAGGATTGACGCCCGCCTTGTCATTGGCGCTGCAATTTTTGGCGCGGGCTGGGGGTTATCGGGTTTATGCCCTGGACCGGCCCTGACGTCCGCGCTCTTGGGCGATTTGGATGTATGGATATTTCTTGGCGCGATGATCGCAGGGATTTATGTCCATCACGGTTTAGCGCGCCGTTTAGGCTGGTGAGATTCTGGGGTGACGGACAAAGGTTTGAGTTACGAATGAGCGCTCCACCAGCTAAACATCGCTCAACGGTTGAGGGGCGCAGTAACAACGCGGAGTCGACGCAGGCGGGAGAAGGAGACTTTCGTGTTTGAAGCGTTCGACGCAGTTTTGCTGGCGCGCGTGCAGTTCGCGTTCACGGTCAGCTTCCATTTCATTTTCCCCTCATTCTCGATTGGATTGGCGAGCTATCTCGCCGTGCTGAATGGGCTATGGCTGCGCACGCGTAAGGAAGTCTACCTGCGTCTGTTCAATTACTGGGTGAAGATATTCGCCATCGCTTTCGCCATGGGCATCGTCTCCGGCATCACGATGGCATACCAGTTCGGCACCAACTGGTCGGTGTTTTCAGATAAAGCCGGGCCGGTGATTGGTCCGCTGATGGCTTACGAGGTGATGACGGCTTTCTTCCTCGAAGCCGGATTTTTGGGCATAATGCTTTTTGGTCGGTCGCGCGTCGGCGACCGTCTGCACATGCTGGCGATCGCGATGGTCGCAATCGGCACGGCTGTTTCCGCGACATGGATCATTGCCGTGAACAGCTGGATGCACACGCCGGCCGGCTTTTCCATTAACGAAGTTGGGCAGTTCGTTCCGGCAAGCTGGATGGAGATCATCTTCAATCCGAGCTTTCCGTATCGGCTCGCGCACACCCTTACCGCCGCCTATCTGACGACGGCATTCATCGTCGGCGGCGTCGGCGCGTGGCACCTGTTGCATGGTCGCGGCGACCGGGAGGGCGTGCGCGTCATGTTTTCGATGGCGATGTGGATGGCCGCGATTGTCGCGCCGGTCCAGATTTTTCTCGGAGACCTGCATGGGCTGAACACCCTCGAGCATCAGCCGGTCAAAGTGATGGCGATGGAAGGGCACTTCCGCAGCTACCCTGAAGGGGCGCCGCTCATCTTGCTTGGCATCCCTGACGAAAGCGCTGGCGAAGTCCGGTACGCTCTCGAGATTCCCAAACTGTCCTCGCTAATCCTGAAACATGACGCAAATGCCCCACTCGCTGGGCTCGACACCATTCCGCCCGACGAGCATCCGCCTGTTGCGCTCGTCTTTTGGTCTTTCCGCATAATGGTCGCCATCGGCTTTGCGATGCTGGCCGTCGGCCTGTGGAGCCTGTGGGCGCGTTGGCGCGGCACGCTTTACAGCAATAAATGGTTGCACAGAGCGGCGCTGGTTGCGTCCCCGTCGGGCCTTGTCGCTGTGATTGCCGGCTGGATTACTACAGAGGTCGGGCGCCAGCCTTTCACTGTGCACGGATTGCTGCGCACGTCTGAGTCGGTGGCTCCGATCGATGCACCGGCTGTTGCGGCGTCCTTGGCGATCTTCGTGGTTGTTTACTTCATCGTTTTCGGGGCGGGCGCTTTTTATATCGTTCGGCTAATGGGTGCAGCGCCCAATGACAGCGGCCAGGATCCTATGCCAGATGAGGGGCCAACGCGTACCGCTGGCACGACTCCCGCCATTCAGATCAGGCCTGACATCATTCCGAGTCCGGCGGAATAGGAGCGGGCGTCATGTCATTCGATCTTGCAGTTGCATGGGCCTTCCTGCTCGCCATCGCAGTCTACATCTACGTGGTGCTCGACGGCTTCGATTTGGGGATCGGCATGCTGTTCGCCCTTTACCCTGAACGGCGCGACAGAGATGTCCTGATGAACAGCGTTGCGCCCGTGTGGGACGGGAATGAAACCTGGCTTATTCTGGGCGGTGGCGGACTGTTCGCTGCTTTTCCGTTGGCTTACGCCATCCTGATGCCGGCGCTCTACATGCCAATCACGTTGATGCTCCTCGCGTTGATTTTTCGCGGCGTTGCATTTGAATATAGGTGGCGTACCGAACGATGGCGCAAATGGTGGGATCGGGCCTTCATTAGCGGATCAGCCGCCGCTGCGTTTGCGCAGGGCGTCAGTCTTGGTGCGATCCTTCAGGGCGTGACCGTTGACGGCCGGGCTTATGGCGGCGGCTGGTGGGAATGGCTCTCGCCGTTTTCGGTGCTGACGGGCATCTCAGTCATGGCCGGGTACACGCTTCTTGGGGCGACATGGCTAGTGATGAAGACCGAGGGCGAATTGCAGGCGCGCGCGCGGCGGCATGCATTAGCATTTGGGGGGGCGACTGTTGGCTTCATCCTTCTCGTCAGCTTGGCGACACCCTTCCTTGACGCTGCCTATCATGAACGTTGGCTCGAGGCGCCGGGTATCTTCATTGCCGCACCTGTCCCAATCGCGGTAGGCGTGTTGACTGTGCTCTTCTTTCGCTCACTGATGAAACGCAATGATGATTATCGTCCATTTGTTATCGCGCTTGTTATTTTCGGGTTATGCTTTCTGGGTCTTGGCGTCTCGATGTGGCCTTATGTCATTCCGACGGAAGTAACAATCTGGGATGCCGCCGCGCCCCATTCGTCGCAACTTTTCATGTTTGTTGGTGCGGTGATCCTGATTCCGATCATTCTTGCATACACGGCGTATGCCTATTGGGTGTTCCGCGGCAAAATCGATCCGGAAGCAGGCTATCATTGAGCGGGCGCAATTTGATGCCACCGATCTTCAAGAAGATGGCCTGGTTCCTTGCGCTCTGGGTTGCGGGAGTAGCGGTTGTAACGATTGTGAGCCTGGCAATTCGATCTGTGTTGATGCCGTGAAACGATTATCTCCTTAACGCGACTGACGCATTTTTTCAGCAAAATGGATGGCGGCGGCAACGGCTGCGAAATGCGTGCGTTCAATCTCTCCGCCGACTTCGATGGTTGCGAATAGCGCCCGCGCCGTTGGTGCATCCCGTCTGATTGGAACCTTGTTTTCGCTGGCGCGCTCAATGATTCGATGCGCCAGCTCGTCGGCGCCCTTGGCGATACAGACTGGCGCACTTTTATCCGAAGGCGACCATTTCAGCGCTACCGCAAAATGTGTCGGGTTGACAATAACAACAGAGGCTGTGGGTACGTCACTCAGCATACGGTTGGTGGCGATCGCCGTGGCCCGATCCCGCCGGGACTGACGCATGTGCGGATCGCCCTCTGTTTCCCGGTTATCCCGTCGCACTTCATCGTGGGACATGCGCAAGCGCTTGCGCCACGCCTGATGCGTCAATGGCAGATCAATTACTGCGACGATAAATGCAAACAACGTCACAGGCCCAAGCAACCACAACGTCTCCGATCGCAGAAGCCGCAGAATAACGCTTGGCGGCGCGCCTACCGTTGTTGGAAGGTTTTCAAACCGCGGCAGAAAAACTATCGAGATCAAAAAAAGGATGAAGACGAGTTTTCCAAGCGTGCGTAAAAATTCGGCAAGGCCGTCCGGACCAAATTTCTTCTTTGCATTAGAAATGACGGACAATCGCGAGATTTTCGGCTTCAGCTTGCCAGGCGCAAACACAAGCGCTTTCTGGGCCAAGACCGCTACGAACGCGCAGCCTGCAGGGAGCGCGAAGATAATTGCAACGTCGCCAGCGATACGCCACGATATCGCCCATGCTGCATTTTCGCCGCCGTTGAATGCCGTGGCTGCAATATCCGACGGATGGATCACCAACCCACGCAACTCAACGACGACGTCTGTCGCTATGCGGCCAGCCCAGATAAGCGCAATCAACAATCCAGTGTAAGTGGCGGCCGTTATCGCTTCTCGCGATAAGGCGATGTCGCCGTCGCGACGCGCTTTATCGAGCCGTCCAGGCGTTGCGTCGTAGGGTTTGTCGGCTGCAGATCCTTCGTGTGCCGAGCTCATGGAAGTGAACCGAGCGGATTTATGAAAAACGATCCGAAATGTTCCGCCCAGCGTTTGACAATGAATGGCGCCGAAATCGCAAACAATATTAGTCCGGCGTAAATGATCGCAGGAGCCCCGACGAACGCCGCCATGAGTTGCGGCATGGCGCGATTGGCGGCGGCGAGCGTGAGGCTGTAGATGAAACCAAGAACAATGAACGGCGCCGACAGTCGAAAGCCGAGGGAAAATGCTTCGCCAACCCTCAGGACGATAAGACCGGCTGTATCAGTAGCGGTGGGCACGGTAGCGGAGGGTAGGATCGCATAAGTGTCGGCCAGCGCCGAAACAAAATGAAATAGCCCGTTCGAATTTGCGAACAATGCAAGGCAAGCCATGACAAGAATAGTTGCCAGCGGCGTCTCCTGTTCAAGGGCGACGCCAACCCCGAGAAGTTGCGAGAGTGACAGATGATGTGAAATAATCGCGCCAGCGATCTGTAGACTGAAGAGCGCGGCGCGCATTGAGAATCCGACGATCAGGCCGCACGCAGCCTCGGAGGCGAGAAAAATCGCAGCCGCTGAAGGACCTTCGAACAGAGACGGGGGCGCCGCCGGAATTAATGGCGCAATCACAAGTGTCAGAGCAAACGCGCTGATGAGACGAACTTGCGCTGGCGCGAACCGCTCGGAGAGTACGGGAGCCAGGAATACAAAGCCCGATACACGCACGAACAAACCAGCTATCGCCAGCGTCGCGGTTTCGGGTGTCGATGCCCCTCCAATTAAAAATATATCTGAGAGCGACGTCATGCGACCCCAACCAGCATAGGCTTCGCTGCTGGATCAATTTCATCATAGGATAGTACGGGCGCACGCATACCTTTGGCGTGCACGAGCGACTTTAGAAACCTTCGACGATTTGCAAAAGTCACGAGAGCTGGCGTTGATCTGCGCGATGCTGATGCTGCGATCTGTTCGCCGATTGACTTCGCCAGCCTGTTAAATTCATCCGGCGGTAATGCGACATCCGTGCGCCCGTCGCGGGTGATCTCGTGACGGACAAAGAGCTCCTCCCAATGCGATGCGATCTGAATCAGCGGCAGACGCCCGTCGTCGTCGCGCAGGGGAGCGGTGATCTGCCGGTTTAAACGCTGACGGACCAGTTCCACAATCTGTTCGTTTGAGTTCGCGTGCGCACGCGCATCCGCAATCGCTTCAAGGATCAGGGTAACATTCCGGATCGAGACCAGTTCTTCCAGCAAGAGCCTGAACACGGCCTGAATGGTTTCAACCGGCGTCTTTTCAGGTACGAACTCATCAATCAATCGTCTGTTCGAGGCGGCCCGTTCCGCGTCGCTCGTTTTCACATATTCATCGAGAATGCGACGCACGGCGCGACGGTTCATCAGTCGACCGAAATTCTGCTTGAGCGTCTCGAGAATATGTGTTGAGAGCACCTCAATTGGCTCGACGACAGTAAGACCGGCCGCCATTGCCTCGCTGCTGCGCTCACGCGCGATCCACCGAGCTGGCGCTCCATAAACCGGCTCGCGCACATCCTCGCCGTCAATGCGGATCTCAGCCGGATTATCCGCGATGACCAGCGCCATGCCTGCTCGAAGCGTATCGCGCGCCGCCTCAACATTCTGGACCCGGAGCACGTACTGCCCTGCCTCCAGCGACCGGTTATCCGTCAGTCGCACCGGCGGGACGACGAAACCGAATTCTGAAGCAACATAACTGCGGATTTTCCCGATGCGCTCTTCAAGTCCCCGCGTGCGGTCGAGAGCAAGCGGAATGAGGTCTGCCGCAAATTCAAGGTGAATTTCGTCAACATCGATCAGGTCGCCGAGCGGCCGCGCCGCCGCTGCATGCTGGGTGACTTCAACCGCTGCGCTTTTCGCCTGGGCGGCTTTGCCTCTAGATCGCAACACAAAGGCAGTGCCGCACAACCCAATTGCGCCGACGATGAACAATCCGAAGGGAAGTCCTGGCATGAACGCAAAGACGGCCATCACGATCCCAACCGTCGCGATGGCTGCGGGATGCGCCCCAAGTTGGCGAAGGATCGCGCGGTCAACGGCGCCTGACGCGCCGCCTTTCGAAAGCAGCAACGCCGCAGCGACGGAAATGATGACCGCTGGAATTTGCGAAACGAGGCCGTCGCCGACTGTCAATATGGAATAAGTTGAAATTGCCTCGTCGAATGTAAGGCCGTGGACGATTAGTCCCACACCCAGTCCGACAACAAGATTGAGCGCCGTTATCAACAAACCAGCGATGGCGTCTCCCTTTACGAACTTCGACGCGCCGTCGAGAGAGCCGAAGAAGTTCGTTTCCTCCAGTTCAATCCGGCGCCGTTCCTTTGCGTCTGCATGCGAGATGGCTCCGGCGGCGACATCGCTGTCGATGGCGAGTTGCTTGCCAGGCATTCCGTCAAGCGCAAAGCGGGCGCCAACCTCGGCCATCCTGCCGGCCCCCTTGGTAATAACCATGAAGTTCACAATGAGGAGCACGCTGAAAACGACCAACCCGAGGAATATGTTGTTCCCCATAATGAACATTGCGAATCCATTGATCACGCTGCCGGCGGCGTCCGGTCCGGTGTGCCCTTCGCCAATGATCAACCGGGTCGACGATACGTTAAGCGACAAGCGCAACATCAACGATCCGAGTAGCAACGCCGGAAAACTTGAGAAATCGAGGGGGCGTTCGATAAACAACGTGATGGTCAAGATCAGGATCGCTAATGCAAACGAGATCGTTAACCCGATGTCGAGCAAGAGCGGCGGGGTTGGTACGATCATCATGACGATCGTTCCAAGCAAGCCGAATGCGACGAGCGCCGTAGACCGAAGCTCCGTACCGGACTTTGAGGGTGTTGCCACAGAGATGCTCATGCCAGTCCCTCACGCGCCCGCGATGATGGGAATGACTGATCGGCGGAACAGGTCAGCAAGGGTTTGCGACATGGACCCGGCGTTCAGCCAGAAGACGATCAACAGAACGAGAAGCTTTGGCGCAAAAGTAAGCGTCATCTCCTGGATGGATGTGAGCGCCTGAAAAAGACCGATGACGATGCCTACGATAAGCGCCGAAAGGATGATCGGCGCACCCATGCGAACACCTGCCCAGAGGAATTCCCGCAGGACGTCAATAATCTCGGTTTCATTCATGATGCTTCGAGTAATAGAGCTGGGCAATGGAAGTGCTGGACCTGGGCGCGTAGGCATGCGGACCACATGCCGTCTCAGATCGGCATCCGCATCAGTTCCTGATAGGCTTCGACGATTTTGTTTCGGACCGTCACGACAGTCTCGACGGCCAATTCGGCGCGGGCGATTGCTTCAACTACGGAATGCGGATCGGCGCCGCCTGCTAGGTACGCCGCGGAGGATGTCTCGGCTTCTTTTAACGCCTCGACGAGGCCGCGTGCGTTTGCGAACATTTCGCCATTGCCGGCGTCCGTATCGCGGATACGTCGGGTTGCCGGTGTTTCGCCTGTGCCGGCGACGCTCGGCAAAGACCCAAGTGTAGTCGACATCCGCGCCCCTTCCTATCGTTTGATGACGTCCAGAAGCGCCCGGTACATTGAGCGCGCGTGATTGAACATTTCGAGGCCAGCTTCATAAGACCGATTGGCCTCGCGCGCGTCAGCGAGCTCAGTCAAAAGATCGACATTGGATGCGCTCAGGTAACCGTTCGCATCGGCAAGCGGGTGGCCCGGATCGTACCGCTGCTCACCGGGACGTTGATCGAGAATCATGCGAGGAGTTGGCTCTGATTGTTGCCGCATTGAGCCGATAACGCCTTCAAAAGTCAGAAGCTTGCGCCGATAGCCATAGGTCTCGGCATTCGCCATGTTCTCCGATAAAATCTGCATACGCATTGCTTGAGCTCGCATGCCAGAGACAGACATTTGCGAGGACCGCGCAAAAGGATCAACCGTTCCGTCGCTCATCTTTGGCCGAGACCCGCGCGCAGCAAGCTGAGCGCCTTGGAGTAAATGGTCATTGCGGTTTCGTGGTGGCGCATGGCTTCCGCGCCACGGACCATCTGATCTTCGATCGATACGGAGTTTCCGTTCGGCTTGAGCGAAGTCACTTCAAGCATAATTGATTTGGGTGGGTTTAATGGGTCACCCTCGGTATCAAGGCGCAACAAGAAATTGCTGAAAGGCTCAACATCTTTCGCGCGATAGCCTGGCGTATCGGCGTTTGCAACGTTCTCTGACAATATAGCCAAGCGCTGCGCGGCGTGGCGCGCGCGGCTCGACGCATCGTGGAATATGGTCAGGTCGTTAAACACTGGAAACCCTTGGGACTGCAAACGCAGAGATACAACTATAGGTTGAATAATAGATTAATCCGGATAGGGAGTAATAAATTCATTTCTTTGGCTCGGTGCGCTGTGCGTCTTCCTCGGCCATGATAGATTTCATGATCCGCATTACGGCAAAAAATCTGTGCCGCTGAGCGGCCTGCTCGGCGCGCGCTACCGCGAGATTCCAGGCGGCGGCGTTCGGCTCCCTCCGCCGCGCAATAATTAGCGCTTCAAGAATATCTCGCTGCGCCTCTTCTGCGGCCGCTTCTCCAGCAACCGCCAATTGGGCGATATAATAAATTTTTCGAGCGGGCGTCGTGACGTCGTTCGGGTGCAGCGCATCGCGCAGTCGGAGGATCGATACTTTACTCGTCTGTATTCGAAGCTGCGCCGCTCGATCACCGTTCTGGATCAAAACGCCGTTGAGCAGCATCTTTTCTTTAGGTCGTAGTTTCAATACCAGCCCCGTCATGCCTTCGGCCCACCGTTCATGAGCGGCGCAGTCTGCAGTCCGGACATGATGTCCCGATTGATATCGATAAGTATGGATGCCGCTGCTGACGCGTCCCCGCTGAGAATGGCGGCAGTGGTGGTTCGAACGAACTCAGCAAGCTGAAAAATGCGGGCGCGAAGCTCCTTGGGTAGCTTGTTCCCCTCAGTCGAAACATCAGCTGCAATAACCGTCCACAGTTGCAGGTTTCTGGAAAGGGCTGCGACAAAGGCCGGATAGTCAGCCCTGCGCGCACTCTCCGTCTCAACCATTGCCGATGTTATCTGCGCAAACAGGCGCAACTCATTCATGCGGGGATCGGATGCGGCGCGCATCGAGGCGCTGTAGCCCTGGTTGGCGCAGGAGTGGGCGAACATTTTTATTTTCTCCAAGTAGATATGCGCTCCGGGGCGATCGACGACCCGGAGCGCAAGACTCGGCCTATCGGAAGAGCGCTAGGATGCTTCCCGGACCCTGATTGGCGATCGAAAGCGCCTGCAGGCCAAGCTGCTGCTGGATCTGTAGCGACTGCAGGCGAACTGACGCCTGTTCCAGATCGGCGTCGGTCAATGCGCCGATGCCGCTCTTCAGCGAGTCGGTCAGGCTCGAAATGAAGCGACCTTGAATCTCGATCCGCTTCTGGGTGGAGCCGAATTCCGACGATGCGTCGACGGCCCGTTGGATAAGCCCCTCGATGTCAGCCAGCGCCGCGGTTGCGCCAGCAGCCGTGCTGACGTCGACGGTGGCAAGCGTCTCGAGACCGCCGCCAGCGGTCGTTTCGAGATTCTGCCGGTCAAGCGCGATAGAGCTGGACGTGACGGTCTGGTCTGCAGCGCGGTCGAGCGAGGCGAGTACGTTGACGCTGCCGGTTCCCTTGACGAGGCTGAGGCCATTGAACTGCGCCGCATTGACGATCGAGTCGACTTGGTTCCTGAGCTGCGTAATGTCGGTTTGGATCTTCGTTCGATCGACGTTCTCTTCTTGCGCCGCGACGATAAGGCCTTTGACCTGGGTTAACAGGGAGGTCACCTGCTCAGCCGCCGACCGCGCCACGGCGACAGTCGCCGAACCAAGGTTCAAGGAGTCCGAGATTGCCTTGAAGCCCTCGACGTCTGAATTCATGATGCTCGAAATAGCGTAGATCGCCGCGTTGTCTTTGGCGTTACCGACCTTTTTGCCCGTCGAGATCTGCTCCTGCACGGCGCTCAAATCACGATTGACCGCGCGGAGGTTTTGCAGAGCCGTCATCGCGCTGTTGTTTGTCAGAATGCTGTTCATGGGATTTATCCTTTCCAGAATGCGAGCGGCTTTTGCGCTCGGGTGCTTGCTCCGTCGGCCTCAGTTGAGTTGCCGTTCGCTAGCTGAGCTAGCCGGATGCGCCGTTCTGGCTCGCGAACCACCGTTCAGGGGCTACGCAGGCGGGCGGTCTTATCAACACCCGCATTACGATTTGAATGCAAACACATTAAAGAAAAATTACAGGATGCGGAAATCGCTATCAGAATGACCGAGCAAGAGAAATTGGCTTTGGTCCTTCTACAAGGTGTCCGCTTACATCATATAGACCGAGCGCCGATTGTGATTGAAGCGCTGCGATAAGGCGCGCTCGCGCCTCCGACACAGCTGCTTTCATTGACTTGAGGCGTTCGAGATTTTGCACAGCTAAACCCCTTAGATGAATTACATCTTTGGTCAGGATATCGCGGTGCGATGGCGCCAATTCAGCGATGGATGTTTCAAATTTTGCAATGAGTTGCTGCTTCTTGTCATTTATAACAGAAAGTTCGTAAACTGAAAAATCACGCAAAAAGCAGTGTTCGCGTTCCATAATGTCGTTTAACTGAGCGAGCGCGCGAACTGCGTTTTCCGTTCGTTTCATGGTCATTTGTCCTTCTTCAATTCCGTAAATACGCTAGCGGCCAATCCCCAGCCGCCGCGCTCGACAATGCGGTCAGCGAGCGCTTCAACAAGGAAGCGGGAATAGGCATCTCCGCCAAAACCTGATTGAGCGGTCATGGCCTTGGCTAGGCCAGACGCGCTCAGCATTTCGGCTATGAAGCTGCGCTCGAGGTCTTTTGCGGATTTCTGAAGTGCGTCAGTCCCCGTGTTATTGGTTGCCGACACCGACGGTGGTTCTCGGTCCGGTCGCCGCTCGGTTAAAGAGATCAGTCCTGCGCCTAAGGATGCACTTTCAATCATTTTTTTCGTCCAGGCCGCTCGCTTCAACTGGCGTTCTGCTTCTAATCCAGCAAGCGAAACACTACCGGAGCGCGCGTTAATGAAATAATAAATTATTCCAGGTTGTATGCGTTTATGCTCGCTTTACTGGATCTGATCACGACTTACGCGCCAGCCGCCGCTAGTCTCGGAGGCGCGCTTGCGGGGGGCGTCGGCGAGGAAACGAATGTCAACGATCCGTTAGCAGACGATGTCTCGTTATTCGGCGCAGCGCTTGCGGCATTTTTAGAGACAGAGCCGGATGAGAGCGGGCCAGCGGTCGAGCTGCAAGGGCCTGACCCATACAGGCTCGAAAGGGATTTAATCAGACCGGGGTCGCTCATAGAAGAATGGGCGCTCACCACAGAAACAGCGGCCCCCGGCGAGACAAGCGAAAAACATCGTGTCGTTGCCGGCACATACGAATCGTTGCCGGCTATTCGATATTTTGCGGACCTTGAGGCACAGATATATCCGCTTACAGAGGGTGTGCGTCCCTACAGCCCCAGAGCAGATTCTCTACACATGACGGCGGCATTGACGAGAATTCGGATTCAGGCCGACGCGGCAGCAATTACGACTTTTGCCAGTGATCAACGTCCAGTAAAATTGCCCCTCTTGGGTGACAAGACAGAGCATCTTGATAATACGCGACCTCTTGGCGCTGACGCAGCTATACCGGGAGCAGATAGAAACTCGAACCTCTGGCGTGTTGCACCTGATTCACCGATTGAGGTATCCGCTGCGGCTCTGACAGGAATTGACCGACCGAAGGCGGAGCAGTCCGCGATTCCGCGCGCGCCCGAAGCGCTACCTATTTTTACGTCAAATTTCTCATCACTCCCAGGGCCGGCGTTCGACGCAGCAGAATTCCAGACGCCCACCTTGAACCGAGAAAACCTGCGTCAGCCGCCTAATTCGCTCGCGCCGTCGTTTGCGGCAACTGTCATCCGTAGCCCTGACGGCGCTATTCAGGTTCAGATGGAGCCTGACAATATCGGCCGTATGCATATTGAATTTGACGGCCAAGGCGAGACCGCGCGCGCAACGATCTCGGTCGAGCGGATCGAGTCTCTCGACATCGCGCGACGTCACGGGGAGGTTTTGACGCGCGAGCTCGAACGCCAAGGCTTTTCGTCTGTCGATTTGATGTTTCGGTCGGGCGGGCGCGACGAATTTACAAAGTGGTCGTCCGATCTGGAGAGAGCTTCGGAATCTGAGCCGGCAATGGAAATTGCCACTATTGGATCAAGCCATGTCGATGGCCAATCCTTTGATTTGCGGGTTTGAGGGCAGAAAAAATGGAATCCTTTGCGTCACCAACGCCGAGTCTGACATCGGGGACTACAGGACAGTCGCTTGCCAAAAGCGGCCCGTCAGGCATTGATCCATCGAACAACGCCGCTGCGGCGGCAAGCGCCGACTTCCAAAACTTCCTGAAATTGCTGACAGCTCAGTTGCGTAATCAGGATCCGCTCAGCCCTCTCGATTCAACGCAATTCGTCGCTCAACTCGCCAGCTTCTCAACCGTAGAGCAGCTTGTGGGTGCGAATGCGCGCCTTGATTCGCTTGCTGCGGCGATTTCCGGCGCCGGGCTCGATTCTTACGCGCCGCTGCTTGGTCGCGAGGTTGAGGCGCAAGGGGCCCCGATCTGGCTTGGAAGTTCGCTTGCAGATTTTCGGATCGAGGCAGATCCGAATGCCGATGCCGTGGAAGCTATCGTCACTAATGCAGCCGGTGGCGAAGTCGCTCGTATCCCGGTCATTAATTCGAATGAGCGTCAAACGTGGAATGGCGCGACGCCATCTGGCACCGCACCGCAAGGCGCCTACTCAATGGAGATCGTCTATTGGCGCGACGGCGCTGAACTTGGCCGTCGTTCGGCTAGTGGATTTGGCATTGTCGAGGAGATCCGAACGGATGCAAGCGGCGCGCAGGTGTATACGGCTCAAGGTCTTTTTGCGCGCGCCGCCGATATTTCCGGCATTCGGCGGTAGCCACTGGCCGCGCGTTCAGGAAGCTGCGGCCGTCTTCAGGCGCCAGTTCGGCCGAACGAAATGACACGTGTATCCCTCAGGGTACTTCTCAAGATAATCTTGGTGCCCTTCCTCAGCGTCATAGAACTGGCTGGCGGGCTCAAGGCGCGTGGCGACCTTCGACGGCCAAACGCCCGATGCATTTATCTCGGCGATTATCTTTTCAGCTTCTGCTTTCTGCCCTTCGTTGAGATAAAATATCGCGGATCGATACTGAGATCCGACGTCATTTCCTTGCCGGTCGACCGTCGACGGATCATGGATTTGGAAGAAGAATTCGAGCAGCGACCGATAGCTGGTTTTCGACGGATCGAATTCGATCCGGATTGATTCTGCGTGGTTGGTTCGCCCGGTTTTGACGTCCTTGTAGACGGGGTTCACCGTGTTGCCGCCGGTGTATCCGACCCGGGTCGCGGTGACGCCGGGTAATTTGCGGATGAGATCCTGCATTCCCCAGAAGCATCCGCCGGCGAGGATCGCAATTTCCGTATGAACCATGTCAAATCTCCTAATCCGTAGCGCAACAGGTCGCGCGTCAGGTTTCAATAACCGCCAGCGCCGAATTCGCGTCCTGCAAGATAGCGTTCAGCCTCCAGCGCCGCCATGCAGCCAAGCCCCGCAGCCGTTACAGCTTGCCGGTAGACATCGTCTGCGACATCGCCGGCAGCGAACACGCCGGGGATGTTCGTCGCCGTTGAATTCGGTTCGGTCACGAGGTAACCGCCCTGTTTCATCGGCAGCTTGCCGGTGAAAAGCTCCGTAGCAGGCTTATGGCCGATCGCGACGAATATGCCGTCGGTTGGCGCGACGCGTATGGCGCCGGTGAGCGCATTCTTCAGTCGGATCGCCGAAACCGCTAGCGGTTTTTCCTCGCCGAGGATTTCGTCGACCGTTTCATTCCACAAAACCTCGACGTTCGGTTTTGCGAACAATCGATCCTGAAGAATTTTCTCCGCGCGAAGGCTGTCGCGGCGATGAACAAGCTTTACGGACTTGGCGAGCCCGGAAAGGTACAGCGCTTCCTCAACCGCTGTATTGCCGCCGCCGATGACCACAACGTCCTTGCCGCGAAAGAAAAACCCGTCGCATGTGGCGCAGGCGGAAACGCCATGGCCCTGGAATTTGCGCTCCGAGGGCAGGCCCAGCCATTTTGCCTGTGCGCCCGTGGAAATGATCAGGGCGTCGGTTTCATAGACTTCCCCGGAGTCGCCCTTGAGTCTGAAAGGCGCCGACGAAAGATCGACGTCGACGATCAGGTCGCCAACGAACTTCGCGCCTACATGTTCCGCCTGTTTCTGCATCTGCTCCATGAGCCACGGGCCCTGGATAACGTCGGCGAACCCCGGGTAGTTTTCGACGTCGGTTGTAATGGTCATCTGGCCGCCCGGCTGCATGCCGTGCACGACGACGGGATCGAGGCCTGCCCGTGCGGTATATATTGCCGCCGTAAGACCTGCCGGGCCGGAACCAAGAATAAGAACGCGGGTTTTCATGGGCAATTTCCTTCTCGGCGGCATATGGTCAGGGATCTCTCGCCCGGCAAGAACCGCGCAGCGTCGCTCTCTGAGCCGTTACCAGACAGGGCTTTGGGTTCCAAGCGCGCTGGCGGAGCCTCGTGGTCTCAGTAAGGCTGCCCTTGATGGCTAACGCATACTAAGGTGCTCATCCGAGCGAGCCTAACGGAGCGAACAATGACCCGTAAATGGATCCAGCCGTCTCGTATAGAAGGCGAGGCTTCCCGCCAGGCGCATGCCGACATGCCGGCGGGCACCTATGAGCGCGAGATATCCAAAGAGGGATTTTTTGGTCCTGCGACCTTCATGCACCACAAGCGTCCGCCGACAGGTTGGACCTCTTTTGAGGGGCCCCTGCGACCGCGCGCATTTGACCTGAATGCGCTTGACGGCGCCGCTTCCAGCCCATGGGCTGCGCCGCGCATTCTCAGCAACAGCGCGACGGAGATCCGGTTCTGGTCGCTTGATTCGGCGATGCCCGCCCTCGCGCGCAATGCCGATGGCGATCAACTGCTATTCATTCATGCGGGAGCAGGCGACCTATTCTGCGACTACGGTCGCCTCGACCTCGAAGCGGGCGACTATGTCATGCTGCCGCGCGGCACAATGTGGCGGCTGGCGCCGCGAGCGCCGATCCAAGTCCTGATGATCGAAGCGAGCAACAGCCATTTCACGCTCCCGGACAAAGGACTATTGGGTGGCCACGCCATTTTTGACCCGGCGATGCTTGATGCGCCCCGCATGGACGAGGCGTTTCGTGCGCATCAGGACGAAGACGGCGAGACACGCGTGAATATCAAGAAGCGCGGCGCTACGTCGACGGTCACATATCGATATAATCCGTTAGATGCGGTCGGCTGGCATGGCGATTTGGCCCCGGTGCGCATCAACGTCCGGCATATACGGCCGATCGTCAGTCATCGCTATCACTTGCCGCCTTCGGCTCACACGACCTTTATTGCCGATCGCTTCGTTGTCTGCACGTTTGCGCCGCGACCGTTCGAGACGGATCCCGGCGCGTTGAAAGTGCCATTTTTCCACAACAATGACGATTACGATGAAGTGCTATTCTATCACGCTGGCGACTTCTTCAGTCGGGACAATATCAAGGCCGGCATGATGACGTTTCATCCATCGGGCTTCACGCATGGACCGCATCCGAAAGCGCTCGCCAACATGCTCGAACAGAAAAAGCAAGGCACGGACGAATACGCCGTCATGATCGATACGCGCGATCCGCTCGACGTGGACCCGCAAGCCGCGGTGGTTGAGCGCGAGAGTTACGTTGACTCATGGCGCGTCGCGCGATGACCGTTCGTCTCGCGTCAAATTGACCGGCGTGCTATCTGCGAATAAAGCGCTAGGGGCCGAACGGAAAGGGAGACAACTCGATGACGACCGTGAGAGCATGGGCGGCCGACGGGCCCAAAGCGCCGTTTCGGGAATTTGAGTACCAGCTGCCCGCGCTTGCCGACGATGAGGTGGAAATCGCCGTTGAATATTGTGGGGTCTGTCATTCCGACATGTCGATGTGGGAAAATGAATGGCGCCAGACGGTCTATCCATTCGTCGGCGGCCACGAAGTCGTCGGGCGAGTGCGGGCGTTGGGGCCGGGCGCTTTGGGTTTGCAGATCGGGCAGAAAGTCGGGCTTGGTTGGTATTCGCGCAGCGATCTGACGTCGCGCGCGAGTATGGCTGGCGATCATAATCTTTCCCCCAAAAATGAAGGATCGATTGTCGGCCGTCATGGCGGCTTTGCCGATATCGTTCGGTGCCAGTGGGTGTGGGCGATACCTTTGCCTGACGACCTTGATATCGCCAAGGCGGGACCTTTGTTTTGCGGCGGTATTACGGTTTTCAACCCCATCGTCGAATGCGGCGTCAGGCCGACCGACCGGGTAGGGGTCATTGGCATTGGCGGACTTGGCCACCTCGCTTTGCAGTTCTTGAACAAATGGGGATGCGAGGTGACGGCGTTCACGTCCTCGCCGGACAAATCCGATGAGGCTCGGCGCTTGGGCGCCCATCACACGCTTGATTCCCGGGATGTTTTGCAGTGGAAAGCCGCGCGAGGGCGGTTTGATTTTCTGCTATCTACGGTAGCCGTCGACCTGGATTGGCAGCGCCTGATTGAGACGCTGGCGCCGCGCGGGCGATTGCATCTCGTCGGCGTTGCGCCAAACCCGGTTGGCGCGTCGGCCTTTTCCATGATCGACGGACAGAAATCCATTGGCGGGTCGCCGCTTGGCGCGCCCTCGACAACCGCCACGATGCTCGAGTTCTGCGCCCGCCACAAAATAGAGGCCCAGACAGAGAATTTCCCCATGTCGAAAATCAATGAGGCTATGGCCCATCTCGCCAGCGGGAACGCGCGCTATCGACTTGTGCTTCAGAATGATTTCGCCTGAATCTTGGATCGAGATTGCGCGCTTGTGATTAGCCGTTCTTGATCAGCCCAGCTAAAGCTCATCCGCTCCCCCGATCGGGCAGGCGGTGCAGGCAGCTTGGGTCATTCGCGTGGTTTTTTGGACTGGAGCGTTTTCAGGCGGTTCCTTGACCGCAACGCAAAGACCGAGACGCAAAGATGGCGAGAATCCTTTCCCTTATCCCCCACGCGATGGCTCTTTTCATGTCGGGGGTGTTCCTCGACAGCCTGCGCTATAAATTCACCGATCATATCAAAACCCAGGAGATTTTCGGCCGACTGGATGGGTGGGCCGGTTCTGTTGGCGCACCCGGCATATTCCAGCATACGGGGCTTTTCAGTCAGTATGTAATAGGGTCGGCGGAGCTTGTTGCGTCGGTATTTTTGTTGGTTGGCATCCTCCCGAGATTGCGGCACCTGCAGGCGCTCGGCGCATTGATCGGTCTCGCGATCATGGCGGGCGCCGTGAGTTTCCATCTGTTTACGCCACTCGGGATCGATCCGAACAATGACGGCGCAGGCCTGTTCATCGCGGCTTGCGTCAACCTTGGTTTTGCGTTCATTCTTCTGTTCGTGTTCCGACGCGCTGAGCTAGGCGTCTTGCTTGGACGGGTCGCATCCATATTCGGGCCAACGCCGCGCCCGTGACGGGGGCGCCTCGCCAGATACCAAGTTTCGCCTCGCGGTAGCTCGACAACGAGAAGGGTCGACCATGAAGCTGGCCTCGCTAAGGGAGGGCCGCGACGGTCGGCTCGTCATCGTATCCTCAGACCTGACCCGATACACCGACGCAACGCGCATCGCGCCGACCCTTCAGGCGGCGCTTGATGATTGGTCGCACGCAGAAGGTCACCTTCTCGAACTTGCGCAAAGCCTCGAGGCGGGCGCAGCGCCGGTCGAGCGCTTCCATGAGCGCGC
Source organism: Parvularculaceae bacterium (assembly GCA_041747095.1). Classification (GTDB taxonomy): domain Bacteria; phylum Pseudomonadota; class Alphaproteobacteria; order Caulobacterales; family Parvularculaceae; genus Amphiplicatus. Next base: position 21,887 of record JBGTFV010000202.1, read on the forward strand.
CTGCGCGGCGCCGCTGCCGCGGGCCTTTCAGTGGGCGGACGGTTCCGCATACGTCAATCATGTCGCGCTGGTGCGCAAAGCGCGCGGGGCAGAGCTTCCTGCCTCCTTCTGGACCGACCCGTTGATGTACCAGGGCGGCTCTGATCAATTCCTCGGCCCGCGCGACGATATTCTGGTCGCTGATGACGAGGCATGGGGCGTTGATCTCGAAGCCGAGGTGGGGGTGATCACCGGAGATGTGCCCATGGGCGTTAACGCCGATGATGCGCTGGGTTACATCCGGCTCGTATTGCTTGTGAATGACGTTTCCTTGCGCGGGTTGATCCCGGATGAACTCGCGAAGGGCTTTGGTTTCTTCCAGTCGAAACCGTCTTCCGCCGCCTCACCGTGCGCCGTGACGCCTGACGCCCTGGGCGATGCGTGGAGGGGCGGGCGTCTGCATATTCCCCTTCTCACCTCAGTGAATGGCGCCCCGCTGGGCAAGGCGAACGCCGGTGTCGACATGACCTTTCATTTTGGCGAATTGATCGCGCACGCCGCGCGCACGCGCGCACTCGGGGCAGGCACGATCATCGGTTCCGGCACCGTATCCAATATGGCTGACGGCGGCCCCGGAAAACCAATCGCTGATGGCGGCGTCGGATATTCCTGCATCGCCGAACAACGAATGGTTGAAACGATCCTCAACGGTGAGCCACGAACGCCTTTCCTGAAATTTGGCGACCGCGTTGAAATCGAGATGCGCGACGATCACGGCCATTCGATCTTTGGCCGGATCGATCAGCGCATCACGCGATATGAGGGCAAAGACGGCTGACACCGCGCGAAACGCGTTCCGCGAGATCAGAAATCCTTTTTCCAGTTCGCCGAAATCGTTTGGTCGCCCGATTGTTTGAGTTCTGTCTCAAGAATAATGTTGCGATTGATTTCATACTGAACACGCACTGAGCCGCTTTCGCCGCGCGCGTCCTGCGTTGCAGAGACAAACAATCCGTCAGTCACGTATTTCCCCACAGTCAATGTGCTGGAGCTCCCGCTCTCGGGATCGAGGTCCAGATTGAGCATGTCGAGGCCAAGCGCACGACGCGCAGCGCTCGTTCCGCCGCCGCCGCCGAAGGGTCCGATACCGCCGAGTTGCGCCAGCGCCTGCGCCATCTGGAGCGATTCAAATGCCGTCAACTCGGTAGCCGGTTTGCCGAACAGAACAAGCGCCATGATGTCTTCCTGAGGAAGCGTTGGCGTCGACTGCAGCGCAACAGCTGGCGTCGACGCCCTTCCTGAGATGACGATTGCAGCCACCGTTCCGTTGCCGGTGGTGTATTCGGCGCGCATATCGAGCACCGGATTGTTCGGCGTAAGGCGGTCGAAAAGTATCTCGCCGCGCGTAAGGTTAAATCGCCGGCCGGCAAAATCGATTGATCCGCGCCGCATGCGCAGCGCGCCAAGCAACAGGGGCTCGTCGGCTTTGCCTTCGATTGCGACATCTGCCCCCCAGAAGCTTTCAAGTCCCCGCCCGCCGATCCTGATCCGATCGGGGGCGGTCACTTTAATCTGTAGACGTACTGGCGGCGCGGGCATCGAGATCGCACGGTCATAGATCGGATCGCCGCTTTCATTGACCGCTACAACGTCGATGTTGACGAGGCCGGTCGTCTGAGGCGTCTCAACTTCAGCGTCGAGTTGATTGATGACAAATTCACCTGAGGCCAGAATTTCGCCGATTGCCGGATCGAGCGGACCTTCAATTGAAAGCTGGCCGCTCGCCATGACCGCTGCAACCGGACCGGCCGCGAATTGCGCTCGATCGAGGTCAATCGACGCCTTCAATGTGGAATTTTCGCCAATGGAAACCCCTCCGGCAGATTTAATTGTCTTGGAGTTCTGTCCGGGGCCCGACGCTACGAGCGTGTAGGACACGTCAAAGCCGGCTGCGTCGCTCGTCGCCGCCGCCTCAATGTCGATCCCGACAATGCTCAACCCGGAACTGAGTTCTGTGTAGGCGCCGTCTGTTAGGCGGAATGCACCGTCGATCTTTGGCTCTGAAAATGTTCCTTCAATCTGCGCCGATAAGCCAATGCCGCCTTCCAGCGACTGGATCGCCGGCGGCAGGAGCACGGCGATCCTCTCTGCACGTCCTTTATAGGCGAGTTCTCCCTTCAGCGAACCACTTGTATCGATTCCGAGGCGATCGCTGCGCGTCAGGCGCATGGGTAACGTCGCATCAACTGACAGGCGGTCTTCAGCGTCGTCACTGACGATCGTTAAAGCTTGTTCGGTCCACGTTAAGTTTGCATCGAGAACAACCGCTGGCGATGCGCCAATTTCTGAGGTGACAACGATCCGCCCTGAACCGGGTCTTTCGGCGCTGGTATCAAAGTTCGCATGCGCGTCGATCGTGGATGCTGTCGCCCCAAGGGCCATATTTTTCAAACGGATAACGCCGCGCCAGCGCAGGGGATCGATATTTGCGTCGGCCTCTATCAGTCCTTCTTCGCCATAGCGTGCGCGCAAATTCGCAATTGAAATGCCATCTGCGATGGCAATCTCCATCGGCGCGTTTAGGGACACGGGTTCGTTATCCGCCATAAAGCTAAGCTGGGCGACGTTGAGCGAGCGACCCTTCAGATTTGCAGTTGCGCGCCCGTTCACATCTGTGATCGCCGGCGCGCCCGCAAGCCGCAGCGTCGCAACTTCAAGACGCAAGGGTAAACTCTGCGAAGTCCCGTCAGCTTTGAACGCAAGACCAGTGATTTCGTTATCCCCTATGCTAAGCCGATTGATGGTTGCGCCAATTTCCGTCGCGCCGCGCGTCGGGTTGACAACCGCTGACATGTTGGCGTCGCCCACTAGTGCAAGGCCGGGCCACGGCATGGCTCCATCCTCGCCGAGATAGTCGATCTCAATCGCGCCTGTTTCGTTCGCCTGGCTAAATCGCCCGCTCCCCGTCAGCAGAAAGCCGGAGCCCTCCATGCGCAGTTCTGGTATGGACACCTCTCCGGATTGTCCGAGCCCGGCATTAATTTGCAGGCGTCCGCTGAGCTCGTTCCGTGCGCTTATCTCAATTTCAGGCGTTCCGGGAAGGCCGCTGGCGGTTGCCGCAAATGTGGCTGCTGGAACCGGTCTGTCTGCAACAGCCAATATCGGTGTCCGGCCATCAAGCTTTATCGCGAAGTTGTCTGTCTTGCCCGTAAGCGAGAAACGGCTGGTGACCGCCCCCCGTAAATCGGCAATCGACTGAAGCTTCGCGGCGACATCCGGCGCGATCGTTATTTCACCCTCCGCACCGATTTGTGACGATGTTACGTCGTAGCTGCCGCTGGCCCGCAAGACGTTGGTCCCACTAAGAGCGCCCGTAAAATCTTCAAGGCGGATAAACTGCTGTGTATCGGCGGAGACACGACCAGAAGCCGAGGCGCCCGCGCTCAGGAGAGGGGCGGCCGCCTCCGATGCGGCCAGTTGTAAATCGACAATTCCTTCAAGCCGCTGACGGAGATCGGTGCGGGCGTTGCGAAGGGCAAACTGGAATCGCGAGGAAGAAAGATCGACCTCCACGTCGAAGAAATTACCCGAAGGCGTCAGTTTACCCGCTGCCGTCAGTTGTTTTCCCGTAAATTCCTGTAGCGCCGGATGGAAGTCCGCCGCCAGAACTGCGTTCAGATCGAACCCGAGGCTTGCGAGGCGGTCGCCGCGATTTTGCCAGACCGCTTCGCCTGTCATGCGCGCCGCTGCGGTGGACAGTTCGTCGAGATATATCCGCCCACCGTTTTCGACCGAGATCAGCCGGGCATTTAGTCCAACCTCAGGACCGAGCTCTGCATTAAATGCGGCAAGCGTTTCGCCGGGACGCGCAGTCACGTTCAATTGCAATCCGTTCCTGGCTTCGAGATCAGCCGTTGCCACCGCCTGAATCGACCCCAACTCGCCGAGAAGTGCGTTCAGGTCGAGACGGAACTCGGCAAGGGGCGCATCGCCCTTTGCCGTCACGCTCACCGCGCCGCCCAGATTGGCGAGGCGGCTGATGACCCCCTCAGCGCGCGATGAAATGTCGATATCGACGAATGCGGTTTTCTCGCCGGTATGATGGGCGATCAGGATTGCTATTTTGTCCGCATCAAGAGAGCTGTTGGCGTTCAGCCGGAGATCAATTTCCTCGCCGCCGGAGATCAGAGATCCTTGAGCGGATAGTTCAATGGGTTCGCCCGTAATGCCTTCATCGAGAACAAGCGATGACAATGTGAACGAGCGAACGGCAATGTTCGGAAGGCGATCCGGAAGGGTGAAGCTGCCTTGCGGGGCGTCGATTTCCGATGTGCGCTTGGGAAGATCGCCCGTCCACTTGACGCGGCCGATTGCGAGGCCATCGACGTCAACACGTCGCGACACCAGAGCCCACGCATCTAGCTCGATGTCGAGTTCGTCAATTGCGAGCCACTCCGTTCCTTCGAGGCTAGCTGAAACGCCTTCAATTCTGACCTGATTTGGAAGCGCTCCGGAAAGCCGTGCGATGCGCACGTCGCCGCCCGTCGCCGACGA
>JBGTFV010000203.1:0-17531 GCA_041747095.1 Parvularculaceae bacterium
CGCCGCGGCGATGCCGCCTTGCGCCCACCCTGACGATCCGCCTTTGCCGAGAGGTCGCGCGGTTATGACCGTCACGGCCCGCGGCGCCAGCTTCAGCGCGGTGAATAGTCCCGCAACGCCAGCGCCAATGATGAGGATGTCGGACGTCATGGGCGGACCGCTATTGACGGTGCGGGCCGCCTTCACGCGCGCGCCTCGACCGCCAAAACCTCTGGCGCTTTGCGGTGATCATACATCGACTGCCGCTTCAACGGCAGAGCGATCATCCGCTCGATGGCGATGCGGGCCCGGGCGGCGATCGACGGATCGATCTCAACCTTGTGCTCCATCGTCTCAAGCGAGCGCAGGATTTTCGGCAGAGTAATGAGCTTCATATACGGGCACAAATTGCAGGGACGGACAAAATTGACCCCGGGATTATCAATGGCCACATTGTCTGACATCGAACATTCCGTGATGAGCACGACATTCTTTGGCTGCTTGTCGCGTACGAAATTGCTCATGCCGCTTGTCGAGCCGGTAAAGTCGGCAGCCGCGACGACCTCTGGCGGGCATTCCGGGTGGGCGAGAACGATGACGCCGGGATTGGCTTCGCGAAGCTCGGCGATATCCTCAGCCGTGAACCTCTCGTGCACTTCGCAGGCGCCCGCCCACGTCACGATCTTGATGTCCGTCATGGCTGCTACATTGCGCGCAAGATACTGGTCGGGAAGAAATATGACCGTATCCGAACCCCATTCGCGCGCCGCCCACTCGACAACTTCGACGGCGTTGGACGACGTGCAGCAGATATGGGTTTCCGCCTTCACATCGGCGTAAGTGTTCACATAAGTGACAACGGGCGCGCCCGGATATTTCTGTTTTAGCAGGCGGACATCGGCCCCGGTGATCGATGAGGCAAGCGAACACCCCGCCCGCAGGTCGGGGATGAGAACCGTTTTGTCCGGACAGAGAATTTTTGAGGTGTCGGCCATGAAGGCGACGCCCGCCTGAACGATCACATCCGCGTCCGTCGCTGCGGCTTCCTTTGCGAGTTGCAGCGAGTCCCCGGCAAAATCGCCGACGCAGTGGAAGATCTCGGGCGTCATGTAATTGTGGGCGAGAACGACTGCGTTGCGTTCTTTTTTCAGCTTGTTTATCGCGGCGATGTAGGGTGCATGCAGGCGCCATTCAGCCTTCGTGATGAAGTTCGAGACGCGAGCGTAAAGATGCGCGGTCGTCGCCTCAACTTCGGGCGTATAAGCCAGCACGTCGGCAGCCGCCCGATGGTCCGGTCTGATAATCGTCGTCATGATCGCCTTTCTGCCGGCCGATGGCGGGTTATGCTCCACGTGAGCATATATAGGGCGTACTCTTGCCCAGACAATGGCTAAAGCTGCGACAGTAAGCGCCGGTGTTGGCGCGTCAAGTTCTTCACGCCGTTGGGCGCTGGAACGTGAAAGCGACCACGAAGCCTTGTCCGAGTTGCGTTTTAGCTGGGGCGGCCGCCGGATTTCATGCGCGGAATGATCAATCCGGTCGCGCTTGAGGCCGATGCTGTCGCGGGATTGGTTCGAAACAGCGCAGCCGGGCGGCCGGAGACGTTCTGGCTCAATCGGTCCGTGCGTATGACGAGACCCGATTTTTCCACACTGCGCCGGAAGTTCTGCTTGTGAAAGCGGAAGCCCACAATTGCTTCTGCGGTTCGCTGCAATTCAAAGAGCGTGAATTCATCCGGCATCAATTCGAAGATAACGGGCCTGTATTTCAATTTACTCCGGAGCCGGCCTATCGCGGTGGCGAGTATGCGGCGGTGGTCCGATCGCATCGAGGCGCCAAGAAAGGCGTCCGGTTGCGGGATGGCGGCCTCGATAGGGTCGGTATTTTTCGAGGATGCGTCGCGATGCGCCTCGGCCACGAGGCCCGCTTCGTACATCAATTCATATCTTTCCAAGGCTCGCTCTTCTTTCCAGACTTGTTCTCCCGTCCCGAAAACGGCCGCGATCCGCGCCAGGCGAGATGTGCGCGGCCCGGCGCCGTCTGCCTCCGCCCACTCTGCGAGCGCGGGAAGTATGCGGTTCTCTATCTGCGCCGGCGGGCCATTGCGCCAATCTTCCCACGGAAAGAAATCATACCAGCCGCGCCATGCCGCATCGCTCGCCCGCACCGCCGCTGGCTGTGACGCGAGGGCGAGATAGCCGACCGAAACAATCCGGTCCCCTTCAGCGCCATCGGCGAGATCGGCGACGGGCGCTTCTCTTCCTTTGTCGCCAAAAGTGTAGAGCTGTTCGACGTAGCCGAGGGCGACGTTCGCCTGGCGACTGACCCACTCGCGAACGCCGATTTCGAATGTGCGGTGGGTGCCTGGCTCGAACGGCCCATAGGGCAGGCTCGTGGCGCGATCAGGCGCGCCGACGCAAAGGACCTTGGGTTCTTCATCGTCGACGACGGCGAGCACCGCGTTGAGGGCGATCGCCACTCTAGCCACAGGCGGCGAGTAAATTTCCGCCGACGCCGGCGATGACTTTCCGGATCGGGACGGTCGACGTTGTTTTCTTGCGTCAGGGGGCATCGCCCCCCTGTATCGCGCCGTCAGGCGGCGAGGGGCAAGGTCGTCAGCGGGCCTTTTGCCGCCGCACAGGGGGGGCCGAGATCGTCGACCGCGTCGATCATGGCGCCGTCTCGACCGAGGATTTCATCGGCGTAGGTCACGAGAAGCGGGCAGGGATCGGCGTGCGGCGCAGCGGTGCGCAAGCGTTTCATCAGATTGGCTTCGTGAGTGTGGGGTTCGCGCATGCACATGACCACAAAAGCTGCCGCCGTCGATCGGGATACGCCCCGATTGCAATGCACCAGAATGTCTCCATCCCCGTCCCATTCCTCGACAAAACTGATGATCCGGCGCGCGCGTTCCTTGGCGGCGTTGCTGATAGTGCGCGCGCAGGATTCCTTCTCGACGTAGAGGGCGAGATGCGCCTGAGCATCCAGCCCCTTGAAGCTGGGCATAGCCTCATCTTCCGACAGGAGCGAGATCACCCGCTTCGGTTGGTAGGTTTGCCAGGCGGCGTCGATGCCTTCGAGTGAACTGATGAGTAACATATTGATAGATTGGGCATTGCGATGTCGGAATAGAAGGCGACAATTGTGTAGAAATCGTACAATCGCGCAGAGTTTACCGCGGTTGATCTGCCTCAAGGCTTAGCAGCAGTTCTGAGAAGCGCTTAAGGTATTGCTCCTCCGACTTTTGGGTCGTCTCAACGGTCAGAACCACGGTCGGCAAGCCCTTGGGGGGCCCAAACAACAACCTCGCCTCGTCATGGTCAAAACCGGCGATCTGCGTCGCCTCGAAAAACGCGCTCGCCTTATCAGCCCGCTTGATCGCTTTTTCAATCGTTTCCGGCAGCTCCGCCGGAAGTCCGAACCGTAAATGCACCGCGCGCTGAAGGCGTCGTTCGATTTGGCGGTAGGCGTCGCCTAAGGCGGATTTGAATGGGCTGATCATGTCGCCGATCCCGAATTCGGGCGCGTCGTGCAGCAAGGCGCACAGACGCCATTTTGTCGGCCAATCCGGGCGCAGGATTGAACAGAATTCCTCAACCAGTAACGAATGTTGCGCGACCGTAAATGGTAGTGGGCCCGATGTCTGGCCATTCCAGCGGGCGACCCGGGCAAGACCATGGGCGATATCCTCGATTTCGATATCGACCGGCGAGGGGTCGAGCAAATCAAGGCGGCGGCCGGAAAGCATCCGCTGCCACGCCCGCGGCGTTGAACTGGAGAAACGAGTGGCGCGCGAGGCCATTCCATTCACGTCCTAACGATAAGCCCGCTCGGCTATCAGACGATCCTGCGCGGCACAACCTCGGCAAACGATGAGCGGACCGGCTGACGCGGTAGAATGGCTTGCGCTCGGCACGGTTGCTGGGCGACCCTAGCGTTAAGGATATCTTTCGGGACGTTAATACAACGGGAGGCGAAAAATGACAGAATATGAATCTGCGGTGGGACGTCGGCGTACTTCGGGGCTCGTCTGGCTATGGGCGCCAGTTGTTCTCATTCTGTTTGTAGGGGGCGCGCTTTCAGTTGCGGCGGGCGTTCAGAACCCAAGTCTATCGCCCATCGACAGCCTGGCTACAGGCTTTGGCGCGCTCGCGGCGATCATTGTCGGACTGTTTGGCGCCGCCATTGGCGTCATAGTTGGACTTATCGGGGCCGTGATCGGGCTGGTCGCGGCGGGCGGCGCAGTTGCGGTAACGCTTTTCCTTGTCGGCTCGCCCTTGCTCGCGCTGGTGCTGCTATATCTGTTGCTGCGCCGCAATCGGTCGTGCCCGGATCCAACCGTGCATTAGCGATCGCGCGACAGGCTTGTATCACGGCCGTTATTCCGCTCGCCTGATGAACCCGCCGCTTGACGTGTCAACGACGATCCGGTCGCCCGGCGAGATATAGGAAGGGACCATGACCCGCACGCCATTGTCGGCGGTCGCCGGCTTGTAGGAGGCTGAGGCGGTCTGGCCTTTTAGCGCCGGGGCTGTCTCCGCGATCGCGACAATCGCCTGTTCGGGCATACGCAGGTGGATCGGGGCCTCCTCGTACATTTCTATCGCCACGACGCCGCCCTCTGTCAGGTACGCCGACGCGTCGCCGATGAGACCGGCGGGAACCGAAAGCTGTTCAAAGGTCTCGACGTCCATGAAAATCAGGGTGTCGCCTTCCGCGTACAGGAATGAAAAGTCCCGGATCTCAAGGCTGACTTTTTCGACTGTTTCCGAGGATCGGAAGCGCTCATTCAGCTTGCGACCGTCTTTCAGGCCTTTTAGTTCGACCTGATTGTAGGCCGGCCCCTTGCCGGGCTTGACCGCGTTCGTCTTCGCCGCCAGCCAAAGCTCCCCCTGGTGTTCGATCAGGTCGCCCGGCTTTATCTCATTGCCGTTGATTTTCATGAATTTCTCCGGTCGGGACAGGTGGCGTCAGCGTCGCCGACCGGCGCTGCCTCCCACGGGGCGCATCGCCGCGCAATCATAAATCGGTAATTAACTTCGGGGCCATAGATTTCCGGTTCTGCGGGGAAGAAGCGGCTATGGACGTCAAGGCGGAAGGCATTGAGGAAACGCGCGCGCGTCAGCACGACGCCGGCGAGGTGACGCTCAACACGATCCTGTCGACCCAATGGTCGCGCTACATCCATATTTCCGCCTGGGCAATCCTGCTCGCGACAATAGTGCCGATGCAGACGGTTATTGTCTGGTACGCGCTCACCATGTTGGGCGGCGTTGGCCGGACAATCGCAGAACGTCGCATGCGGGCGAGCGCCCGGCGCGACGCATCGGACTTGCGCTACGCCTTCATCGCCATGAGCGCGACGTCGTTTTGGGCGGTTGCCCCCATTCTAGCGTGGCGATCGGGTCACCCGCTTGGCGAGGCGGCCGCGCTGTTCTACATCATAGGCGGCTGCATGCTGGCGACTGCGCAGTTGCGCGCTGTTACGATCAACGCCGCAATCGCTACGTCTCCGTACGTTCTCGCATTTGCCTATTGCCTCTATGACAGTGCCGGAACGCCGCTTTTCCTGCCGATGTTGGCCGTCATTCCTGTCTTCGCGACCATCGTCACATACGTGCTTTTGTTCGGCCGGATGTCGCACGAGCAGATGGCCAAGCTCGACGCCGAGCGATCCCGCCTGATTAATGAGCTGTACAGCGCGCGGATTGCTGCTGAACGAGCGTCAGAAGCGAAGTCGATGTTCCTCGCAAATATGAGCCACGAAATCAGAACGCCGATGAATGGCGTTCTGGGCATGGCGGAGCTGCTGAACCAGACAGGATTGGATGGTCGCCAGCGCCTTTACGCCGAAACGATTCACAAGTCAGGAAGCGCGCTACTGACCATCATCAATGACATTCTTGACTTTTCCAAGATTGAGGCGGGGCGGCTCGAACTCGACATCGCCACCTTCGATCTGCGGTCCGCGGTCGAAGACGTCGTCGCGCTCATGGCGCCGCATGCGCATGAAAAACGAATTGAACTTGTCGTGCGTTTTCAGCCCAGTCTTAAGGGCATGGTCTTGGGCGACGGCGGCCGCATCCGTCAGGTGATCACCAATCTCGTCGGGAACGCGGTCAAATTCACCAGCGAAGGATACGTCATGGTCGGCGTGTCAGGATCGGAAGAAAATGGCCGGTTGAACTTTCGGGTAGAGGTCGCTGACACCGGCATCGGCATTCCAACGGACAAGCTGACGAAGATTTTCGATTCGTTCTCGCAAGCTGACGCGTCGACGACACGGATGTTCGGCGGCACTGGACTGGGGCTCTCGATCTCAAAGCGGCTCATTGAGGCGATGGGCGGTTCGATCTCCGTCGCCTCCGCGCCTGGCGACGGCTCGACGTTCTGGTTTGACCTGAGCTTGCCTGTCGACAACACTCACATTGCGGATGTTGAAGAGCCAATCGCGGCGGCGGGCCGCCGCATATTGGTCGTCGATGATATCGACGTAAACCGACAAATTTCCGTCGAACAACTCGGCGCGTGGGGATTTGATGTCGTGACGGCTTCGAGCGCGCGCGAAGCGCTTGCGCTCCTGCGAGACGCCCAAACGGCAGCCGCGCCGTTTGACCTTGCGATCCTCGACTATTTCATGCCTGAGATCGACGGTAGCATGCTGGCGCAATCGATGCGCGCCGATCCTCTGATCGCCGGTACGCCTATCCTTATACTGACGTCGGTCGACCAGCCGGGCGACTCGCGGAAGTTCCGCGAGATCGGCGTCGAAGCCTATCTCGTCAAGCCCGCCCGCGCCGCCCTTTTGCTGCGCACGATCAATCAGGTATTCGCGCGCAGATCGGGCGAAGCTGGCGTCCTGAAGACCGAAGCGGTGAAATCGCCAGAGTCCAATACGTCGCCGCTTCCCGCGATTGCGAAGACGCGCATTCTGCTTGCCGAAGACAACGAAGTGAACCAGCTCGTCATTCGGCACATGCTGAACGCTAAACTGCACGACCTGACCACCGTATCGAACGGTCGCGAAGCAGTCGCCCGGTTTGCCTCGGAAGGCGCCGCCTTCGACCTGATCCTGATGGATGTTTCGATGCCGGTCATGGACGGATACGAAGCGACGCGCGCCATCCGCGAAAAGGAGCAACGCGAAGGCCGCCCGCGCACGCCGATCGTCTGCTTGACGGCGCACGTCATGGCGGCGGATGTCGATCAGAGTCTTGCTGTAGGCATGGATGATTTTCTCTCCAAGCCCATCAGCCAGGAAAGGTTGCTGGCGGCGATCGACCGATGGGTCTCACAAGGGGGTGCCCGGCCAGCATCGGCGCAGAAGTGATTGCTGGCTGCGCGCCGCAGATGCGTCGTCAGCCAGCCAATCTTTCCATTTCGGCGGATGAAATGTCGTAATTCGCGTAGACGTTTTGCACGTCATCGCAATCTTCAAGGGCGTCGAGCATTTTGAGCAGCGTCTCGGCAGGCCCGCCCGCAATTTCGACAAGCGATTTCGGCCGCCAGATCAACTTGACTGAATTGGCCTCGCCAAACTTTTTCTCCAGCGCCGAAGCCGATTCCGCAAGGCGCTCTGCGGCTGTGTAGACGACATGCCCGTCAGCGGTGCTTTCCACATCGTCAGCGCCCGCATCGATGGCGGCTTCCAGCATCGCATCGTCGCTCGATGTTTCGGCGGGATATTCAATCGACCCCACCCGGTCGAACATGAACGAAACTGAGCCGGTCTCGCCGAGATTCCCGCCATTCTTGGCGAATGAGGCGCGAACTTCGCTCGCCGCCCGATTCCGGTTATCGGTCAGCACCTCGACGATCACGCCAACGCCGCCCGGTCCGAAGCCCTCATAACGGATTTCCTCAAACGCCGCCTCGTCGCCGCCGGTCGATTTTTTGATCGCCCGCTCGATATTGTCTTTCGGCACGGACTGGGCTTTGGCCGCCTGGATGGCGAGCCTCAAACGCGGGTTGAAGTCGGGGTCGGCCGCGCCCATCCGGGCGGCCACCGTGATCTCCTTGGAGAGTTTCGAGAACATTTTCGACCGCTTGGCGTCTTGTTTGCCCTTGCGGTGCTGGATGTTTGCCCATTTGCTATGGCCAGCCATGGCGCGTCGCAGCTCCCATTGAGATGAAGGGGGCGTTTAGCCTGCCCCCAACGCCGTTTTCAAGTGTCGCGGCGTGGGAGATTGATTTTTTGAACGATTGGATGAGGGCGCCAAATGCGCGGAAGGCTTGAAAACAAGAGGGTTCTCGTGACCGGCGCGTCTCGCGGCATCGGGGCCGCTATAGCGTGCGCCTGCGCATCGGAAGGCGCGGAAGTCTTCGCTCACGCCAGCCGACCGTCCCCTGATCTGGCGAAACTCGCCACAGACTTTCCGGCAGGCCGCGTCACGCTCGTCGTCGAGGACCTGCTCGTCCCCGGCGCGGGCGCCCGGCTGTTCGCTGCGGCGGCCGCGAAGGCGGGCAGGCTCGACGCGGTCATCAATAACGCCGGCGTTTACCTTCCCACTCCGATCGGCGGCGAGGTCGAACACTGGGATACGGGGTGGGCGGATACCTTGGCGATCAATCTAAAGGCGCCAGCTGACATTTGCCGCGCCGCGATCGCGCATTTCCGCTCCCATGGCGGCGGCCGCGTGATCAATATCGCCAGCCGCGCGGGGCATCGGGGAGACGGCCTCGATTACGCCGCCTACGCCGGATCGAAGGGGGCGCTGCTGGCAATGACAAAAACATACGCTCGGGCGCTTGCGGGCGAGAAGATCTATTTCTATGCGATTTCTCCGGGATGGGTCGAAACGCGCATGGCGCCTGAAGACATCGCGGCGCGCGCCCGCGCCGTCGCGGAAATTCCCCTTGGCCGCGTCGCGGCGCCTGAAGAGGTTGGCCGGCTTGCCGCGTTCATCGCCAGCGAGGATTGCCCGGCGTCTTCAACAGGGGCGACGTTCGACATCAACGGCGCAAGTTACGTCCGCTGACGGAGTATTTATCGATCTCGTGAACGTAAGGCAAAAAGTAACATGCCGATCATTCAACGGTCCCCCTGATAAACACCAAAATGACGAATACTCTGAAAACGTGGGAGAGTTATTTTGTTGATCGACTTTGGAACGCGCCCGACTTCCGTCATTGCAGTAATCCTCAGCCTCGTTGTTTTCAGCTGCACGCCTGTTGCACAATCGTCTGGAAAGACGCTCGCGCACCCTGACAAAGCAGACGCGACGATCGAGTACTTCGTGCGCCGTCCTGAAGGGGCCGGGCCATGGCCAACACTGGTGTTTCTCCACGGCCACTAACCCGGCCCGTCAACGGGGGGCGGCGCTGTTTTCGTCAAATGGGGCGTACTGGACCGCTATGCAGACCAAGGAATTCTCGCGGTGTCCGTTTCCTTACCAGGCTACGGTCAGTCCACTGGCCCGGAGGACTTCGCTGGTTCTTTCACGCAGCGCGCCGTCGACGCGGTGCTGACGAGACTTGTATCTGAAGGGCTCGTTGAATCGAACCAGCTGCTGATTCAGGGCATCAGCCTCGGCGCCGTCACGGCGGCGCTCGTTGCGGCGGACAACCCCCGCGTGACGGGCTTGGTGCTCATTTCAGGTCTATATGACTTGCCCGCGTATTTCGCAATTCCTGAATCAAAAACGGCGGCGCGCGTTAGGGCGTCGGCGCTTCGGCAGACCGGTGGGGGCGAGGACGCATTGCGGTCACGTTCAGCTCTCTTTGCCGCGTCCAGAATAAAAGCTAGTGTATTGATTATAAACGGCGAAGACGATGACAGGACGGATGCGGATCAAGCTCTGCGCTTTGCCGCGGCAATCAACGCCAGCGGCGGACGCGCAAAAGCCGTTGTCTACGCGGGCGTTGGCCATGAAGTTCCCGTTGACATGCGTCAGCGAGAAATTGACGACTTCGTCAAAGAGACACTCGGGCGCAGCCCGTCGCGTTATAACTGATTTTTGAAAAATCGGTTGATTTTACGTCGGCATCGATGTCGACAACCGTCCGCCAAAGCGGATGGGCTCGGCGCGCAAGGCAAGGCCATCCGAACCGGTTTCGACGAACAGCCCGCACACGGTCGCTTCGCCTGCCGCCGGCGCCATGCGCCCCAGCTGCATCTTGTGCACAAACCGGTGGATCGGCTCCGACTTTTCCATGCCGATGACGCTGTCATAGTCGCCGCACATGCCGAGGTCGGTGATGTAGGCCGTTCCGCCGGACAAGACCTGCGCGTCGGCGGTCGGCACATGGGTATGGGTGCCGACAACTACGCTGACGCGTCCGTCGAGGTAATGACCAAGCGAATATTTCTCGCTTGTCGCTTCTGCGTGGAAATCAACGATGATGGCGTCCGCCTCGCGCCCCAGCGTCAGCGCGGATAGCTCCCGGTCTATCGCGGCGCACGGATCGTCGGAAGGCGGCATGTTGCGCTGGCCCATGGCGTGAACGACGAGCACATTCGCGCCCTTCCCGGTCGCATAGAGTCCTGCGCCGCGACCTGGGTTCGACGGCGGAAAGTTCGCCGGCCGCAGGAGCCTTGGCTCCGTGTCGAAAATGGCGAGTTCCTCTCGCTGATCGAACGCGTGGTTGCCGGTCGTGACGACGTCCGTACCCGCCTCCAAGAGTTCCTCGACGATGCGCTGGGTGACGCCAAATCCGCCAGCCGCGTTTTCCGCGTTAACGACAACGAAGTCGAGGTCAAGCCGCCGCCGCAGCCGCGGCAGCGCCTCGACAAGGGCGATGCGCCCCGATCTTCCTACGATGTCGCCAAAGAGTGCGATGCGCAAAGCGGTTCAATCCCGGAACAAGATGTTGTCGCCAAAACGGGGCGTCTCGATCGCTCGCGCCTCGGTGACAATTAAATCGAGTTTCTCGTCTTGAGGGCTCGAAGGCAGCGCGTCAACTTCCTGCGCCGCGAAGCCGTAACCGACCGCCAGCACAGGCCCCTGTTTGCGCATATCCGCCAGCGTGCGGTCGTAATAACCGCCGCCGTAGCCGAGCCGGTCGCCTTTCCGGGTAAAGGCGAGCAGCGGCGCAACGACGATGTCGGGTCGAAGCTGCGCTGCTGATTGGGTGGGTTGCATGACGCCCTTGGGGCCCTTGTCCAGCTGGTCGCCTGGCGCATAAGCCCGGAACGTCAGGACGCCCCGTCCGCGCGGCGTCACGGGCAACGCGATGCGCGCTCCTTGCTCCAGCAGGGCGGCGGCGAGGGGCTCGGTGTCAAGTTCGTCGCCAATCGGATGGTAAAGGGAAACGATGACCCCCGGCTCGATCTTTATCTGGGCGAGGAAGTTGCGCGCCGCATGCACAGGGGCGTCCGATCGCGCCGCGTGCGCCTGACGCCGCACAGATTTCATCTTGAGGCGAAGGATTTCCTTGGCCGTCGAGATTGGAGCGATTGGCGGCAGCATTTGTTTTCGCGGTCCTTTCAACCCCCGCCGGCGGTCGGGCAGTACATCGACGATACGCAAATAAGCCCCGCACCCGGTCATTTAAAGGCGTCTTGCCCGGAGGGTGTCAGAACAATCCTTCGACGAAGCCCGCCTCGCCGACGCCAATCCTTTCAGCAGCCGGGCGTTTGGGCAGGCCGGGCATCGTCATCACGTCGCCGCACAAGGCCACGACAAAGCCAGCGCCGGCGGCGAGGCGCACGGATCTGATTGGCGTGATGTGACCTTCCGGCGCCCCGAGCAGCGCCGGGTCGGCGGACAGACTGGACTGGGTCTTCGCCATGCACACGGGCAACCTGCCGAAACCGAGCCGCTCGAACTTGGCGAGCTGGCGCTGGGCTGAAGCGTCGATCGCGATATCGCGCGCGCCGTATATCCGCTGCGCGATCGTGCGGATTTTCTCCTCCAGCGGAAGATCGAGCCGATAGAGCGGTTGAAACCGTTCAGACCCTGTCTCCGCAATACGGACGACCTCCCTCGCGAGATCTTCCGCGCCGGCCGATCCATCTGACCAGTGCGTGCAAAGGATAGCGCGCGCGCCCTCAGCAGCGACGAACTCTTTGACTTTTGAAAGCTCAGCCTCAGTGTCGGCGCCAAACCGATTGATGGCGACGATCGCCGGCGCCCCAAATTGGGCGATATTCTGCAGGTGGCGGCCGAGATTGGCGCACCCTTGAACCGTCGCGGACACATTTTCTTCGTTCAGGCGGTCGCGCGGCACGCCGCCATGCATCTTCAGAGACCGGACAGTTGCGACTACGACAACGACGCTCGGCGAAAAGTCTCCCGCGCGGCACTTGATATTGAAGAATTTCTCCGCACCAAGATCAGCGCCGAAGCCAGCCTCCGTCACGACGAAATCGCCGAGCCGCAGCGCGGCTTTCGTGGCGATGATCGAGTTACATCCGTGCGCAATATTGGCAAACGGGCCGCCATGGATGAGGGCCGGATTGTTCTCAAGCGTTTGCACGAGGTTAGGCTGGATCGCGTCGGCGAGCAGCGCCGTCATCGCTCCATCCGCTTTAAGGTCGCGCGCCGTGACCGGTTCGCCCTCCCCATTCCAGCCAACAATGATGTCGCCGAGCCGGCGTTGCAGGTCTTTCAGGTCGGTTGCGAGGCACAGGATCGCCATCACCTCCGAGGCGACGGTGATGTCGAAGCCCGTTTCCGCGACCGATCCGTTGGCGGCGCCGCCGAGACCGGTGACGATCTGGCGCAAGGCGCGATCGTTCATATCGAGCGCTCGGCGCCATTCGAGGCGACGCGGATCGATCTTCAAATCATTCCCCCAATGAATGTGGTTGTCGAGCATCGCCGCGAGCAGGTTATGCGCTGCGGTGACGGCGTGAAAATCGCCGGTGAAATGCAGATTGATGTCTTCCATCGGCGCTACCTGAGACAACCCGCCGCCCGTTGCGCCGCCCTTGACGCCGAAACAGGGACCGAGAGACGGCTCGCGCAGGGCGACGATCGTCTGGCGTCCGATCCGGTTCAGCGCGTCGCCGAGGCCGATGGTCGTTGTGGTTTTTCCTTCGCCGGCGGGCGTTGGATTCATCGCGGTGACGAGGATGAGCCGGCCCTCAGGTCGTGCGGCAAGGCCTTTGATGAAATCCTTGTCGAGTTTCGCCTTCAGCCGGCCATAGGGAATGACGGCGTCGGTCGGCGCGCCGATGCGCTCTGCAATATCGGCAATGGGCAACAAACGCGCCGCGCGCGCGATCTCAATATCCGTTTTCAATTGGCAAGCCCCTCAAAACGATAAAATCCAACCTGCGCTACTCCGTATACGCGCCGATCTTCGATATAAAATCCCGGCGCTTCTGCGGGCGCTTCATTCTTGCCCTGTTCGACCACGATTAGAGCATCCGCGCCGAGCCATCCGCCGCTGGCCAGTCCCGCGAGAGTTGGCGCGCAGAGATCGCTTCCATAGGGCGGGTCGAGAAAGGCGAGCGAGAAAGGCGGTCCGACGCCTGCAGGCTTTGGACCGAGCGCCAAGGCCGATCGCCGGTGCACGCGCGTCGTTCCGAATAGCCCTAACGCCTCGACGTTGTCTCTTATGGCGCCCCGCGCGGCGGCGTCCGTTTCCACGAACAGGCACCATTCGGCGCCGCGCGACATCGCCTCGAGGCCGAGCGCGCCCGAGCCTGCGAACAGGTCGATCACCCGCGCGCCCTCGAACGAAAATCCGGCGCGGTGCGCGAGAATATTGAAGACCGCTTCTCGCGTCCGCTCGCCGGTCGGTCGCGTGTCGCGCCCTTTCGGGGCAACAAGCGTTCGGCCGCTGAAGGTTCCGCCGATGATGCGCATACGCTGCTCTTGTCTTGACGGCGCTTCATGGACAGGGCGCAGCGCCCCTGAGTAGTATCGCGCCCGCCAATGGAAGCAATGGCGCCTGACATATTAGGAGAACTAAGCCTTGATCGACGCCGACCAGCGACTGCCGACCTCCCCGACGTCAGCTACGCCATCGCCTGAGGACTCGTCCCGCGCTGTCCGGATCGCGACCGATCGCCGGATCGATGGGCTGGTGATCGGGCAGACGCTCCTTGGAATCGCAGCGCTCCTGATTTCCGGGGCTGCCCTATGGACCTCTTTCGTTCAGGCCGATGCAACTCAGAAGATGCAGGAGGCAAGCGTTCTTCCGGCTATCCAGCTTGATTTTACTATTGATGTTGCGGACGGTGTCACGAACGGCGCGGTCAGGGTCGAAAATGTCGGCGTCGGCCCAGCAACCATGCGGCGCTGGGCGCTCACGGTCAATGAGCAGCCGATGTCGGTCGCTGCGCTGACGAGCGCGTTGCCTGATAGATTGACGGTATCTGGCTTCGCACAAAGCTCGATGCAGAACCGCCTGCTAGCGCCAGGCGCATCATTCACGCCGGTGGAAGTTTTTCTGAACGGCTCCGACAGCTCCAAGGAAGCTTTTCTCGGCGTTGGCTCCGGCGGTTCGAACCCGCTGATTGAGGCGATTGTCTCGCGCGACCTGCGAATAGTGATGGAGCTCTGCTACTGCTCCGTATTCGATCGCTGTTGGACGGCGACGCAGGAAGTCGGCCGGATGAACACGCGGGCGGTCCTCGATCCGGAATGCGAAATTCGGCACCAACGAGATACCGCAGCGCTGCAATGATTTCTGGATTGAGAAGCGAAAATCCGGTTTGCGAAATTATCAGTCCGACGGTTCGTCACTGACGTTGATCTTGCTACCGTCAAGAATTCGGTCGCGCGCGGCGTGCGCAGCGGCTTCGCGCTGGCGTTCTGCTTTGATGCGCCCGTGCTTAACCCGGCTCTCCGCAGCTTCGCGTTCCTTTTGGGTGCGCGCTTTGGCCTTCCGAAAACGGTTCAGATTGACGATGTCCGTCATATGCCGAGCGCCTTGCAGGCCGCATCCCCCAATTGTTCGCGCAACTGTTTGGAGGGCACCTCCTCAACCGCGCCGCGCGCCAGGCTCCCGAGCTGAAACGGTCCGTAGGCGGTGCGTATGAGGCGGTTCACCTGCAGGCCGAGGTGTTCCATCACTTTTCGTACTTCCCGGTTCTTTCCCTCGGATAGCGACAGCGTGATCCACACATTACCGCCCTGTTCCTGATCGAGCGTCGCGCGGATCGGCTTGTAGGCGACGCCGTCGATCTGAACCCCTTCTTTTAAACCGTCGAGCGTTTTCTGGGTGATCTTCCCAAACGCTCGAACCCGGTAGCGCCGCACCCATGCATTAGCCGGAAGTTCGAGCTGGCGCGCCAGCCCCCCGTCATTCGTGAGCAGCAGCAGGCCCTCCGTAGTCAGATCAAGTCGGCCGATCGAAACGACGCGCGGCAGGCGGTCAGCCACGGCGTCGAAAACTGTTGGGCGCCCTTGCGGGTCCTTGTGCGTCGTGACGAGACCTTCGGGCTTGTGATAGCGCCACAGGCGGAGGGGTTCTTTCGCGCCGACGCGGGTGCCGTCTACGCGAATGTCCATGCCGGGGCGCACCTTGAACGCGGGCGTCGTCAGGATCTGTCCGTCGACCGCTACGAGGCCCAGTTCAACAAGACGTTCGGCTTCCCGGCGCGAGGCGATCCCTGCGCGCGCAAGATATTTTGCGATGCGTTCGCCGCCATCGGCGCCTGCGTCCGCGTCGCCATCGGTGGTATAGGCCATGATCGCATTCCTGAAGCTGAACGACTGGTCCGGGGCGTGCTATCCGGCCCGCACCTCGTTCATATAAGGGGAGGGCGGTCAAAACTACAGACCGTCCGCGGTAGCGTTAACGCCGCCCGGAGATTAAATCATACGCATGCCGGAACAGTTCAACGATCGCGACTTCATGCTGGCGGCGCTTGCCGAAGCGCGAAAGGCCGGAGAGGCCGGAGAGGCCCCGGTTGGGGCGGTGATCGTTTCCGCAGCCGGAGAAATTATGGCGTCGGCGGGCAATGCGCCGATCGCCGAGCATGATCCGACGGCGCACGCCGAAATCAGAGCAATCCGCCAGGCCGGCGCTCGAATTGGCAATTACAGGTTGATCGGCGCGACGCTTTACGCAACGCTTGAGCCCTGCGCCATGTGCGCGGGCGCGATCAGCCACGCTCGCATTGAGCGGCTCGTGATCGCCTCGTCCGATCCCAAGGGCGGCGCGGTCTGGCACGGGCCGAGATTCTTCGAGCAGCCCACCTGCCACTGGCGACCTGAGATCGCGCAGGGCCCATTCGCCGAGGAGGCTGCAGCGCTGCTGCGGGATTTTTTCCGCGCCCGGCGCGCACAGGCGCGGCCCTGAGGCGACTGTCTCGCAGCCGCGACCGTTTCAACGCCCCCTGCGCAGGACCCTTTAACGTTCGGTCGCGTGGGCGCTATCATGGCGCGTCACGCAAGGGAGCGGTTCATGGATTTCGCTTATTCGCCTCGATGCCAGGAGTACCTGAAACGCGTCTCGGCCTTCATGGACGCTCATGTTTACGAGGGCGATGAAATTTACGAGCGCCAGCACGCCGCTTTCGGTCCATCGGGTCGCTGGCGCGTGCCGCCGATCATGGATGAACTGAAAGAAAAGGCGCGTGCGGCCGGCCTGTGGAACATGTTCCATCCCGATCCCAAACACGGACCGGGCCTTTCAAACGCCGATTACGCGCCAATCGCCGAGCTGACGGGCCGTTGCCATATCGCGCCGGAGGTCTTCAACTGCGCGGCGCCCGACACCGGCAACATGGAAGTGCTGTCGCGCTACGGCACCGAAGCCCAGCAAGAGGAATGGCTGAAGCCGCTTCTGGCCGGTGAAATACGCTCGGCGTTTCTGATGACCGAGCCGGCCGTTGCGTCATCGGACGCGACGAACATCGAGACGGACATCCGCCGCGACGGCGACCACTACGTCATCAACGGACGCAAATGGTGGTCAAGCGGCGCCGGCGATCCGCGCTGCAAGATTTTCATCGTCATGGGAAAAACCTACAAGAACGCCGAGCGCCACCTCCAGCAATCGATGATCCTTGTGCCGGCTGACGCCAAGGGCGTGAAGATCCTCCGCCACCTTCCCGTTTTCGGGTATGACGACGCGCCGCACGGGCACATGGAAGTGGATCTGGAAAACGTCCGCGTGCCGGCGGAAAACATGCTGCTTGGCGAGGGGCGGGGCTTCGAGATCGCGCAAGGAAGGCTCGGCCCCGGGCGGATTCACCATTGTATGCGGACGATCGGGGCTGCAGAGGTCGCGCTTGAAAAACTCGTCCGGCGCATTCTGACGCGCGAGGCGTTCGGCAAGCCGATCTACAAGCACTCGATCTGGGAACAGCGCGTCGCCGAGGCGCGGATTGACATCGAGATGACGCGGCTCCTTACCCTCAAGGCTGCGTGGATGATGGACACGGTCGGCAACAAGGCGGCGCAGGGCGAGATTGCGATGATCAAGGTCGCCGCGCCGCGCATGGCGTTGCGCGTCATCGACGACGCCATTCAGGCCCATGGCGGCGCGGGCGTCACGAGCGACTTTGGCCTCGCCCGCGCCTATGCGAGCCTGCGCACCCTGCGGCTCGCCGATGGTCCGGACGAGGTGCATTGCCGGTCGATCGCCCGGATCGAGTTCAAGAAGCATTCGAACGCCGCATGATCAGACGGCCCTGGTTGGAGGTATTCCTT
>JBGTFV010000204.1:0-2174 GCA_041747095.1 Parvularculaceae bacterium
GCAATCGCTGCGATCATAAATTTCAGGTTCTATCGCGGCCGAAATTCGGCGCCGGCGTTTCCTGCCCCGCCGCGACGATCGCGCGCCGGAGAGCGCGCCCCCGCGCAAACGCTGTCGCCAGCGCCTCGCCATCGCCCCACCGAATTGCCCGTTGCAACAGCGCCAATTCCTCCGTGAACCGCCCCAGCACTTCCAGCACCGCCTCGCGATTGTTGAGAAAAACGTCCCGCCACATCACCGGGTCGGATGCGGCGATGCGAGTGAAGTCGCGGAAACCGCCTGCAGAGTATTTGACGATCTCAGCCTCGGTCACGGTTTCGAGATCGTCCGCCGCGCCGACAAGCGTGAAGGCGATGAGATGCGGCAGGTGGCTTGTCACGGCGAGCGCCAAATCGTGATGGGCGGCGTCCATGATTTCAACCTCGGCGCCAATCGCCCGCCAAAGAGCTGCGGCGTGCGCGACAGCGGCGACATAAGCGTCGTCCGTCCGGGCGAGCGGCGTCAGAATTGACCAGCGGCCGCGAAAGAGATCGGCAAAACCCGCCTCAGGCCCGGATTGCTCCGTACCCGCAACAGGATGACAAGGCACAATGTTGACGCGAGCGCCGAGCGCAGCGGCTGCGTCTGCGACAACGCCTTTGACGGACCCCACATCGATGATCAGGCATCCTTCCGGCGCGCAGGCGGCGGCGGCGGCGAGCGCGGCGCTCATGGCCCCGACTGGCGTCGAGACGACCACGAGGTCCGCGCCAGCGACGGCTTCGGCCAGATTGGCGGCGCTTTCGTCGACGACGCCAATCGCCAGCGCGCGGGCGGCGACGTCGGCGTCAAGATCAAAACCGATGATCGCGCGCGACAGCCCCTCCGCTCGGATTGCGCGAGCGAGCGATGCGCCGATCAGGCCAACGCCAATGATCGCAACGCGCTTAAACGCCGGGTCTTGCGTCATCGCCGCCTTGCGTGTGGGGAAGAAGCGCAGAAAGCAGCTCGACGAAGCGTCGATTGGCTTCAGTCGGACCGATCGAAACCCTTAGCCAGTCGCCAAGGCGATAGGCGCCCATCTCGCGCACGATAACGCCGCCCGTTCGCAGTCGGTCCTGAACTTCCCGGGCTGTCATGCCGCCTTCGGGCGGGAAATGAACGAGGAGGAAGTTCCCAAAACCCGGCTGAAAACGAAGACCCAGGCCGCCCAATTGCTGCGAGAGCCAAGCCCGCTCGGCGGCGTTGAATACGCGGTTGCGCTCAACGAAGGCCTGATCGGCAAGGGCAGCGACGCCCGTAGCGATGGCGGCCGCGCTGACGTTGAATGGCCCACGGATACGGTTCAGTACGTCGGCCACGGGCGCTGGGCAATAACCCCACCCGAGACGCAACCCGCCAAGCCCATAGATCTTCGAGAACGTCCGCGTCATGACAACATTCTGGTTGTCTTCTACGAGCGCTTCACCGGCGGCGTAGTCGGGCGCATCCATGTACTCGGCATACGCTGCATCAATGACAAGGATGACGTCCGACGGCAGGCCCTCCGCAAGACGGCGCACTTCGGCGTCGGGCAGATAGGTGCCTGTCGGATTGTTGGGGTTTGCCAGAAATACGAGCCGCGTGCGCGCATCGACGAGCGCGAGCATGGCGTCGACGTCCGCTGTCAGATTTTTTTCTGGCGCATATCGCACTTCCCCGCCGCAGGATTTCGCCGCAAGCGCATAGACGAGAAACCCGTATTCAGACTGAACGATATTGTCGCCGGGACCGGCATAGGCGCGCGTCAGCAATTGCAGGATTTCATCGGACCCAGCCCCACAGACAATGCGCGCAGGGTCAAGGCCGTATGTTGCGCCAATCTTATCGCGCAACGCCGACGCCGAACCGTCCGGATAAAGATGTAGCCCGCCAGACGTCGCGCGAAAGGCTTCGATCGCCATTGGGCTCGCGCCGAGCGCAGACTCATTGGCTGACAGCTTGTAAACCTTCGTTGCGCCGGGGGCCTTTGCCGATCCGGGAACGTAAGGCTCGATCTCGAGAATGCCCGGCCGCGGTTGCGGGAGGCGTATGCTATTGGCGCTCATGGTCGCTTGGCTCTGCTCTCATCGCCATTGGGAGCGGCCCCGGCGATGGGATCGCTTATGACAGACAGCGGACCGGGCGCGCAAGAAGCCGCGCCGAGGTCAGGCGGC
>JBGTFV010000205.1:0-6711 GCA_041747095.1 Parvularculaceae bacterium
GCGGGCGTCACGTCACGGCTTGAGGCGTTGCGCGAAGAAGCCAGAGCCGCTGAAGATCTTCTCAAACATGGCGCCGAAACGAAGTCGAACGTTCGCGCTATCCGCATCCAGATTGCCGCGGCAGAGGCGGAGATCGGCGAAACCATCGCGCTGATATCCGAAGCCCGCAGCCTGCAGCTGGAAGGTCAGGCGACGCTCGGACAATTTGATCTCGCCGCGCGCGAGGAGTCGTACGCCTCGCTCGCTGAGCTCGACGCCGATATCGAAGCGCTCGAGAAGCGCCGAAATGCAGCTCAGGATGTAGTGGAGCGATCCGTCATCCGTGCGCCGATGTCCGGAACGGTTATTGCCCTTCAGTCCCATACGATCGGCGGCGTCACAGCGCCGGGCTCAATGCTGATGGAAATCGTACCAGATAGCGGCGCCTACTTCATCGAAGCCCGCGCACGCGTTGAGGATATTGACGGCATCCGCGAAGGCCAAGTCGCCCGCGTTCGCCTGACAGCGCTCAACTCGCGCGTCACACCCGAGATCAACGCCGTTGTTCGCCACGTTTCGGCGGACGCGATCAATGACCCCGCTGCGGGCGGCGCTTACTACGTAGTCCGTGTTGAGCTTCCCGTAGGAAATCAACTCGCCGCCGCGTTGCGCGGACAAAATCTCGTTCCCGGAATGCCTGCGGAGGTCTATATCCGGACAGGCGCGCGACCGGCGCTTAGCTGGCTGTTGAAGCCTCTAACGGATGCGCTTGCGGGCAGCCTGCGAGAGGCTTGATCCGCCAGAACGGCTAGGCCGCTAAAAACGAATTTCCACTAGCCGCTCGTCGGGCCGGTCAGCAGCGCACGCGCAACTGAATATGTCTTCGGCGTTCGGAGCATGGTGACAGGCGCCCGCCGCAACGCTGATGCGAGCAACAACCGGCTTCGTCGATATTCTCCGGCCGCGAGGGCTGCAGACGAAAATTGAAGCCGCTGATGGGCTTTCGCCGCCGCGATGACTTGCGCATAGGTCTGCGGATCTCGGTATCTCAATTTGTGCATCACCCTGATCCACCCGCGATACATGCGCCTCCAATTCGCCGTCTCTTGAGCGGCATGCACGCGCCGGAAAGACATCACCTCCGGTGAGGTTACGATCGCGCCCTGCTTCAACGCCGCGATCCGCAACCAGAGATCGAGGTCCTCACACGTGCGGATGCGGTTATCAAACCCGCCGGCCTGATCGAACGCCTCGCGGCGAAAGACTGTGGCGCTGGTTGCAATCGCGTTACGCAAGCATAATCCGTACACGTTGATCGTGTTTCCCCTGACGCCGCCTGTGCGTCCTGTCGGTTGGGCATTTGCATCGACAGCCGCCCACCGGCAAGATGTAGCGAGAGCATCGGGATGTTTCCCCATGATTTCTTTTTGCCGTTCCAGCTTTTGCGGTGCCCAGAAGTCATCAGAATCGAGCAACGCAACCAGCGGAGCCCGTGCGGCTGCAACCCCGGCATTGCGAGCGGCAGACGGGCCGGCGTTCGCTTGCGAGATGATGCGGACGTCAATATGCGTCGGCGCGTCCTGCCCAATACGGCGGGCGATGGCGACCGTGTCGTCCATCGAGCCGTCGTCAACGATGATAATTTCAAAGTCCCGCAGCGTCTGTTCGAAGACATTCCGCAACGTCGCCTCGATGTGAGCTGCGCTATTATACGCCGGCATGACGATCGAAACGTTCGGTGTCACGGTGTGTTATCCCGGTTTACGGTGCCAGAGAACGGCCTTATGCCGTAGGGGGATAAATATATCCTTCAAACGACACAACCCGGCCGACTGGCGACCGGGTTGCAAGTCGTATTTCTGTTTAATGGTCGGCTTAAACTAGGTGGAGGTCGAAATTCTCAGAAAAGAAGCCTCCACCGCCTCCGCCCGCTAGGAAGATTGTCGACATTTCCGGGGCCGGCAGGGGAACAGCGGCGGTTGGCGGTTCGAAAAATGGCGCGAGCGGTACTGGAGCCGACGGCGCAACCATCCGGCTGAAGTCGAGAATGTCGCTCGACGGCGCCGGGGGCGGCGGCGTCGTAATTACGGCTGAGGGCTGCGCAGGCGCAACTGGCTGACTTAGATTGGCCAATTCAATCGTATCATCGACAACGGCGAGACGCGCTGCGCCTGCCGGGCGTTGCACGATGATGTTATCAAACCGCCCTGTGCCATCGCCAATATCGAAAGCGCCAAGCCAGGTGGCGTCTGGGTTCAAGAACGTCAGACGAAAATCGTTGACGCCCGCAATGCGGAACTGAACGTCGTCTGCACGCCCGTCGCCGTCGAAGTCTCCACGTTGGAACGTCAACGCAGCCTTGCGATCCGCGAGATCGTTTACGCCGTCGCTGAAGCGGCCGCCGATGCGATTAAAAACGGCGGAAATGTCGATCGTGTCGTGGAAGCCGGTATTACCCGTCACTGACTTGAAGTTCGTTATGGTGACTTCCCGCGCAGAACCGTTTGTTAGCGTGAACGCATCCGCTCCAGGCGTGCCGTTGAAGCGAACGGCAGAGTCATCAGATGCACTGACGACCGGAGCAGGCGAAGGAGCTGGAGCCGGAGCGGGCGGCGGTGGAGCGGAAGCCAATGGCGCATCGTCGTCATCCCGATCATTGTTCGGACCGGCCCGGCCAACCACGGCCGGTGGCGCGTCATCATCCGCAATCGTCGTGCGCGCACCGTACTCAATGTCTACATCGCCGTTGCCGATCGATTCAATGATCCGTACGCCGCGCGGATTGATGATTGTAAGTTCATCGACATCGACCGAACTACCGCGGTCGACCGAGAAAAGCGTGAGGCTGGAGCCCTTGAAGTTGGACAAGTCAAGGATAAGGCCCTTCACGTCGACGGTAGTGTTCGCTCCCGTGATATTGAATAGGCGGGAGGTATTTCCTGTCAGGATGATGGTATCGTTCGTGAACGACCAATCGCCTTTGGCATTATCGAGAGCGGCAAACCAGCCGCCGCCCGTGTGCTTGAACGTGTTGTTCTGGAAATGGATTTCATCGATGCGGTGATCTCCGGGACGGCCAGCCGTGAAGATTACCGTGCCAGCCGTCTCGATGTAGGAGCTTTGGACGCGAATATTGAATGCGTCGTAATCGCCCGTTCCCCTGATCTGGTTGCTCTCGTTATAGAATTGAAGTCCGCGGTCAACGTTCGTCGCGTGTATATTCTGATACAGCTGATCCTGCCCGCGAATCGTCGCCACCTTGCGGGCGTTGCTGACTGTGATGTCTTCGAAAATCGTACCCCAGCCGCCGCTGTGCGAGCCAAGCGGGTCAGTGCGCGGAGTGTCGCTGGATGTACCGACGAGCCGTGCGCCATGGTCCGGGCCGTAGCTGTGGATGTCATTTTTGTTATTGACCCAGTGTTGTTGGGGGTCAAACGGGTTCCGTGTGCCGACGAAATTGATGAACTTGTCGTTGTCGGAATAAACGAGCGTGCCGCTCGAACCAATGGTTGAGATGCCGTAAGAATAGAACCCGAGTGAAGAATCCGCACTTTGCGGATGGCCATTGCTGATCCGCGGATTCGTCACATAGGAATTCACGTTGTCGACCAGCGCGAGGAAGGAACCGCCGTTTACTGAGAGCACGGGCGACTCAATTACCGGCTCGATGACGGATTGAATGCGGATTTGAGACGAGGTGCTGGTATGCACGCCGGTGATGACGGGATTGATGATGTGAATGCCTGCATCGTCATCATACTTCGCAATTCGGATATTGGTTTTGTAGAGTTCCTGCGCTGATAGTTGTCCGTCAAAGCGGATAACGCCGTTCTGGATCGACTCCACCTGAAGCGCCTGGCCCATGAAGCGGTTTGCAGCGCGATCGCCCGGGGTCGTGTCGTCGCTGATGATCTTTACCCAGTCGCCGGGGCGGAGGTCGGATGGAACGCCGTTCGAGATCCGCACCGTCGTGTCGCCGCCGCTCGTACCGAGCGAGCTTACCGGCCTGACCCATTCATGATCGCTGGCGAACGAAAGAGAGTTGGGGCCGGTGAACTTGATCGACGCCCCATTGAAGTCGAGGACGATCTTCTTGTCCTGAATGTCAAACGTCGGGAGGCGCGAACCAAAGGTCAGATTGGCGTCCTTCGGAAGAACAATTTTTGTAACCTCGCCAACGCGCGCGGAATTTATCGCGCTTTCAAACGCCTGCTGGGACGTAGATTGGAGTGTGATCGTCCGGTCGGCTGCGGGCGGGTTCGGGATCGCGATCGTGGTCGGTGTCATGTACGCTGCTCCTTACAAACTCGTAACTGTCGCCTCTCGCCAACCAAGATAGGTCCGCAAGTGCGAATATTCGGTTTCCGTTTCACCGACATGTTGCGGCTAACGGCAAGTTTTCTATTGCAAATTGTTTAGGGGGTAGGCGGAGGAAATGTGGGAAATCTCGATTCGGCTGGCGTTAATGAATTTAATCTGTTGCGTTGGTTCCCTTAGGGCAAGCAACCAAAACGATCATGACGAGGGTTTAATTAAGGGGTGCTTGGGGAAACAAGCGGCGGATAAAAAAATAAAGCGTCCAGAACTAAAGGAATTGAATCTATGTAATATAATTGATATGTTACTGTTATAAAATAATACAGTATATGATTTTTTGAAACAGTCGGTATTTTTTTGAGTTAATTGGACTTTTATTATACAGAGCACCCAAACGAAGACGCGCGTTGCGATTTGAACGGAGCGGGCGACCACACGAATGCCAATCTCAACATCGTTTCGCAGGCGCAGCCGTGCATTGGCCGGACGTTGATAGATTTTGAAGCGCTGCGACGACCGTCAGGCTTTCACCTTTACATAGCTGCCCGGCGCATCCTCGATGGGCCGGAGCGCCCCATCGCCGGGGATGCGGGCGGGAACCTTGCCAGGGCTGACGCGGTTCAGCCACATCATCCAGTAATTCCACCAGGACCCGGGATGCCGCACGGCGTTCTCTTTCCACTGGTCGAGCGAGGGTGGCAGGCTCTCATTGACCGAGTGATGGTATTTGTTCTTGGACGGATGGTTGATAACCCCGGCAATATGCCCGGAGCCTGCAAGCATATACGTCACTTTGGCGCCAGAAAACGCCCGCGCAGAGCGGTAGATCGACGAGGCCGGCGCGATATGGTCCGTTTCGCCCGCCTGCATGAAGATTGGCATTTCGACGCGGCGCAAATCCAGTCGTTCGCCATCTATCCGCATGTCGCCTTTTGCCAGACGATTGTGCTGATAGAATTCGCGAAGATAGAACAGATGCACGTTTTTCGGCATCCGCGTGGCGTCGGAATTCCAGTAGAGAAGGTCGAACTTGGCCGGGTCTTTGCCCTTCATGTAGTTGTCGATCACGAACGACCAGATGAGCTCGTTTGAGCGCAGCATGTTGAATGTTGTCGCCATTGCGCGGCCCTCGAGCACGCCGCCGGCCGCGTCCATCTGTTTCTCGATGGCTTCAAGCTGGGCGTCGTCAACAAAAAGCAGGAGATCGCCCGCTTCGGAAAAGTCCGTTTGCGCCGTGAAAAACGTGGCCGACCTTATGCGATTGTCGCCGCGCTTTGCCATCAAGGCGAGCGCAGTCGCCAACATGGTCCCGCCGATGCAGTAGCCAATGGCGTCGACTGCTTCCTCGCCCGTCGCCTGTTTCACGGCGCCAAGCGCAGCAAAAAGACCCTGTTTGATGTAATCTTCAAATGTCTTTTCGCGAAGCTCAGGCCCCGGATTGATCCACGAGACGACGAATACCGTGCGCCCCTGCTCCACCATCCAGCGGATAAAAGAATTGCTTGGCTGCAGGTCAAGAATATAAAATTTGTTAATCCACGGCGGGAAAATCAGCAGCGGACGAACGGCGACCTCGGCTGTCGCCGGCGCATACTGAATGAGCTGGATGATCTCGTTCTGGAATACGACCTTGCCGGGCGTCGTCGCAATATTTTCACCGAGTTTAAAAAAGTCCAAATCCGCCTGACGGATCGCCAACTCGCCATTGCCGCGGTCCATATCCTCGAGAAGGTTCTTGAGACCCTTCATCAGATTCTCGCCGCGTGTCTCGATTGTCGTCTCGATCACTTCCGGGTTCAGCATCGGGAAATTTGTCGGCGCAATCGCATCGAGGAATTGTTGGGTGTAAAATTCCGCCCGCTTCTTGTCGTGGTCGTCCATATGTTCGAGATCGTGGACGGTGCGGCGCAGCCAGTTCGCATAAGTGAGATAGGATTGCTTGACGAAATCGAGCAGCGGATTATCGCGCCATGCCTGATGAACGAAACGCTTGTCGCCGGGCGCCGGCTCGATGACCGGGCGCACGTCCTCGCCGGCAAGGCGCCTGGACATCGTCGACATCAACCTTGCGTAGTCGCCCCAAAGGGCAAACTGCCGTTGCATGACTGTCCCGGGGTCAGCGGCGAGGCCGTTCATCATTTCGCGGAACGCCTCGCCAATATTGAGCGGATCGGCTGAGCGTTCGCCGGCGACCATCTTCATGGAATCTGCGTTTTTGACGAAGAAGTCCTTCACGACTTCCTGGCCTCGGCCCGATACTTCGACCAGATATTGCGACAAGGCGTCGAAATCCTCGAACAACGGCTTGCGATTGGAGTCCGGAACGGCGCCAGCGCGCCCATTCCTTGATGGCCCCCCCGGCGGGGGCGGAACCGCAGTTGGCTTCGCGCTCGCCGCGTCCAAGCCCGCTGGCCT
>JBGTFV010000206.1:0-10308 GCA_041747095.1 Parvularculaceae bacterium
GCGGCTGCGCAATCGGCTTGCCAAAGCAGCAATGACCGAGGGCCTTGCCGATAGCGAGAACCGGGCTACCGAGCGCCACTCAACATTATATAAGCGCTGGGCTAACGGCGGCGCAGGGCTTCTCCTCACCGGCAACGTCATGGTCGATCGCCGGTATCTTGAGCGTCCCGGCAATGTCGCAATCGACGGTCCGCAGTCAAACGATCAAATGGCGCGGCTCGCGAACTGGGCCCATGCAGCAGTGGACGCCGGCGCCGACATCTGGATGCAGATTTCCCATGCTGGCCGGCAAAGCCCGAAGATTGTCGCCCCCGAACCGGTTGGCCCCTCGGCGGTCGAGGTGCAACTGCCCGGCGGACAGTTTGGGCGACCGAGAGCGCTTGCGAGCGATGAGATCGAAGACGTTATTCAACGCTTTGCGTTCGTTGCAGCGACCGCAAAGCAGGCCGGGTTCACCGGCGTCCAGATTCACGCCGCGCATGGCTATCTCGTGTCGGAGTTTCTCAATCCGAATGTCAATCTGCGCACCGATGAATGGGGCGGCTCGCTGACCAATCGGGCGCGCTTGCTGATGCGAACTGTTGATGCTGTCCGCGCCAAAGTCGGGTCGGGCTTTCCCATTTCAGTAAAACTGAATTCTTCCGATTTTCAGAAAGGCGGGTTCTCATTCGATGACTGCCTGACCGTCATCGAATGGCTGAATGAAGCCGGCGTCGACCTGCTTGAAATCTCAGGCGGCTCCTACGAACAGCCGAAGATGATGGGCATTGAAGGCATGGAACCCGCCTTTGAAGAACCGAGGCGCGCTTCCACTATCCAGCGCGAAGCGTACTTCATCCGCTACGCCGAGGAGGCGGCGCGGGTTGCGCGCATGCCGCTGATGGTGACCGGGGGCTTCCGCAGTCGCGCTGCGATGGACGAGGCGATCGCGTCGGGCGCCGCCCACGTTATCGGTATTGCGCGGCCGCTTTGCGTTGATCCCGATATTCCAAAGCAATTGCTCAGCGGCGCGATAGAGGCAGCCCCAGCGTGGGAGCAGAGGCTCCGCCTCGGTCCGGGCGTGCTCGGACCGGCTTCTCGCATTGATCTTGTAAAAGCGCTCAACGGCTTCGGGGCGATGGCGTTTTTCTATCAAAACATATTCCGGCTCGCCGACGGGTTGGCGGCCCGCAAACAGATGGCGCTTCTACCGGCATTCGTGAGCTATCAGGCGGGCGAACGGCGCGCCGCTGCGAGGCTTGTTGGCCGCGGCTAGAGGGTTGTGAGTCGTCGACACTCCCTATCGTCGATCGCCACTGCGCGGCGAGGCGCATCTGCGGAAACGAAAACGCCGGCCTCCTCGTGACGAGGACGCCGGCGTGTATCGCGTTCGCGATGAATTCTTATGACGAGTAATACATCGCGTATTCGATCGGATGAGGCGTCATTTCAAAACGCTTCACTTCGGCCGACTTCAACTCGATATACGCGTCAATTTGGTCGTCATTGAAGACGTTGCCTTTCTTGAGGAAGGCGCGGTCGCGGTCGAGGGCGTCGAGTGCATCCCGGAGCGACCCGCAGACGGTCGGTATGTCCTTCAATTCTTCCGGCGGCAGATCGTAGAGATCCTTGTCCATCGGGTCGCCGGGATGGATTTTGTTCTCGATCCCGTCGAGGCCGGCCATCAGCAGCGCCGAATATGTCAGGTAGGGGTTACCGGCCGCATCGGGGAATCGAACTTCAATGCGCTTTCCTTTCGCCGACTGAACCCACGGTATACGGATTGACGCCGATCGATTGCGGGCCGAATAGGCCAGCAGCACGGGCGCCTCATAGCCGGGCACCAACCGCTTGTAGCTGTTGGTGGTAGAGTTCGCAAAAGCATTGATGGCGCGCGCGTGTTTGATGATTCCACCAATGTAGTAGAGGCAGGTTTCCGACAGATCGGCGTAGCGGTCGCCAGCAAATTGCGGTTTGCCTTCCTTCCAAATCGACTGGTGGACGTGCATCCCCGAGCCGTTGTCGCCGAATACGGGCTTGGCCATGAAGGTCGCGGTCTTGCCATAGTTCGCAGCGACCTGATGCACGATGTATTTGTAGATTTGCATACGGTCGGCCATCGTCGTCAGGGTCGAGAAACGCATCCCGAGTTCATGCTGCGACGGAGCGACTTCATGATGGTGCTTCTCCGGCTGAAGTCCGGCCGCATCCATCAGCGTCAGCATTTCCGATCGCATGTCTTGCAGGGAGTCCACCGGCGGCACGGGGAAATAGCCGCCTTTAGGGCCCGGTCGGTGCGCCAGGTTACCGCCTTCGTAGGCGGTAGCCGAATTATAGGGGCCTTCATCTGAGTCGATTGAGAACCCGGTGTTATTCTGTTCGACCGAGAACCGGACGTCGTCGAATACGAAAAACTCCGCCTCAGGTCCGAAATAACAGGTGTCGCCAATGCCCGTCGCTGCAAGATAGGCCTCAGCCGCCTTGGCGGTTGTGCGGGGGTCTCGCGAATAGGGCTGACCGGTCGCAGGCTCGAGTACGTCGCAGATGATTGAGAGGGTTGGCTGCGCGAAAAACGGATCGTCAATCACGCTTGCGGGGTCCGGCATCAAAAGCATGTCGGACTCGTTGATCGCCTTCCACCCGGCAATCGACGAGCCGTCAAACATGACGCCTTCGGCGAAGAAATCTTCGTCGACAAGGCTGCGATCGAAAGTAACGTGCTGCCATTTCCCGCGCGTGTCTGTGAAACGGAGGTCGACATAACGGATGTCTTCATCCTTCATCCGCTGAAGGATATCCTTGGCGCTAGGCGATTTGGCAGACATGGGGGCGAGGTCCTTTCCTGGAGCGAGGGCGATCCGGCCTGCGGCATCGGAGGTGCGACTTTTAGCCTTTACGCTACCGGCGCTGTATTCCTTTTACTCAGTGCGACACCACACGATACGGATTTTTTTGCGTTGCACAATCCGGAAGAACCCAACCCGTCGGGTCGGGCCGGCCACGGCGTTGCGTCTTGCCATAATTCAGACCGCGTCTACGCCATGCTCGCCGGTGCGAATGCGGATCGCGTCCTCGATGTTCAAGACAAATATTTTGCCGTCGCCGATGCGCCCCGAATGAGCGGCGGCAGTGATTGCCTCAATCGCCCCAGCGACCTGCCCGTCCTCGACCACAATCTCGATTTTCACCTTGGGCAGGAAATCGACAACATACTCTGCGCCGCGATAGAGTTCCGTATGCCCCTTCTGCCGACCGAACCCGCGAACGTCGATCACGGTCATCCCTTGCAAGCCAATTTCGTGCAAGGCCTCCTTCACATCATCGAGTTTGAAGGGTTTGATGACTGCTTCGATCTTTTTCATGGCCGCCGCCGCGCTGTGCTCCGCATCTCGAAGGACGCGCCAACAGCATCGTCGTGCGCTGCCGGCGCTGTCAACCGAAAGCAGGGATGATGAAGCTTGCGGCAATGAGCAATAGGCACGGCGGGCAGTGCGTATGACCCGCAACCTTGAAATCCTGACGGCGGCTGAGATGCGCGCGTGCGAACAGGCGGCTTTTGCTGCCGGCGTGTCCAGCACGGCTCTGATGGAGACTGCTGGAGGGGCGGCGGCGGAATTCATCGTGGCTAATTTTACGCCGCGCGTCGTCTCGGTGCTTTGTGGGCCGGGATCGAACGGCGGCGACGGCTACGTGGTCGCTCGGCGCCTTGCGGAAGCGGGATGGCAGGTTGAAGTCACCGCTCTTGCATCCATTGGCCAAATGACAGGCGACGCCGCTACCATGGCCGGATGGTATTCCGGTCCAGTTCTCGGGCCGGATGCGGATCCGCCCGACCGCACCGGGTTAATTGTCGACGCTCTTTATGGAATCGGGCTGAACCGAGGTCTCGATCCAACGGCTGCGCGCCTCGTTGAGGCGGCAAACAGGCATCCCGCGCCAATAGTCAGCATTGACATGCCGTCGGGCGTCTTCGCCGACACGGGACATGCGCCGGGAGCCGCGATCAAGGCGACCGCCACGGTCACGTTCCATCGACGTAAGCCCGCCCATCTGTTGCTGCCGGGGCGGGAATTGAGCGGCGCGGTCGCGACCCTCGATATTGGCCTCGACAGGCATACCAAGGCGGCATCAATATGGGAGAACGATCCAGCGCTTTGGATAGATGGGCTCCGTTCGCCGACATCCATCGATCACAAACATCGCCGAGGGCGAGTTGGCGTGGTCTCCGGACCATCGGGGCGAACAGGCGCCGCGCGTCTCGCCGCAGTGGGCGCTCTCCGCGCGGGGGCTGGGCTGGTCACCGTTTTATCGCCGAAATGCGCATTGGCTGAAAACGCGGCGCACCTGACGGCCATCATGCTGCGTGAGGTTGATGGGGCGGCGGCGCTCGCCGCATGCATTGTTGATGAACGCCTGTCGGCTGTCGTTCTGGGGCCCGCCGCTGGCATAGGCGCGCCGACTCGCGATGCCGTCCTTGAACTGCTGCAAAGCGGGGCCGCCGCAATCCTCGACGCCGATGCGCTGACAAGCTTTTCGGATATGCTCGCTGATCTCGGGGCAGCTCTGCGCTTTGGCGACGTGCTGACCCCGCATGAAGGTGAGTTCGCACGCTTGTTCGGTGTTGAAATCGACTTTCCCGCGATCGGGAAATACGCGGCGACCCGGGCGGCAGCGGAACTAGCGGGCGGCGTTGTTGTGCTGAAAGGTTCGGACACCGTCATTGCATCGCCCGATGGACGCACCGCGATCAACGCAAACGCGCCCGCGGACCTCGCGACAGCCGGGTCCGGCGACGTTTTGGCTGGCATTATTGCAGGGCTGCGAGCGCAAGGCATGGGCGGCTTCGAGGCAGCATGCGCGGGCGTCTGGATGCACGGCGCTGCCGGCGCGGCGGCTGGACCCGGGCTCATCGCCGAAGACCTTCCCGGCTCGCTGCGCGATGTCTGGCGAAATGTGAGGGCAAGGACGCCTCGATGATCGAGATCCGCTCTGCGACGCTAGACGATGCCGCCGGCCTTAACGCCGTGTACAACCCCGTTATCCGTGAAAGCGTCGCGACGTTCGAGATCGAGGAACATGACGATATCGTCCGGCGGAGCTGGATCGCGGATCGTTTGGGAAATCCTCGCCACCCAATTTTTGTGGGCGTTGCGCCGGACGGCGAAATACTTGGTTTTGCCAACGCCAGTAGATTTGACGAGCGACGGGGCTACGACCTTTCCGTCAAGGTATCGGTTTTCCTGGCGCCGGCAGCGCGCGGGGCAGG
This sequence comes from Parvularculaceae bacterium, assembly GCA_041747095.1. Taxonomy (GTDB): domain Bacteria; phylum Pseudomonadota; class Alphaproteobacteria; order Caulobacterales; family Parvularculaceae; genus Amphiplicatus. The sequence goes on from JBGTFV010000206.1 coordinate 5,246, forward strand.
GCTCGGCGGTCGGCTGTACAGCGCCTTGATGCCCGTGCTTGCGGCGGCTGGCGTCCATCGCGCCTACGCAGGCATCGTGCCGCCAAATCCGGCGTCGGAGGCGCTCCACATCCGCTTCGGCTTCCGGCACGTCGCAACGCTTGACGAGGTCGGGCGCAAATTCGACCGCTTTCTTTCTGTAATGTGGTTTGAAAAGCGGTTCTGAGTGGCTCGACACGCTGGATGGCTCTGATATAGAACCTCGCGTCCCGCACGGGTGCCCTTGGGCGATCTCCGGCGTTCGCGGATGTGGCGGAACTGGTAGACGCACCAGATTTAGGTTCTGGCGCCTCACGGCGTGGGGGTTCAAGTCCCTCCATCCGCACCAACGAAGGCGCGCTTCGTGCAAACGCGTTCGGTGCAACGGCGCATCTCGCAGATGCGGGGCGAAGAATTTTGAGAGACAGGAAGGCGCAGTCGATATGGAAGTGACGGAACTCAGCGCGGAAGGCCTCGAGCGCAAATTTACGGTCAAGGTGCCGGCCTCTGAGCTTGACGCAAAACTGCATGCCAAGCTGTCCGACCTGAAAAATAAAGTTCAGCTTAAAGGTTTCCGCAAAGGCAAAGCCCCGATCTCTTTCCTGCGCAAAATGTACGGCAAAGGGGTAATGGGCGAGATCCTCCAGGACCTTATCGCTGAGACAAGCGCCAAGGCGTTCTCGGACCGCGATTTGCGCCCCGCCACCCAGCCGCACCCGCATTTTGAAGGCGATATGGACGCCGTCGTCGAGGGCCGCGCCGACCTTGAATATGTCGTTCACGCTGAGGTCCTTCCAGACTTCGAGCCAATCGATGTAGCGACGCTTTCCCTAACAAGGCCAATTGCTGAAGTTCCCGCCGCCGACGTGCAGGAAGCCCTTTCGAACCTCGCCGAACAGCAGCGCACATTCTCGCCGCGCCCTGCAGGCGAAGCCGCTGAGAAGGGCGATGCGATCGTCATCGATTTCAAGGGCAGTATCGACGGCAATGAATTTCCAGGCGGTGCGGGCGAAGGCGTAGAACTTGTGCTGGGGACAGGGCGTTTCATCCCCGGTTTCGAAGACCAGCTCATCGGGGCGAAGGCCGGCGACGATATCTCGGTGAATGTAACGTTTCCGGCCGATTATGGCGCAGCCGAACTCGCGGGCAAGGAAGCAACGTTTGCCGTTAGCGCCAAGGAAGTTAAGTCGCCCGATGAAACGGTTATCGATGACGCGTTTGCGCAAAAGTTGGGTCTTGAAAACCTCGCCGACCTTGAGGGCCGCCTGCGCGAGAGGTTAGAGCGCGATTTCCGGCAGCTCTCGCGAGGGCACGTCAAGCGCAATCTCCTTGACCAGTTGGATGCAGCCCACAAGTTTGACCTTCCCAAAAGCATGGTTGACGCTGAGTTCGAACAAATCTGGCGTCAGGTCGAATCCTCCGAGCGCGATGAGGAAGACAAGGACAAATCCGAAGAAGAACTGCGGGTCGAGTACCGAAATATCGCCGCCCGTCGGGTGAAGTTGGGCCTCGTTCTCGCCGAGATCGGCAAGCGGGCGCAGGTCGTTGTCCCGAACGAGGCGCTGCAACGCGCCGTTCAGGAACAGGCGATGCGCGAGGCGCAATTCCTGCATATGCAGGGTCAGGACATAACGCCGCGCCAGGTGCTCCAGTTTTACCAGCAGAACCCCAACGCGATCGCGCAAATACGGGCTCCGCTTTTTGAGGAGCAGGTGGTTGATTTCATCCTTGAGCGCGCCACCGTGTCCGATGTCTCCGTGAGCAAGGAAACGCTCCTGAAGGATCCTGACGGCGCGCCGATCGGCGATTAGTTGGGCAAACGTCCAACCTTTCCGCTTTGGGCGGAGGGAGCGTCACTCACCGCCACGCTTCTTTGTGGCCGGTCTTCCCTTTGGTCGTAAACGTTCCCAAATACTCTTTTGATACGAGAGCATAGGGGCGCATCATAAAATGCCCGCTGTCGCCTTAACGAGTACGATTTTCGATCATTTCCCGAACAAGAGGAAGCTGCTTGAACATGAAAGACCCTCTCGACATCTACATGAATACCCTCGTTCCAATGGTTGTCGAGCAGTCGAGCCGCGGCGAGCGCGCCTATGACATCTATTCTAGGCTGTTGAAAGAGCGGATCATTTTCCTTTCTGGGCCGGTTCACGACGCAGTTTCGACCTTGATCGTAGCGCAGTTGCTTTTTCTGGAGGCGGAAAACCCCAAAAAAGAGATAGCCTTCTACATCAACTCTCCAGGCGGGTCTGTTTCGGCCGGTTTGGCCATGTATGACACGATGCGGTACATTCGCCCGAACGTTTCAACCATGTGCATTGGCATGGCTGCCTCCATGGGGTCGCTTCTACTGACGGCCGGGGCGAAGGGTCATCGGTTCTCGCTACCTAACTCGCGCGTTATGGTCCACCAGCCCTCGGGCGGTTTCCAGGGTCAGGCGTCGGACATTGAGCGCCACGCCCAAGACATCATTAAAATGAAGCGCCGGCTCAACGAGATCTACGTTGAGCACACCGGCCAACCATATGAAATGATTGAGAAAACGCTTGACCGGGATCACTTCATGACCCCGGAGGAGGCAGTGAATTTTGGCCTGATCGACAAGGTTCTTTCGGAGAGAGCGCCCCTCGAGGAATAGATTGTTAACCCAACGCGCCCGAGAACTTTTTAGTCACAAAATTGTCGGCTTGATTGCGGCGTTGGGAATGTGATCGAATGCCATTCTGAGGTGGGGTGCCGACTGGCGCCAGACCTGCAGCAGCCTTGACGGAGGGTGAGCCGTTGTCCGCGGGCAGGGTGCGCGCCTGAAGAGGGGTCCGAACGAAACGGACGCCCAAGAAGGAGTAGCATGAGCGTGAGCAAAGTCGGCGGTAAAGGCGGGGGAGAGGGCAAAAACACCCTCTATTGTTCATTCTGCGGCAAGAGCCAGCATGAAGTCCGCAAGCTTATTGCCGGGCCAACGGTGTTCATTTGCGACGAGTGCGTCGAACTTTGCATGGACATCATCCGCGAGGAATCGAAATCCTCCCTCGTGAAGGCGGGCGACGGCGTCCCGACGCCTCAGCAAATTCATAAAGTCCTCGACGACTACGTGATCGGGCAACGGCACGCCAAACGCGTGTTGTCGGTGGCTGTGCACAATCATTATAAGCGCCTCAATCACGCTTCGAAAAATAACGACGTCGAACTGGCCAAGTCGAACATCCTGCTCGTAGGGCCCACCGGGTCGGGCAAGACGCTCCTTGCCCAGACGCTCGCGCGCATTCTCGACGTACCGTTTACCATGGCGGACGCAACGACGCTTACTGAAGCGGGCTATGTCGGCGAAGACGTTGAGAATATCATCCTGAAACTTCTTCAGTCTGCCGATTATAATGTCGAGCGGGCGCAGCGCGGCATCGTCTATATCGACGAAGTCGACAAGATTAGCCGTAAGTCCGACAACCCATCCATTACACGTGATGTCTCTGGCGAGGGTGTGCAGCAAGCGCTGCTCAAGATTATGGAGGGAACGGTTGCCTCAGTTCCCCCGCAGGGCGGTCGCAAACATCCGCAGCAGGAGTTTTTGCAAGTCGACACCACGAACATCCTGTTTATCGTCGGCGGCGCTTTCGCGGGGCTCGAAAAAGTGATCGCGGCGCGCGGCGCCGGCACGTCGATTGGCTTTGGCGCCAATGTGAAGTCGCCTGACGATCGGCGCGTAGGCGAGGTGCTTCGGAATGTCGAGCCGGAGGATTTACTCAAGTTCGGTTTGATTCCGGAATTCGTCGGTCGTCTGCCGGTTATTGCGACGCTTGAAGACCTGGACGAACCGGCGCTGATCCAGATCCTGACCACGCCGAAAAACGCCCTGATCAAGCAGTATCAACGACTGTTCGAGATGGAGGACGTCCGGTTGACTTTCACCGAGGACGCACGCGCCGCAATCGCCCGACGCGCCATCGCTCGCAAGACGGGCGCGCGGGGGTTGCGGTCGATAATGGAAGGCATTTTGCTCGACTCGATGTTTGAACTCCCGACACTGCAGGGCGTTGCCGAGGTCGTCGTGAACAGTGAGGTTGTCGAAGGCCGCGCAAGTCCCCTTCATATTTACGAAGAGCGCCCCGGCAAAGAAGTCGTCGAGGTTGACGCCAGCGCCTAGGCGCCCGCGCGATATTTCAGACGTCGGTAGAGCGGATCGGGCCGGCCATTGTCGTCGCCCTTGATCCTCACACGATATTTTGAACTGCCCAGAGCCCGCTAGACTTGTGCGGGAGCAGGGCAAAGTTAGTAGTTGAAAGAGCCTGCCGGAACGCCACATGATAAGGATTGTGACGGCGCGAGGGCGTCGTTGCATCGATATGGATGCGCATGATCTTGCTATTTCCGCCGGTCACTTCGATGGTCTGTATTTCGGTATTGTCGCAGCCGTAGCCGGTTTTGGAGGTAATCCAAGATCAAGTTTCGCATCTCCGTGAAATTTGCCGCCATCCCTCAAAGGGCATTTGATGACAGACACCCAGATTTACCCGGTACTCCCGCTGCGCGATATCGTGGTTTTCCCAAACATGGTCGTTCCGTTGTTTGTGGGGCGCGAGAAATCCGTTCGCGCGCTTGAGAGCGTGACGGAAACCGACAAAAAAATTCTTCTCGCCGCGCAGAAAGACGCGAGCGACAACGACCCCGAGCCCGCCGGCATCTACGACGTCGGCGTCGTCGCCTCAGTTCTACAACTGTTGAAGCTACCTGACGGAACCGTGAAGGTTCTCGTCGAGGGCGAGCGTCGCGCGAAAATCGTCCGGTTCACGCGTCTCGAAGGGCACTTTGAAGCCGAGGCGGCAACCCCGCCCGAAGAAGAAGCAAGCGCGGCAGAAGTTGAAGCGTTGTCACGCTCGGTTGTGTCGCAATTTGAAGCCTATGTGAAGCTGAACAAGCGGATATCGCCAGAAGTGGTCGTCTCGGTCAATCAAATTGACGATCCCGCGCAACTCGCTGACACAGTAGCGTCGCATCTCAACATAAAGATCTCGGATAAGCAGGAATTGCTTGAACTCTTCTCCGTC
>JBGTFV010000207.1:0-6379 GCA_041747095.1 Parvularculaceae bacterium
GCGCCATCGAGACCGTTCCGTGCGTCAGCGTCGTCAATGTGGCGCGCGCAATCGAGGGCCTTCAGGGTCTTGGATATTTCTGCGTCGGGTTAGCCGGCGAAGGCGGAAGCGCGATCGGCGACCTGCCGCGCGGGCGCCCCATCGCTCTCGTTCTCGGCGCGGAAGGCGACGGCCTGCGCCCCCTCGTTGCGAGCGTCTGTGACGGTTTGTTCCGCATACCGATTGCGCCTTCCATGGAAAGCTTGAATGTCGCAGCCGCCGCCGCTGTGGCGCTCTACGAAGCGACGCGACCGCCCGCCAGTTCAACGTCAGTGGAGAAAAAACCATGACCGCCAGCCGCCCCGTACTCTATCACATGCCGCAAACGCGTTCCGGCGCGACGCTCTGGATGAACGAAGAACTGGGCGCGCCGTGCGAGGTGCGCCTCCTCGACCTCAAATCCGGCGAGCAAAGAAAGCCGGATTATCTGAAACTGAACCCGATGGGAAAAGTGCCGACGCTCGTGCATGGCGACGTTATCGTGACCGAGACGGCGGCAATCTGCGCCTATCTCGCGGATGCATTCCCAGCGGCCGGACTTGCGCCGTCAACAGATGATCCGGCGCGGGGGACGTATTACCGCTGGATGTTCTTCTCGCCAAGCTGCATCGAACCCATGATGATGGACAAGTTGGGCGGCGTGACGCGCGAAAATTCGGGCGTTGTCGGTCACGGCGATGCCGAACGGGTGACGCGCGCGATCGAAGCGGCGTTGGCTCAAGGCCCCTGGCTTCTCGGCGAGAAATTCAGCGCGGCGGATGTCGTCTTTGGTTCAACGCTCAGATTTGCGACGATGTTTGGCGCGCTGGCGAAGGAGGGCGCGATAGCGGATTACGTCGACCGCGCCTCAGCCCGTCCCGCCGCAAAGCGCGCCGAAGCGCTGAATGCGGAATACATGAAGACCGTGAAGTTCTAGGAGAGCAAACATGAGCGACCTCAACAGAACGGCTGTCGTCACCGGCGTTTCGACCGGAATTGGTCGCGCCATCGCCGAGGCGCTCGTCAACGACGGATGGCGCGTATTTGGCAGCGTGCGGAAGGAAAAGGATGGCGAGGCCGCCAAGGCCGCTCTAGGCGAGCGCTTTGAACCGATCCAGTTCGATGTGACGAACGCAGATGAAATCGCCGCCGGTGCGGCGGAGGTGCGCCGCGCGCTTAACGGCCAGACGCTCGGCGCACTCGTCAACAATGCGGGCATCGCCGTTGCCGGACCCCTTCGCTATATCGATATCGCGGAGCTTCAGCGCCAGTTCGACGTGAACGTGTGGGGCGTTGTTCGGGCGTGCCAGGCTTTCCTGCCCATGCTCGGCGCCGACCCCGCCTTCAAGGGGCCGCCGGGCCGGATCGTCAATATGAGCTCGGTCGCAGGAAAGATCGCCTCGCCCTTCATGTCGCCCTACGCGATGTCGAAACATGCGCTGGAGGCCCTATCCGACAGCTTGCGCCGCGAACTGCTCGGTACGGGGATAGACGTCATCGTCGTCGGCCCGGGCGCGGTGAAAACCCCGATATGGGCGAAGGCCGACGAGATCGACGTCGAGCCCTATCGGGAGACGGAATATCTCGCCCCGATGCAGCAGATGAAAGACGCCATGCAAGGCTTCGGCGAAAGCGGCCTGCCGCCGGAAGACATTGGCGCGCTCGTCCTGAAGATCCTCACGGACGCTAAGCCCGACACGCGCTACGCCATCCTGAAGAACAAATTGATGCTGTGGACGCTGCCAAACCTGTTGCCCAAGCGAATGGTGGATACGGCGCTCGCCAAACGCTTTGGCATCGAGGCCGGGAAAAAATGACGTCACTCCCTCTGATGGCCCCAACCGGCTTCCGCGCCGTCATCTTTGATTTTGGCGGCGTTTTTACAACATCGCCGCTCGTCGCCTTCGCCGCCTTTGAGCGGCGCGAGGACCTGCCGCCGAATTTCCTCACCAGCGTCATCCGCGACAGCGGCCATAAGGGTGCATTCGCCCGGCTCGAGCGCGGCGAAATCGACCACGATGAATTCGACGCGCTTTTTGCTGTGGAGACTAACTCGGCTGGTCGCGAAGTTCACGGGCGTACGCTCGTCAGCCTACTGATGCTTGATCTGCGCGGCGAGATGGTTGAGGCGCTGCGACGCATCAAGCAGGCTGGACTTCTCGCCGGATGCATCACCAACAATATGCCGGCCATGGACGCCGCTCGCATGGCCGGGCCAGATATTGCGCCCGAAGCGATCCGGGAGGTTTTCGCAATGTTCGATCGCGTCATTGAGTCGGCCAAGGCGGGGGTGCGCAAGCCAGAGCCGGAAATCTACGAAATGATGCTCTCAGCTCTCGGCGTTGACGCGACGCAATGCATTTTCATCGACGACCTCGGGCCAAATCTGAAACCCGCTCAGGCCATGGGCATGCGGACGATCAAGGCTCCTCTCGATGGACCGGAGCCTGTTATTTCAGAGCTTGAGGCGTTGTTGGGACTGTCGCTGCGAGCATAAGCCAGGTTGTTGCGCTAAACCTCAGGCCACAGTCGCAGGAGATTGTGATAAACGCTCGTCAATTGCAGAATGTCGGCAGCGCTGCTTCTGGCCGCAGACAATGATTGTATCGACCGATCAAGGTCAAACAGTATCGCTCTGCATTGTGGGTCGCGTACGAGACTTTGAACCCAGAAAAAACTTGCGAGCCTTGCGCCGCGATTCGCAAGCGCCAACGCGCAGGCGGATGACGAGCGTTATTCCTTTTTCTCGGGTTCTTCGCCATCAAGCGTTGCGGTTAACGCCTGAAGCTTCTCGCGGATCTCTTCATCGACGCGCCGGACGAAGCGGTTCATCCCGGAAAGAAGCGGCGCGTTATAGATCTCGCCGCTCGTCCTTACCTGTTCGCTGGCGACGAGCATGTCGGCATGGGCGGCGCTTGCCTGCTCGGAAAGCGTTTTCACCAGCGCGACTCCCGCTTCGGCGTCGCGCCGCGCCTTGTCGTCGGCATCCGGACCGCTGGCCCGTGCGACGGCTATTTCAATCTTTGGAATCTCGTCGTCATATTTCGTGACGGTGTCGAGCGAACGCGAAACGATCGCGTTGAGCTTCAAAACTGTTTCGCGAGTGAACGCCGATCGAAAGTTTTCAAGGCCGAGTTCCTTGAATTGATCGTCCGGGCTTGACGCCGCAACGCCTTTTTTGGGCGCCGCCTCGGCTTCGGATTTCGTCGCAGGCTGGTTGCTCTGCGCAGTCGCCTGGCTGCTGACCAACGGCATAGTGGCAAAGCACGTCAACAGCAAGAAGATGAGAGGATTTTTCATTGGTATACGCATTTTTTAAGATTCGGCGCTGACGGATACGAGGCCGGACGGCGTATCGATCTGCGCGCAGTTGGACAAAATGAATTAGATGCGAGAGACGCTGCGAAAGCGCTCTCGCATCCAGTCGGTTCAGATCAGGACAGGTTTGGGCCGGCGCGTTGCGCCGGCCCGCGCCGTTAGCGCCGTTGGAACGCGCCGAAGTCGTTCAGGACATAATGTGAGATGTCGACGCCCATATCTTGTCCGGCGGTATTGTCATACTGCCAGTGCACGCCATTGAAGACCCGGCTCTGGCCGTTCTCTTCCTGGGCCTGCTGGAAGGTCTCGAAGCGGACTGGCACCAAAGGACGCGGCGTGCCAAACGGGTCGACGCCTTGTCCGTTGTATTCGTCCGAAATGAACGTGAACGGCGTATCGTTGCCGAAATACGAACGCATGATCTCGAACACGGCCGCGCCGAATGTGGCGTGTCCTGACGGGTACGCCGGGAAGGGCGGCGTTGCCCGGATGGCGTCCGTCGTGTTGATCACCGACACGCCGAAAGGATCCCAGCTGGGGTCGTTCACGGTTTCGGCAATGCCGTCGTCAATGCGTACGCCGGTCACCGGGCGGTAGTAGTTGTAGTAATATTTGCTGTCCCACGCAGCGACGCCCGAGTCGGCTTGAACTGTGTGGATAAGGGCGAGATACCGCGCCAGCTCCTGCGGGTCCTTCAGTTTCTCGGCCAGCGCGACCTGAATCGCGATCTGGGCGTAAAGGCGCGGCGGCGTGCCCAGCATTGGCACGGCGTCATAGCCCCAGTAATTGCCGATGAAGCGGGTTTCGTCCGTACCGGTGCTTGGCGTGCCGACATTGTCTGGCGAGCCGCCAACGGCGGCGACTTCATCGAACGCTGCATTGAACTCGGGCGACCCCGGCGCAGGCGGCGGAGGCGCGCGGAATTGATTGCCGCTCGCGAGGGTGAACGGCGTCACCGCGCCCCAGAACGAGCCGAGCGCAAGCTGGAAAATGCCCATGGGTGCGATGCGTCGGGCGTCAACGGGTCTGGCGTCCATTCGAACGTAAGTGCGGTGTCGCCATTGACCGGCGTGCCGAAGAACGTCGTGTTGCCGTCGGCGACTTGACCGCCGAAGCCGTAGTTGTTTTCGGGACCGCTGGAATTGTCGGCCGAACGGCGGTCGAGCATCGCGGCTGCAGAAGCCTGTCCAACATCGCGTCCTCGAGCAAAGCTTGGTCCCGAAGCTTTAATTTGCTGCAGATCGTTGGCTAAAATCATATTTAGCCGTTCAGCCTGATCGGGGAACAATGCGACCAGCGCGCCATGCGCAGCATAGGCGATTGCGACGTCGATCGACGCATTGGACTTCGGCTTGGCAAGTTCATTGTACGACACGAACCTGTTCTCAAACGCATTAACCGCGTCGAAAACCGCAATCATCGTCATTGCTTGCGCCCGGCTGCCGCGGGTCGGTCCAACTTGATCCGCTGGCGCAATGCCCGTATCCGGGTCTGGCGTCAAATCGATCGCTATCGTGTCGAGCAGCACCTCGTGCCACATGACGATGCGGTCGGAGGTGTCTGCGGCCCGGCGGTTGAGGCCGCGCTCATGAAGCCTTTTCAGCGCGTTGCGCGCAAACTCTGATTTGCTGGTTGTGCCGAGATATCCCTGCAGGTTGGGATTTCCGGATTGCGCCAGAACAGGAGCGCTCAACATCAACGGCGCCATGGCGGCGGCGGCGAGTAACGATCCTTTTTGCAAGGACCATCCAAATTTAGTCATAAAGTCTCCCTTTCGCCCCGTGACGTCACGGGGCGTTTTGCATCGCACAAAAAGTCGAACGGATTCTCGCGTGAAAATCCGTCTCCTCAGAAAGAGATGTTTGAAGAATGCCCCGTGACGCCTGTCAGCCGGATGTCGCCGGCTGCAGGTTATGATTGCATTTTCGATTTGTACGCGAACGAACCAACCCGCTCTCTCCTTCGACTTGGTTGTCGCGACCGTATGCGAAGGTCAGTACCAAAACAACAAGAAAGCACACAGAATTTAAATAGAATCCACTTGCATAACGCATTGGTTGCGCAGATACGCAAACAACCTCTTTCAAGGCGGCTTCGCAGAAGTTGAGCGCATGCGCCTTTGCTACTCTGACGTTCAGAGGGCGCGAATCGATACGTCGAAAAATACGTAGACCGTATACAGAGTAAACGTAAATTTCCCGGTGCATGCAGGTTGACGACGCAACGATCAACCGCGCGGTTGGATTCTTTGTTCGGTATAACGTTTGCGCAGTGTGAAAAAGTTTCACGCCGCAGGCTGGGTCAGCCACCTATCCGCGCGCCGCGTCCCGGAAAAATTCCATCAAGCGGCGCCGGACCCCGGGTTCATGTCATTGCAACCGCAAGTGAAAGGCGCCAGAGACGCTACGCTTCTGCGTGCGGGGGATGTAGACTTATAACATCGCCCTTAGAGGAGCCGCCCGTATGACGCCGTTCCGACCCGCCGCCGCCCTCGCGACTCACGACGTCGCCAACCAGCCGCCGCCGTTCGTTGACGTCAATCTTTACGAAAATGACGCCGCGCTTATCGGAGCCGTAGAGGCGTTCGGCGGCGCCGCGCATGGCGAGCGCCTGTCGGACTTCGGCGCCCGCTGCGGATCGGCCGAGGCGCTTGAACATGGCGATCTCGCCAACCGCAACCCGCCGAAACTTAAAAGCTTTGACCGCTATGGCCACCGGCTCGACGAGGTGGAGTTCCACCCGAGCTATCACGTCTTGATGGATATTGGCCTGTCGGCTGGCGTCGCGGCAGGGGCCTGGCGCGCGCACGACGCCGGCCATGTGCTGCATTCGGGGCTGTTGTTCCTGATGGGGCAGGTCGAGGGCGGGGTGTGCTGTCCCATGTCGATGACCTATGCGGCCGTGCCGGCGCTGCGCCGCGAGGAGGCCGTAGCGGCCGACTGGGTCCCGCGCGCGCTCTCGGGCGTTTACGATCCGCGCTTTATTCCTGCGCCGCAGAAGAGCGGCGTGACGATCGGCATGGCGATGACCGAGAAGCAGGGCG
>JBGTFV010000208.1:0-6193 GCA_041747095.1 Parvularculaceae bacterium
GCCGAGGACCGCCTCGCGCAGGAAGCGGCGCTCCTGGCGGTCAAGGCCGATGTGCGCGAGGAGCTCGATCGTCTCGACGCCCATATTGCGGCGGCGCGCGCGCTCATTGACGGCGGCGAGGCGGCGGGACGGCGACTTGATTTCCTGACGCAGGAGTTCAACCGAGAGGCCAATACGCTGGCCTCGAAAGCGTCCGATCTTGGCCTGAAACGCATCGGCCTTGACCTGAAGACGGTTATCGACCAGATGCGCGAGCAAGTCCAAAACATCGAGTGACGATGATCGGCGGCGATCTGAAGGTGGCCCGAAGGGGCCTGATGTTTATTTTATCCAGCCCTTCGGGGGCCGGAAAAACGACGCTCGCCAATCGTCTGCTCAAGGCAGACCCGAACGTCTCCCTCTCGATTTCGGCTACGACCCGGGCGCCCCGCCCGATGGAGAAAGACGGCAAGCATTATTTTTTCATGTCGGAGCCGGAATTTTTCGCCAAGCGCGACGCTGGCGAATTCCTCGAATGGGCGAACGTGTTCGGGAACTACTATGCGACGCCCAAGGCCCATATCGATGAAACGCTTGACGCGGGCGGCGACGTTCTGTTCGACATCGATTGGCAAGGCGCCCAGCAGCTCGACGCGGCCAAACGCGACGATGTGGTCAAAGTATTCATCCTCCCGCCCACGCGGGCAGAGCTTGAGCGGCGGCTGCGCGAGCGAAACCAGGACCCGGAGGAAATCGTCCGTGGGCGCATGGCGAAGGCTGACGCCGAGATGTCTCACTGGGCCGAATATGACTACGTCATCGTCAATTATGACATCGACCAGTCGCTGACGATGCTGCAGGCGATCCTGCTGGCTGAGCGGCTGAAGCGCCGCCGGCAAACGGGGCTCGCCAGCGTGGTCAAGGAAATGATGGGCGGCGACTGACCTCAGTGCACGGCGCGCGCTTTTTCTGTCGATTTCGACGCCAGCGTGAATCTCGGCTCCGGCGCGCCGCCGGCGACGAGGCTCGCGACGAGATCGCCCACCGCCGGACCATGCTTGAAGCCATGACCGGAACCCATGCCGACGAGAATGGCGTTCTCCCAGTCGGGGTGCCGGTCGATCAGGAAATCGCCATTGGCGCTGTTTTCGTATTGGCATACGCGGGATTCCGACAGGCGCGCATCCGCGAGCGCAGGAAAGCGCCGGGCCATGTAGGCGCGCGCGCCTGCCAGTCCTTCCGGCGACAGAAGCCGGTCTTCAGTATCGGGATCGACCGGCGCGCCATGGGCGTCGAGCGCGATCTTGAAGCCGCGACCCTCGATATCGGGAAAGCCGTAATACATGGCGCCGTCATTGTCGTCGGCCCATCCGGGCAGCGCGTTCGGGCCGAAGCGATCATCGCCTGCCGGCGGCTGGAAGAACAAAATCTCCTGCCGCGTCACGAACAGTCGCTCGGCGATGAGCGATGGAAAGAGCTTGCCGAGCCAGGGACCACAGGCGAATACGAATTGCTCCGCTTTCAGTGTTTCTCCGGCGCGGGTTTGCAGTGTCTCGAGCGGGCCGTCTGCGGCAGGCAGCAATATGGACGCCTGGCGATAGGCGCCGCCCGCGCGCACGAACTGGTCGACGAGCGTGGCGACCGAGCGCCGCGCCATCAGGGCTCCGAAGGTCGGCTCGAACACCCCGGCGACGACGCCCGTCCAGTCGATCTGCGGCCAGCGTTGCGCGAGAACCTTCCTTTCCAGTCGCTCAACGGGAACCCCGAGCCGGCGAAGCGCCGTGAGGGACTGCGCGGCGGATTGATCTTCCCGCTGATAAAAATAGAGGACGCCCGTTTCATGGAACAGGGGCAGGTCAGCTGTCGCCGAAAGGCTTTTCCAATATTCGAGCGACTTTGTCGCCATCTTCGAATAGATTTCATCCGGGCCATAGCTTGCCCGGATCATACGCGACTCGCCGCCGGACGATGCGCGCGCATGACCCGGCCCCCACGCGTCGACGAGCAACACCTGTTTTCCGGCGGCCTGAAGCCGCGCGGCGGCCCAGGCGCCGAACACGCCTGCGCCAACAACAATAATGTCTACGGATGATCCGTAATTGGAACGTCTCCGAAGGGACTGGGAAGGCGCCTCTGGCGCGGAGGCTGTTTTCTGTATTTCGCTTGCGCCAGCTGCGGCAATCGAGCTGGTCGAGGCGACTGCGCTGGCCAGCGCCGTCATCGTCTGCCGGCGAGTAAAGTTGCGCACGTTCGCCCCCCAATGCAGTAGCGTCGCTGAAAGCAGACGCACACTGACGGTAAAGGGCGCGAGGCGCATTGTCGAGATCGCGTCTCAGCGAACCATCGAGCGAAGGTTTGCCTGACGCCTATTCAAGGCTTGCGCGACGGATGGCTCCGGCTTGTCCGGGCTCCACCCCAAGCGCATCGGCAAGGCGCGCGAGGAATGACGATTCCCGCTCGTTTGGTTCGGCCGTCATGACCACGGCCGCGGCGTAAAGTTCGGCCGCGTGGTTCGGCGATTTTGCAGCGGCTTTCGCAAGGCGGAAAGTTTCCGTTTCCGGCGTCGGACTAGCGAGGAAGTCACGTTCTTCCGGGTCGAGCGCAGATTTTTTCGCCGCGTTCAGGAGGAGGTCGCACTCCGCCTTCGAGACGGTCCCGTCGGCGTGCGCGGCGGCGGTCATGACGCGTACAACAGCGACGGCGAATTCCGGATCGGACGCCGGGTCGATCGGGAAGCCCGCCGCCTGCGCCTTGATCAACTCGTCCGCCTCATGAACCTTTGTGAAGCCGCCCTGGCGTTCGATCCAGGCGCGATAGGCGAGCGCGCCAATCGCCGCTACCGCCCCGGTCCTGGCGATGTCGCCGACAATGCGCCGGCCGCCGCGAGAGCCGAGAAGTCCCGCAAGCAGGACCCCGCCAGCGCCCGCCGTCAGAACGCGGGCGTTTGGATCGTCCCGCAATCGTTCGCCCACCGTGTCGACCGTAACCCGCGCGTCGGCGAGTCGTTCGTCGACTTTCAATTCCCTGAAGGTAGCCTCGGCCTGTTTTTGCAGGTCGGCGAGAATCCGTCGCGCGTCGATCATCGATATCTCCCACGGATAAGGGCCGGATCAGCGCTAAACATGGCGCTGTACAACGACCGTTCTTGAAATGGGACGCGAAGCGGCCGCGTTCAATGCCGAAATAGGCGGGAGACGGACCAAGCGAATGCCTTTCAGCAGAATTCAGCGTCATAATGCGACCGGCTGGCCCTCGCGCCAATTGCGACGACGCGTACGCCCGCCTATATCGACAGTCCGCGTGAAGGAAAGTTCCTTGCGCCGGAGCGAAGGGGAGACACGAACATGTCCGGCTTTCTGATTTTCCTCGGCGTCATTGCGCTCGTCGTTGTCATCGCAATCGTCATCTACAACCAGATCGTTGCGCTCAATCAGCGGGCCGATCAGGCTTTTGCCGACGTCGATGTTCAGTTGAAACAGCGGCATGACCTCATTCCAAACCTCGTTGAGACAGTGAAGGGCTATGCAAGCCATGAGCGTGAGACGTTCGACGCCGTCATCAACGCCCGCAACGCGGCGGTAAGCGCGCATGGGCCGGCGGCGCAAGGCGCGGCAGAGGGCGTTCTCGGCTCGGCGCTCGGGAAACTTTTCGCCTTGGCCGAAGCTTATCCTGACCTGAAGGCGAACACGAACTTCCTCGAACTTCAGCGCGAACTCGCTGACGTCGAAAACAAGATCGCGGCCGCCCGCCGCTTCTTCAACAACGCGGTGCAGGAGTTTAACACGATCATCCAGCAGATCCCGGGAAATTTCATCGCCCCGCTCGGCAAGTTCGAGAAGCGGGAGTTCTTTGAAATCCCCGAGGCCTCGCGCCCCACGCTGGAAGCTGCGCCGTCGGTCAAATTCTGACGGGTTATCGTGTGACGCGGCTGTAAAGGAAGCGGACAGTGGGCGCCTACGGGCTCCAATCGCACATCTGGAGCAATAATTTCCGCTCGGTTCTGTTGCTGGCGGGATTTCCGGTATTGCTCCTGCTGCTGTTGTTCGCGCTGAACCTGCTCTATGTTGGAGCGGTGGCGGAATTCTACGATCCGGCCGAGGGATTTCGTCTTGCTCTCGACCAGATGGCGCGCTCATGGCCGTTTGCGCTAATCGGCGCGGCCGTCTGGTTCGGCATCGCGTGGATTTTCAACACGCGCATGATTGCGGCTTCGGTCGGCGCGCGCCGGCTGGAGCGCAAGGACGCGCCGGAAATCTACAACCTTCTGGAAAATCTCAGCATTTCCCGCGGCCAGACCATGCCGCGCCTCAACATCATAGAGACGCCCGCGCTCAACGCCTTCGCTAGCGGCGTCGACAACCGCAGTTATACGATCACCCTGACGCGGGGGCTTGTTGAGACGCTTGGGCCAAAAGAACTCGAGGCGGTGCTAGCCCATGAATTGACCCACATCATGAACCGCGACGTGCGCCTGTTGATTGTCGCGGTTATCTTTGTGGGTATTTTCTCCTTCCTCGGAGAAATCGTGTTCCGGACGTTCATGCGGGGCGGGGTGCGCATCGGCGGGCACTCGCAATCGCGCAAGGGCGACAGCCGCGGCGGAGGAATTCTGATCATCGTTGCGCTTGCCGCCATTGCGATCGCGTATCTGCTCGCCATCGTCATCCGGTTCTTGCTGTCGCAGAAGCGGGAGTTCCTGGCGGACGCCGGCGCCGTCGACCTGACGCGCAATCCCGACGCGATGATCGGCGCGCTCGAGAAAATCTCTGGCCGGTCGCGACTTGATGCCCCCGCCGACGTGATGCAGATGATGGTCGACAATCCTGCCCCCTTCGCCGGCATCTTTGCCACGCACCCGTCGATCGAGCGGCGCGTCGAGGCCCTGCGCCGCTATGCGGGCGGGCGCTGAATTGGCTTCAAACTGTCTGCGGTCCGCGCGGACCGTTCATTTGCAGCAGCCTTAAATTCAGAAACGCCGCAATGGTGACCCACAGAAGATAGGGTGCAAGTAGCAGCGCCGCGATCGTGTTGATCGGCGCGAACATGGCGATCAGCGCCGCAATGACGGCCCACAGCAGCAGCACCTCCGCCATCGCCCAGTCTAGCCGCTTGAGGCCGAAGAAAATCCAAGACCATACTGCGTTGACGACGAGATGCGCGGCGAATAACGCCAGCGCCGGCCAGGCCGACCATCACGCAGTCTGGAAGATGAGGAAGCCCGCGACCGACATCATCAGGAACAGCGTCGTCCAGACCACCGGAAAGGCCCAGTTGGGCGGCGTCCAGTTCGGTTTTTTCAGCGCCGCGTACCAAGCGCCGGGGCGAAAATACGCCCCGCTCGACGCCGCGCCAAAACACATGGCGAAAAACGCCGCAAAAGTGAGGATCTTGTCCATGCCGGGCAGTAACTCCATAACGCCGCGCGTCATTCTGAACGCACTCGCCAACGGTAACAGGCAGGCATCCCTCAGGCCATGCGGCGGGGAGACCGCCTCACGCTAATCGACCCTGGTTATTTATTGATACAAAACGCCGGGCAGCCAGGTCGCCATCGCCGGAAAGGCGGCGAGCATCGCGAGCATCGCGAGCTGAATGAGGATGAACGGAACCGCGCCGCGATAGATGTCCCCAGTGCGCACCTCAGGCGGCGCGACCCCGCGCAAATAGAACAGCGCGAATCCGAAAGGCGGCGTCAGGAACGAGGTCTGAAGGTTCACCGCCATCATGACCCCGAGCCAGATGGGATCGACGCCGAGCTTCAACAGCGCTGGCGCGACAAGGGGGACGACGACCAGCGTGATCTCGATGAAATCGAGGAAAAATCCGAGCACGAACATAATGATCATGACGCCGATGATGGCGCCGACCGCGCCGCCGGGCAGGGCGTCAACGAAGGCGTGCACCGTGTCGTCGCCTCCAAGGCCCCGGAAGACGAGCGAGAAGAGCGCCGCGCCAATGAGGATGGTGAACACCATGGTCGTTACCCGCGCCGTCTGATCTGCGGCGGGCGCAAGGACATTCTTCTTTGACAAGCGAAAGAGGCTCGCCAGTACGCCCCAGGCGACGACGAGGCAAAGCAGCCCCGCCATGGCGACGCCTGCAATCTCGGCCGGGCTCGGCGCGGCGCGCCCAAGGCGCAGATCCATGAAAGACGTCAGCGCAAGGAGGAAGGCGAGCGCGGCGGCGGCGGCCAATGGCGCGCGCCGGTCGCCCG
>JBGTFV010000209.1:0-9718 GCA_041747095.1 Parvularculaceae bacterium
CGATGGCGATGGCCAGCACGCCAGCTATCGCGAGCGCCGCCCCCAGCCGGGTGTAATATCCCGAACCTGACTTTGCTTCTGGCATATTGGTCCCCAATCCCCTCGGCAAAATCGCGGTCCTGCCGTGGGGTGTCAAGCGCGCCGATGTTCCCCGAATGCGCCTTACGCGGCTGCGTTGTGGACAAATGGACAAACACCCCGCGATAAGCGAAGTTCTCGCGGGGTGGGAGTTGGGAGAACGCCGATGGTCCGCTGGCGAGGGCGTGAAGGCAGTCGCAATATAGAAGACCGGCGGTCCGCTGCCGGCGCTGCGGGCGCTTCGGGCCTCGCTATTCTTGCGTTGCGCTTTGTGCTGAGCCGTTTCGGCATTGGAGGCGTCGTCGTCCTCGTCGGGGGCTTCTTCGCCCTGCGCGCGATTGGGGTCGATCCGCTGGCGCTTGTGTCGGGGAGCGCCCCAAGCGGGCAGCCGCTGGCGGCCGCCGACCAAGAAGCGGGGGCTTTTGTCTCGGTCATCCTGAAGGAAACCGAAACGGTGTGGACCCAGTTGTTCCAACAGGCAGGTCGGACCTATCCGGAACCGGCTTTGGTGCTTTTTAGCGGGCGCGTCGACTCTGCCTGCGGGTCAGCCTCTTCGGCTTCTGGACCGTTTTATTGTCCTGGCGACCGCAAGGTTTATCTCGACACCAGCTTCTTCAATGAACTCGCGCAGCGCTTTGGCGCGCCCGGCGATTTCGCCGCCGCTTACGTGATCGCTCATGAGGTTGGACACCATGTGCAGACGGTCACCGGCATTTCCGAACGGGTGCGCGGCGTCGAGGCCCGGTCGAGCGAACAAGAGAGCAATGCGCTGCAGGTGAAGATGGAATTGCAAGCGGATTGCTATGCCGGCGTTTGGGCCCACTACGCCGACCGTACGGCGAACATTCTTGATGAAGACGATATCTCGGACGGACTGCGCGCCGCGAGCGCCATCGGCGACGATACGCTTCAGCGCAATGCGGGGCGCCGCGTGACGCCTGAAAGCTTCACCCACGGCTCGGCCGAGCAGCGCCAACGTTGGTTCACGACGGGGTTTCGCGAAGGCGACGTCGGCGCGTGCGATACTTTTGCGGCGGCCCGACTCTAGCTTAAAGCGTGCATGACGTCGGCCTAATTTCGCCAGAAGGCAGGCGTCAGCACGACGATGACGGTCAGGAACTCCAGCCTGCCCAGCAGCATGCCGAATGCGAGCAGCCATTTTTCCGTGTCGGCGAATCCGGCATAGTTTCCCAGTGGACCGACAATCGGCCCGAGGCCGGGCCCTGTGTTTGTCACTGCTGCGGCGGACGCAGAAATTGCCTCTAAAGGCTCTCGCCCAAGAACTGAAAGCGCAACGGCGATGGTGGCGAAGCCCGCGAAGTAGACGAAAAAGAAGCTCAGGACCGAGACGAAAACCTCATTGCTTAATGGGCGACCATTGTACCTTGCGATAAAGACGCCGCGCGGGTGGGCAAGTCGCTGCGAATAAAGCCGTAGCGCCGACAATATGACCTGCAGCCGAAATATTTTCATGCCGCAGGTCGTTGATCCGGAACAGCCGCCAATAAACATCAGGCAGAAGAAAACAGCCGTCGCAAAGCCGCCCCAATTGCTATAGTCGGCCGTGACAAATCCCGAACCTGTCAGCACAGAAATGACATTGAAATAGGCAAGCCTGAACGCCGTGAAAGCGTCCACGTTAAAGCGCGCGTATACATAAACGAGCATGACGAGCGTCGTGATCGCGATGAGAGCAATAAAAAAACGTACTTGGCTGTCATTGAAAATGCGCCCCGCCTCGCCGCGCAGCAAGGCGACGACGTAGAGGCCAAATGGCAGGCTGGCGAACACCATGAACGTCGCGATGATAATGTCGAGCGGCAGCGAGGAGTCGGCGAGAAAAGCGCCAACCGAGGCGTCCCTTGTCGACATGCCGCCCGTGGCGAGCGTTGTCAGCGCGTGATTGAGCGCGTCAAAACTCGCCATCCCGCCGGCGAACAGGAACATGAAGCAGATTGCGGTAAGGAGAATGTAGACGAGCGTCAGCGAGAGCGAGAATTGCGCTGCGCTGCCGAGAAACTTTTCCGATGTGTCCCACGCCTCGCTGCGAAAGATCTGCATGCCGCCGACCTTCAGCGCAGGTAAAATGGCGAAGGCGGTAATGATGACGCCAACGCCTCCGAACCATTGCAGCATGGATCGCCATAGAAGCAGGCCCCGCGGGGCGTCGTCGAGACCGACGATTACGGTGGCGCCTGTGGTTGTGATCGCGGACATAGCCTCGAAAAACGCGTCCGTATACGACAGTTCATAGACGCCCAGACTGAAGGGAACCGCGCCGAAGGCCGTCAGCGCGACCCAGCTCGCGACCGTGACCAAAAAGCCCTGTCGGTTGGTGATGGAGTCTATGCGTCCCCAGGAAGCAAGCGCCGCGCCCCCGCCGCAGAATGCTGACAAGATCCCTGCGCCGGCAAAAGCGGTCCAGTTCTCCCGGTTGCCGCCGCTGGAGAAGAGTACATCTGTCAGCAAGGGAATGAGCATGGCGACGCCAAGAAACGCAACAAGCGTCCCGGACACGAGTATAACGGGACGCATCTGGCTCATCAGTCTCGTCGCGCGGAGTTCGAGTGTTGCGGGTTAGGTGACCGACCCACTTCGGCAGTGGTCCTGGGGCAAACCGGACGGATCAAATTTCTGACGCCTTCGGATAAAGCGGTCGAGCGAATTGCAGCCGCAGCAGCAAACTCAACTGTTCAGTTAGCGTCAGTGAACCTGACGATGTTCATGCGGGCTGTCGAGGGAGAAGGCGGGGATATCGACCTCGAAGGTCTCGCCCGCCGCCGTTTCCATGCCATAGCGGCCAACCATGATGCCAGACGGCGTACGCAACGGCGCGCCGGAAGTATATTCGAAGCCCTCGCCAGGCCGGATGACCGGTTGTTCGCCGACCACGCCTTCGCCGCGCACTTCCTCCGTCAGACCGCTGGAATTGGTGATTCGCCAATGTCGCGTGCGCAAGCGGATGATCTCGTCCGAGCCGTTGTCGATGCGAACCTTGTATTGCCATACATAACGATCCTCGTCCGGATCAGACTGGTTCTCGAGGAAGCTCGGTTCGACGCTCACTCTGATCCCGCGGGTAATGCTCTGATACATCCGGTCGCTCCGTCCGCCCTTCGCGCGCCATACATTCACTTGCGCGCTTTCCCGTCGATTCCGCGGACATTACTTCGCGACGGGACGGGACGCCAAGCTGGTATTTTTTGTCGCGCGCTCGCGCGGGCGGCGAGGTGGAAAATTCGCCGAGCGCTGTTGTCCGGGCAGGTGAATTCCCCTTGATCGAAAATCGCTCAGGCGCGAAGACCTGTGGTATCGAGCCCGCGAGCGGCAATTCTACCAAAGAGGCGGACGACAGGCGTGCCCGATAAAGCTTCCCCCGAAAATGGCGTGTTGGCGGCGCAGCAGATCAGCGCGCTCGCTGAGGCGGGCGCAATCAGGCTGCGCGGCCCGTTAGGGTCGTCGCAATTGCAGCCCGCGAGCCTTGACCTGACGCTCGGGCGGCGCGCCTGGCGCGTGCGCGCCTCTTTCCTCCCGTCGCCCGGCGGAACAGTTGAAGAACGCCTCAACGAAGGCCTCGCCATGCAGGCGATCGACCTTTCCGACGGGGCAGTTCTCGAGCGCGGTTGCGTTTACCTCGTTGAGCTGAACGAACGTCTGGCGCTGCCCGACACGGTGTCGGCCGGGGCCAATCCTAAAAGCTCAACCGGACGCATAGACGTTTTCGTTCGCCTGGTCGTCGATCGCGCGGGCGGACGAGCCGCGGGTTTCGATGAAGCGCCCGCCGGCTATGCCGGTCCGCTTTTCGCCGAAATCAGCCCCCGCACCTTTTCAATCGTCGTGCGGGAGGGGTCGAGCCTGTCGCAAATGCGGTTCAAATCAGGCGCCCCTCGTCTCGACGATGCTGAGCTTGCGCGCCTGCATTCGGCCGGGCCGTTGATCGACGGCGCGGCCGATATCGACGGCGGGCTCGGCGTACGCGTCGATCTGATGGGGCAGGGCGCCGGGCCCATTGGTTGGCGCGCGCGCCGCCACGCAAGCCTGATCGACGTCGATAAGGTGGGCGCTCTAGACCCGGATGATTTTTTCGAGCGCATCGAGGCGCCGCGGCGCGGGTTCATCATTCTCGACCCGGATGAATTTTATATTCTCGCTTCCTGTGAGGCGCTGCGCATCCCGCCTGACTATGCAGCTGAAATGACGCCGATCAATCCGGGCCTCGGTGAGTTCCGGGTTCATTACGCCGGCTTTTTCGATCCAGGCTTTGGTTGCGGCGAGAACGGCGCCGTCAACGGCAGCCGCGCCGTCCTTGAGGTGCGCAGCCACGATGCGCCATTCGTACTG
This sequence comes from Parvularculaceae bacterium, assembly GCA_041747095.1. GTDB lineage: Bacteria > Pseudomonadota > Alphaproteobacteria > Caulobacterales > Parvularculaceae > Amphiplicatus. The sequence continues at coordinate 4,420 of JBGTFV010000209.1, forward strand.
GAGCACGCGCAGCTGGTTGGACGGCTTGTGTTCGAGCGTATGGCGCAGCGTCCTGACAGGCTTTACGGCGATCATTTGCGCTCACACTATCAGGGGCAGGCGCTGCGCCTGTCGAAGCATTTCGCGCGTTGAGTTGGGAGTTCTGTCGTGTTGTCTGCGCTTCTGATCCGCATGCGAAACGCCGCCATGGTCGCGAGCGTCCCATTCATGGGGACCGAGTTGGCCTTCGCTCAGGTTCCCCTACCGCCGATTGAGCGCGCCCCGCCCGGAATCGAACGGAACAAACCTGACCCAAGGCTGAAATGCGTGTGCTCGGAGCGAACTGAAAGCATTTCGTTTTCAGGGATCACGGTCGATGCGGAACTCTCCGCGAACCCAGACGGGCGCTCGGTCGTCGGCGCGCAGACGACGATTTTTGAAGTCACGCGTTCGCCGGCCCACCCCCGCGGTACGCGGTTGAAGGTCTCACATCCGACGTTGCCTGACCCGTGCGGCGTCAGCTTCAATTACGGCGTGCGGTATGACGTCGTCGCGCGAGCGAACGGCGATGCGCTTGAAACGGACTATTGCCTTATTCCGCAACCTGCGCCTGAAACGCGTGGCGGCGATCGAAGAGATGACGTAGGTCGCGAGGGCGGCGCCTAACCGCGCCGCTCGAACACGACCGAGAGATTGTTTGCCGGCATTGCATGCGTTTCGACAAGAACGAGCCCGGCTGCCATCGCCATTGGCGCGATTTCAAGGTCTAGGTCGCGGACGCCCCAGTCTGGGTTTCGCGATTTCAGCGAAGCGTCGAATTCGGCGTTCGAAGGCGCTGTGTGCGCCCCGTTTCGCGCGAACGGGCCGTAGAAGAAGAGCCGTCCGCCATCTCTGAGCGCGCGCCCGGCGCCGGCGAGTAATCCCGCCGCCGCCTTGATCGGCGCGATGTGAATCATGTTCATCGAGACAACGCCGTTGAGTGGCGCGTCGTTCGGAACGCTGTTGGGCCAGTCGGCTGACGCGGCGTCGAGATCGTGCGGCGGGGCGACGTTGTTAAGGCCAAGCGCGGTCGTCCACGCCGCAATGGAGCGACGCGCAGCGGGGTCCGGGTCGCCCGGCAGCCAGAATGTGTCTGGTAGTGCGGACGCGAGCCTCGTTGCGTGCTCGCCAGTGCCTGATCCGAATTCAAGCATTACGCCTTTATGAGGCATCATCGCGGTGAACGCGGCGACGATGGGGTCGATGTTGCGCACAACAGACGGCGAGGCGAGCCTGCCGTCATCGGCGGTATCTCGCGTCTCCAGCGCCGTCGGGAGGGCTGCGCCTTGCAAGTCCGGCTTCAATCGGGCCTGCCGATTGGCGCGCCCCAGACGGCGTCGTCTTCATACGACGTATTCTGATCGTTTCGAGCAGGGTCTTGCCGCGATTTCTCCCGCGAAGACACTGGCGCGTCATAAGGCGACCGCGCGGGCGCAACCGCCGGGGCGAGCGAGATGGGTTCATCTTTGTTGGCGAGGCGCCAGACCGAATTGAGCAGCGACGTTGAACTGGGGTTATACACGTTGGCCTTGTAGACGATCTCGGCCGGCGACGCGTCGGTATTGTAATACGCGCGGTTCAGATCCCGGCGCGTTTTCAGAATCGCCCCTTCAAGGCTGAGCCCGCCGTAGAGCCCGCGGGAGCGCGAAAAGGCGAGAATGTCCGTTGTCTGCGCTTTCGCGCCCGCGCCGATGGGTCCGGCGGCGATCGAGGCGTCGGCTCCGAGCTTCGCCGACGTTGATAAAAGCTGCTCCATGCCGCGGTTCGTCATCACCAGAAGGATAATTTCCGAAGCCTCGCCACCCGCCTGCAGGCCAAACGAGGCCGCGCCAATTGTCATGAATGTCGGCTGCGACCAGGAGCCGTCGCTTTGCCGCGCGATCATCAGGCCGTCGCCCGCCGCTCCGCCGAAGATGAAGCCAGCGCGGATGGAGCGCGGAATGATCACCATCGCCTTGGCGTCATTGGCGAGGTTCCATAAGGGTTCGAACGCCGAGTCGGTTGAGAAATAGGCCGCTGTGTTCGTCGCGCGCTCAACGAGGCGCTCGGCGCGCTCGCTCTTGGCGACGGCGGGCGAGAAGGCGGCGGCGGCCAGGCCGAGGGCGATGCCGATGCGGGCGGCGAGCCGCCGCATTTGGATTGCGAAGGGGACGGACCCCGAAAGGGCGCGTGTCGACATGAAAAGCCTCCTGACGTCTTGAGCAGTTAGAGCGCATCCCAAAAAGCCATGCGCCGTTTTCGTTGAGGAACGCGCGATAAACAAAAGTCTGGACCGCGAGTTCCGGCGCGCGAATTCCGGGACGTGGTCTACTCGGCGAACGGCGTATCGTTTTGGCCCCGTAACTCCAGCGAATTTCTCGACCTTTACTGCGCTGATTTGCGCCGGCCGCCAACTGGCGGCGTGGACAAACCGGCGCGAGCGACTTCAACATCCTGTCTTGGCATTGCGACCGTCTCGCGGCGAAAATCGGCCCGTTCGCGGCAAGATCATTGATTTGTGGAAAGGTTCGACCTTTGCGCCGCTTGACGAACCGGGGGTTGAACAGGCACCAACGAAGGCATGCGGGCGTGATGTAGTGGTAGCCTGGAACCTTCCCAAGGTTTTCGTGCGGGTTCGATTCCCGCCGCCCGCTCCAACTCCTATCAGATAGGGCGGTTAGCCTGTTTCTTCAGGCGCCTGTCAACGCTGTGGTCCCCGCGCTCCTCGCGTGGCGGTCAAGGGCAGCGGCGATCATTCGCCGCCAGATCCAGTCTGGCAGCAGCCTGTAGAGCGCCACATAAGGACCGGGCCGTGCGAGATATCGCAGGCGGTCAGATTGGTCGTTGGCGGCGCGGAAGATGACGCGCGCAACGCTCTCAGGACCCGGGAGAGAGGCATTCAGACCTTCCGTCATCCGCCGGGTTGCTGCCACCGCATCGGCATACGCCGGATGTTCGGTCCAGCGTTGGGACCGTGAGATGAAATCCGTCCGCACTCCGCCCGGCTCGATCAGCTTCACTCGGATCCCGAAAGGCCGCAGCTCAAAACGGATGCTCTCGGTAAGCCCTTCGACCGCATGTTTGGATGCTATGTAAAGCGGCGCGAAGGGCATGCCGATAAGGCCTCCGATCGAAGAAACGTTCATGATGAGTCCGGCCCCGGCGGCGCGCATATGTGGCAGCGCCGCTTGTGTGACGTTGATCAATCCGAAAAAGTTGACGTCGAATTGATGGCGCATCTGGGCGTCTGTTGCGCCTTCAAGCGGGCCGCTTAGCCCGTAGCCCGCATTGTTAAGCAGCACATCAATGCCGCCGAATGCGGCGACTGCCTGTTTGACGGCCAAATCTATGGAATGCCTTTCGATCACGTCCATCCGTAAGGCAAGGATGTCAGGACTGCTCATCCATGCGGGGGCTGCAGACGGGTTCCGCAGGGTGGCGGCGACGCGCCATCCCCGCTTGTGAAACAGGCGGGCTGTCGCTAGTCCGATGCCAGATGATGCTCCGCTAATGAATATGGTGCGTGGGGTGCCGCGTCGTGAGTGCATTTGGTGTATTTCTTCGGTTAGTTCGACGAGGAAGGATACGGGGGCGCCGCCCCGCGGCGCGCCCAGAGATAGTCAACTAGGATGACTATATTGATATGGGCGGAATGACCGATGTCAAGCCGGAGCATGCCCCGGATGTGCTTGGCTTCGGAGAAGCAGACCTGACTGAGCGGGTTGCCGAGGCCATGAAGCAAGCGTCGCGCGCCTATGTAACCGCGATCCTGCTTGCGCTCTCTGCGGAGGGTTTCACCGCGCTGACGCCCGCGACGCTGTCTTTACTGTCGAGATTGCCCGAGGGCGGAGTGCAGTCCGCCGTGATTGCGCGCGCAACCGGTCGGACAAAGCAGGCAACCAGCAAGCTCGTCTCAGAACTGGAAAGCGCAGGCTATGTCGAGCGCATCGCCGATCCGAATGACCGGCGTGGGCTCCTCGTCAAGCTGACGGCGCGAGGCCGAGCGGCTATGGCCGTCGGGCTAAAAGCCAAAGCGGGGTTATCGGGACGGGCAGGGGATGCGCTCGGCGTAGAACGCCTGACACAGCTGCAGGTCGATCTGGAGGCACTGGGCCACGTCATGTCTTCGAGACGTTGACGACGTGGACCGCGGCATCGGTTAAGCCTTGCAATTCACCTCACCTGGATTTGTTGGGCACCGATCTTGGCCTTGAACTCTTTAGGAAACCAGAAAGAGCGGTTCTTACCGCCCATCAGCGGGCGCGGCAGGCTCTTCCGCGGACTCGACCACTTCGGGCTCTACAGGCGTTTCGTCTGTGGCGGCTTGCTCAGCAGGCGTGGGACGGGGTTGGGGATTGTCCGACAGCGAGGCGAGATAAACGAGGATCTCCGCCCGGTGATCCGCCCGCGCGAGGCGCTGCACCATCGCGGTGCCGGGCACATATTCCTGCGAATTCTTGATGTAAGCGTCGAGGCGGTCAAAGGTCCAGTTCCCTCCGGCCGCTTTCAGCGCGCCCGAATAGGCGAAGCCAGGATGGCCGGCTACGGGCCGCCCAATGACGTTCCAGAGGTTGGGACCGGCGCCGTTGGCCCCGCCTTTTTCGAATGAATGGCAGGATTTGCACAAAGCAGCGCGCCTCTCGCCGCCGGCCGGCGTCGCAGCCGCCAGCAGCGTCGGCAGGTCAACCGGGGCGGCGGCTTCTGCGCCTGTGTCCGCGGCGACGGTCTGGAATTCAATTGGATAGGCGAGCTTCAGTTCCTTGTGTCCGCCATGGCCGCCGCCCATGAAGATTCCCACGATTTGCGGGATGCCGAAAAACATCAGCGCTGCGGTCAACAGCGCGCCAGCGATCTTGTTGCCAAAAAGCGGGTCTTTATTCATGGGACAGCCTCGACGGGAACAGCACGGAGATTGAGTGCACTATGCTTCGGGCGGGTCTTAAGGGCCTTCCCCCGGCCGCGCAATCTATAGTCTCGCGGCCTATGGGCGCGCCGCAGACGCCAGCATGCGGTTGTCAACGCTGCGCTTTCGCGGCACAGCGGTGGCGGGTCAATCAGGAACGTCGTTAATGAATACTCGCGCCGCCGCGCCGTCGCGCATCGCCTTTCAGGGCGAGCCTGGCGCCTATTCCGAAATTGCCTGCGCGCGATTTGCGCCCGGATTTGAGCCGCTTGCTCGCTCGACCTTCGAGGCGGCGCTCGCTGCCGTCCAGAACGGGGAAGCAGCGCGCGCCATGCTGCCCATCGAGAATTCGCTCGCCGGCCGCGTCGCCGATATCCACCATCTGATGCCGACCTCCGA
>JBGTFV010000210.1:0-1774 GCA_041747095.1 Parvularculaceae bacterium
CGGCCGCCCCTTGCAGGTTCTCAGGCGCCGGGTAAGCGCCGTCGCCCGCCGCAGCAACGCCCTCGGCAGGGGTTTTGGGTTCGCCCGTTTTCATGCGCGCTGATGTGCATCGGGCAGCGCGCGAGAGCAAGGCGCAGGAAGCGCATAGCTGGGTCCATGGCGACTGCCTGCCCCATTTCACGGCGCGCCGCTCTCATGCTACCGGCGTCCATCTCACCCGTCCGGAGCGTGGCGTTGACTGCACTTACCCCAGAGGCCGTGACCGACCCGAAGGCGTTCGCCGACCCGGCGCGAATTCACGCGCTTTTTCACCGGCTGCGCGCAGAAGCGCCGGTAACGAAAATCGCGGCGACGGGCTATCCGCCCTTTTGGCTCGTCACGCGCCATGATGACGTCAAGGCGATCGAGAACGATTCGGAAACCTTTCTCGCCGGTCCCCGCACCGTTTTGCAAACGCTTGCGCAGGAAGCGGTAAACCTGTCCCAGTTCGGCGATCTCAACGGCCTTAAAACCCTCGTCCACATGGATGGCGAGGAGCATCGCAAACACCGTCTGATCGCGCAGGGCTACTTCAACCGCACCAATATAGAAAAGCTCCGTAGTCAGACCGAGATGCAGGCGGACCATTTCATTGATCGCATGGCGGGGTTTGGCGGCGCGTGCGACTTCGCTGGCGATGTCGCCTTTCATTTCCCGCTGCGCGTCGTACTCTCGGTCATGGGCGTGCCGCCCGAGGACGACGAGAAGATCCTCAAGTTGACCCAGCAGCTCTTCGGCTTCATGGACCCCGAGCTTGGCTATGGCCAACAGATGGGCGAGATGGGCGTCATTCAGGTGATCGGAGATTTCGCCGCCTATGTGAATGGCCTGATCGCCGACCGCCGCGCCAATCCGCAAGACGATTTGTCAACGGTGCTGGCGACGGCGGAAATCGACGGGGCGCCGATCGACGCGTTCAAGCAACTCTCTTACTTCATCCTCGTTACAACCGCAGGGCACGACACAACGAGCGCTTCGATCGCCGAAGGCATGAATGCGTTGATCGACGATCCTGACGCCATGGCGCGGCTAAAGGCGGAACCGGACCTTTGCGCTACTGCCGCTGACGAATTCATCAGGCTCGCCGCGCCGGTGAAGCATTTCCTCCGCACGCCAACGCGCGACGTAACGATTGCGGGCACGACGATAAAGGCGGGCGAGACGATCATGCTCGCTTTCTCGTCGGCGGCGCGAGACGAGGCAATATTCGAATATCCCGAGCGGGCAACGCTCGACCGGCCCGTCAACCAGCACCTCGCCTTTGGTTATGGACCGCATGTGTGCCTGGGCAAGCATCTGGCGCGGATGGAAGTCGAGGTTTTTTTCCGCCGCCTTCTTCCGCGCCTTGATTATATCGAGCGCGCCGGGCCCGTTCAGTACACGCAGGCCGCCTTTGTGTCGGGCATCAAGAAGATGCCGGTGCGTTTCAGAATGCGGTGAGCGCCATGTCGCCGGTCCAAATTCTCGTCGACGCCGACGCCTGCCCGGTCAAGGAGGAAATCTACAAGGTCGCGCTCCGCCTCGGCGCTGAGGTCACCATCGTCAGCAATGGCGGCGTGCGTATTCCCGATCATCCGCTGATCAGGCGCGAGATCGTTGGCGCGCGCTTTGACGCGGCGGACGACCTCATCGCGGAGCGGGCGAACACGCGAACCATTGTCGTTACAAGCGATATTCTGCTGGCGGATCGTTGCCTGAAGGCGGGCGCCGCCGTGCTCGCGCCGACGGGCAGGCC
>JBGTFV010000211.1:0-2026 GCA_041747095.1 Parvularculaceae bacterium
CGCCTCGCGCCAGCGCAGCCACGCCGCCAGCGCTTCGGCGCGGCGGATGTCGCCGGAGATATTCCGATAGCGGACGGCCTGGCGGGCCTGCCGCGCGAGGGCTTGCTTCTGGCTTTCAAGCTCGCCGGCGACGTCGTTGAGGCGTTCGAGATTCTGTTCAGCCGCCCGCAGGCGCAGTTCGGCCTCGTGGCGGCGCGTATGCAGACCGGTGATTCCGGCGGCTTCCTCAAGCAGGCGACGCCGGTTCTGCGGCTTGGCGTTGATTAGTTCCGAAATCTGGCCCTGACGCACCAGCGAGGGTGAGTTCGCGCCCGTCGAAGCGTCAGCGAAGAGCAACTGCACGTCGCGCGCGCGCACTTCGCGGTTATTGATGCGATAGACCGACTGCGTTGCGTCATCGCGCAGGATGATCCGCCGCGACACCTCAATCACCGGCGTGTCGTTGTATTCGGCCGGCGCGGTGCGATCGGAATTGTCGAGCGTCAGAACGGCTTCCGCCCAGTTGCGGGCGGGGCGCATGGACGTTCCCGAAAAGATGACGTCCGCCATGCCGTCGCCGCGCAGCGCCTTGGCGGACGTCGCGCCCATTACCCAGCGCAAGGCCTCAAGAAGGTTCGACTTGCCGCAGCCGTTCGGGCCGACAATTCCGGTAAGGCCGTCGCGGATTTCGAAATCCGTTACGTCCACGAAGGATTTAAAGCCGACGAGGCGGAGATTGGTGAATTTCAAAGGTCACTTCCCGAAAGCTGTCCCGCCGAAAGCTGGCCGGGCCAAAGGCTGTTTCGACCAACGCAGATCGGATGAGTGACAGGTCGCCGATTCTGTCGGCGCGGCAAATGGATGCGGTCAGGAGGCGGCCGGACGAGCGCTGCCAGTACCTCCAGTATAGGGAGAGAGCCGATCAAGCGCCTTTTTTCGCCAAGGCCGCCTCGATCGCCGATTGAAATTCCGCGGGGCTGCGCGCGGTCATCTTTTCGCCATCAAGGAAAAAGGTCGGCGTGCCGGTCACGTTCAGCGTGTCGGTAGCGATTTTCGTTTCCGCGTTGATGCCGTCGACGAGTTCCTGGCGCCGCAGGCAGGCGTCGAAAGCGGCCTCGTCCATCCCGGTCTGCGCGGCGATCTTCAGAAGTTCGGCTTTGGGGTCGTCGCCATAGATCCATTCGCGCTGCGTTTTGAAGAGCGAACTGGCGATAAGGAAGTAAGCCTCCGATCCGCCTTTGTCGGCCGCGCAACGCGCCATGACGGATCCGATCAGCGAGAATTCGACGGGCGCCGTCGGAAATTCGCGAAATACAAAACGCACCTTGCCGGTGTCGACGAACTTTTCCTTGATCGCCGGAAAGATCGTTTCATGAAAATTGGCGCAGCCCGGGCACGTGAGCGAGGCGTATTCGACGATCGTTACCGGGGCGTCAGCCGATCCCAACACCATGTCAGTCGATTTGACGTCGAGCGGGCCCGTCGCCGCCGTCTCGGCGGCAGGCGCTGTCTCAGCTTTCGATGCCGCGCCCGGCTGCGAAGATGCGCCGCCACAGGCGGCAAGCGCCAACGCGGCAAACAACGCCGGCATGAGCAGGGTGGAACGGATCGAAGACTGAGCCATGCAAGCGCCCTTTCGATTGAGGCCGTAGGTGAGATTCTCTTCCGTCGGGGCGACCCCGAACCGTAATTGCGGCGCACATTCGCCGAAGGGCGCGCCGGTTACAAGCCCGCGGATTGGGCCCTGACGGTGAATTCACGCGGCTTTTTTCCAGTCATTCAGGAGGCGCCTCTCCTGAACCCCGCAAGCCCCTGAGGTTTTTGACTTTTTCGCACGCCGTCGGCCACGCTGGTTGAGGTTTGGCCGCCCGATTGGAGAATGGAGATGCGGCTCACAGCGCGCGGTCCGAGGAACTCGTTCAGCCGGGCAATGAGATCGGCGCTGCGCATTTGAATCAATTGCGCAGCGGCCCCGTCCGGGACAAAGACCTCGAGAGTTCGGCTCGCGCCAGTCGCGGACAACCGGCCCGGCCGGGAGATTTCCGCC
>JBGTFV010000212.1:0-2679 GCA_041747095.1 Parvularculaceae bacterium
CTGCATGAATCGACCGAGGCGCTCAACCGCATGAAGGAGGGCGTGTCGCAGTCGATCGAGGTGCTGTCCGAGATCGGCGGCAAGATCCAGGAGGAGGCGCTGAAGGCCGGCTACGGCCCGACCATCCGCGCCGACGCGGTCAAGAAGCTGGTCGACTCGGTGGTCAACTTCCAGGAGAAGTCCCGCACCATCATCAACGAGATGCGCGAGCAGGCAACGAAGAACTCGGCCGAAATCCGCGATGCGGTGGAGGACGGCAAGCGTCGACTCGCCGACCTCGCGGCGGAGGGCAACGCGTTGCTGCTCGAGAACCGGAAAGCCTAGTCCACGGACACGTCAGTGAGCGGCACAGCTGACCCGCAGGTGACGTCGCCGGCCCCCGCCTCACGCCAGGCGGGGACGCCGCTCGACGACGTGATGCTGGCGATGGACGTCGTCGACACCATTCGTCATCGCGAGATCATCGCTGAACGCGAAATCGGCGCCGAAGAACGCGAAACGGCTCTCATCGGACGCCTGCGCGATATTTACGCAGCCCAGGGCATCGAGGTCCCCGACCGAATCCTGCTCGACGGCGTCAAGGCGTTGGAGGAAAAACGCTTCGTCTACGAACCACCGGCAGACGGGATCGCGGTCGCCATCGCGAAAGCCTATGTGGGGCGAGACCGGTGGATGAAGCCTTTGGCGATCGTGCTCGCGCTTGCCGCGTTTGTTACGGCCCTTTACGAATTCGGATACGACGCCCCGCGCGAACGAGCCGAAGCGCGCACTGCCGTGGAAATCTCGCAATCTCTGCCAGCCGCGCTGCAAGCAAGCTTTGAAAGGGCGATGCGAGAGGCTGCGACGGACGAGGCGCGGTTGCGCCTTGAGGTGGCAAGACGCGACGGTTTGGCCGCGCTTTCCCGGAGGGACGTTAAAGCCGCCCGCGCCGCCGTCGTTGACCTTGAGGCGCTTGGCGCGGATCTCACCGCCGACCTGTCGATCCGGATCGTCTCTCGGCCGGGCGAGTATTCCGGGGTTTTTCGGATCCCTGACGACGCGCTGACCGCTCGTAATTACTACCTCATCGTCGAGGCGATCGATGCGCGCGGCCGCCCGCACGCGCTTGAGATTTCCAGCGAGGAAGACCAGGCCACGCGCCGCGTTGCACAGTGGGGCGTACGCGTGCCAGAGGCGGCGTTTAACGCTGTGGCCGCTGACAAAGCCGACGACCAGATCATTCAAAACGCCCTCGTCGGGCGCAAACCGCGCGGCGCCCTCGCTCCAGCCTATGACATAAACGGGGCGGCCGGCGCCATTCTGGAGTGGTGACATGACCACTGGACGGGAAAGCCTGCACCAGATTGACGCCGCGATTGCCGCCGCGCGGGAAAAACTCGCTCGCGTCAGCGCGACAGCGTCCGGCGACATGAGAGCCCTGACGGATATTGACCGCCAGCAGATCGAACTGCTGGAAATCATGGCCGACCACAGGCTGGCCTATCTGAAGGACGGCGCGGCCAATGGCGTCGCACGCGGCGCGGGCGCGCTTGGCGAGACAGACCGGCAGGCGCAGGACCTGCTCTCCAAGCACGACGGATACCTCGCGTCGATGGTTTCAAAACGCACCGCTACGGAAGCGGAGATTACCCGTCTTGAGACGGCGCGGCGCGAGGCTGAGCGCAAGCTGTTCTCGGCAATCGCGGCCCATGACGAGGCGGCTGCCGCAACTCACGCCCGCCTTGAGCAGGATGAAACCTACGCCGGGCGCGCGGCTGCGCTCGAGACCGCCAACGCCATGGCCGAAAAGGCCGCCGGCAAGCTGGAGCTGGCGCGCGAGGACCGTCAGGCAAAGGGGGCCGCGTATGAGGCCGACCCATTGTTTGTTTACCTGCGTGACCGGAACTATGGGGAGCGCGCCTATCGCGCGTTTCCTCTTTTCGCCGCTCTCGACGGCTGGGTCGCCGGGCTCATCAATTACCGCAATCACAAGCTGAACTATGCGCGCCTCGTCGAGATTCCCGAACGCCTCGCTGAACATGTCGCTCGCATGCGCGAAGAGGCGGACAGTCTCGCAAGTTCTCTCGAAGCGCTTGAGCGCGAAGCGATGGAGGCGGATGGCGTAGGAGCCTTGCGCGCCACGGTCGAACAGGCCCGGCAGGAACTGGACGCGGTCGACGTCGCGCTTGAGGCGGGCGAGCGCGAGCATGGGCAACTGGCCAGCGAAATCTCGACTGTCGCGGCGGGCGCATCGGGTCCGCTCGGCGAGGCGCGAACGTTGCTGGCGCAAGCGATGCGACGACTGTCGATGCCGGATCTGAAAGCGCTGGCGGCGGAAACGGCTACGGCTGAAGATGACCGCCTCGTTGACGCGCTCGTACGTCTGCGCCGCGAACGTCTGGAATTCGAAGAAGAGCAGAAAAGCGCGGCCGCTGTGCTCGACCGCCAGGCCCGCACGCTCTCAGAGCTTGAAGATTTGCGGCGGCGCTTCAAGAGCGCACGCTTTGACAGTCCGTATTCGGAGTTTACGGGCGGCGATCTGATCGGGATCCTGCTGGCCGAGATGATGGGTGGCAGGCTTTCCCGCGATGACTTCTGGCGGCGCATTGAACGCGCCCACAGGACGCGGCGGCGGGACTGGGATAACGATATGGGCGGCGATGGCTGGCGCGGCGGCTTTGGCCTTCCAGACGGCTGGGG
>JBGTFV010000213.1:0-7018 GCA_041747095.1 Parvularculaceae bacterium
GGCCGTTGGGGCGCTGGCAAGGTCGTCCTGCGCGCGGCGCCTGCGGGTACGGGCATCATCGCGGGTGGTCCGATGCGCGCCGTGTTCGAGACGCTCGGCGTTCAGGACGTTGTGGCGAAGTCGCTTGGATCGTCGAACCCATACAACATGGTGCGCGCCACGATCGACGCGCTCAAAACGCAAACGAGCCCACGCACGTTTGCAGCCAAGCGCGGCAAGAAACTGTCCGACATTCTCTCCGGACGCACGGGCGGCGGCGAGGCGACGGGAGCTGACGCGGCCTAAACTGAGTTATGAGGCCGACGCCTCGAATTGATAACCGGCCCGAACAGGCCGGACCGACTGGAAGGATGCGCCGATATGGCTAAAGCTGCAGTGAAAAAAACGGGCGCGAAAACCGTCAAGGTTCGCCAGGTGCATAGCGCCATCCGCCGCCCGAAAGATCAGGGCGCGACGCTTGTTGGTCTCGGTCTTGGCAAGATCGGACGCGTGCGCGAGCTTGAAGATACGCCGTCCGTTCGCGGCATGATTGCGAAGGTGGCCCATCTCGTCGAGATCGTCGACGACCGCGGTTGATCGTCTGATCGCAAGCGTGCATGTGACTTGAACGAATAAGAACAATCAGGGCGAGGCCGGACGCGAGGGCGCGTTGCAGGCCGCAAGTCCGCAAGGAGGGCTTATGAAGCTCAATGAACTTTCAGACGTAGAAGGCGCGCGCAAACCGCGGATGCGCGTTGGCCGTGGCATCGGGTCGGGCAAGGGCAAGACAGCCGGACGCGGCGTAAAAGGCCAGAAGGCGCGTTCGGGCGTCTCCGGCATTCGCCAGTTCGAAGGCGGCCAGATGCCGCTTTACATGCGTTTGCCGAAACGCGGCTTCAAAAAGCCGAACCGCGCCCGGTATGTCGAGGTGAACATCGGCCGCCTGCAAGCGTTTATCGACGCCGGCAAGATCGATGTGTCCAAGAAGATCGACGCTGCAGCGCTTGTCGCCTCCGGCCTTGTTCGTCGCGTAAATGACGGCGTACGGTTGCTTGGCGTTGGCGAGTTAACGTCGAAATTCAATATTGAAGTGGCGCACGCAACGGCAGGCGCCCGCGCGGCGGTCGAACGGGCGGGCGGATCGGTTGAGGTTCTCAATGCGCCGTCCGCTGACGCTGCGGAAAAGCCGGTCAAGGGTAAGAAAAAGCCCGCGAAATAGGGCTCTTCCATTCCGCCTTGCGCGCTTGCGTATCGGTGGGTGGTTGCCCATTTATGCGCGGGGCGTATCGGCGAACGGGTTCCGCTCGAGTGTTTGCGGGTAGTGGCGTAAATCGGCTAGCCGGCGGAAGATTAAGCTTGGCGTGAGCGCGCGCCGGAATTTAGCGGGCGCACCGTCCGAATGCACAAGTCCGGGTAACAGGGTCTCATGACGTCAGCAGCCGAGCAGTTTGCGTCCAACATCAATTTCTCATCGTTCGCGAAAGCGCAGGAGTTGCAAAAACGCCTGTGGTTTACGCTCGGCGCACTAATCGTCTATCGCCTTGGCACGTTCGTTCCGATCCCCGGGATCAACCCGGAAGCTTTCGCCGCGCAGTTCCAGTCTCAGACCGGCGGCCTTCTCGGCACCCTGAACATTTTCGCAGGCGGCGCCGTCGAACGGATGGCCATCTTCGCGCTGAATATTGTTCCCTACATCTCAGCGTCGATCATCATACAATTGATGACTGCAGTGATCCCGACTTTGACGGCTCTGAAGAAAGAAGGCGAGCAGGGACGGCGCCAGATCAACCAGTACACGCGCTACCTGACCGTCTTTCTGGCGACCCTGCAGGGCTACTTCATCGCTGTCGGGCTGCAGTCAAACGCTGGCGGCGGCATCCCGATCGTCGCCGATCCGGGGCCTCTTTTTATCCTTACGACCGTCGTCACGCTTGTTGGCGGGGTGATGTTCCTGTTGTGGCTGGGCGAGCAGATCACGGCGCGCGGTATTGGCAACGGCGTATCGCTGATCATTTTCGCGGGCATCGTCGCCGAGTTGCCGCGGGCCGCGGTTGGCCTGCTTGCGCTTGGCCGCGGCACCGCTGGCGGTCAGTCCTTGCCGGGCGGCGTAGTCGTGCTTGTCATTGTCATGTCGCTGGCGCTGATTGCGTTTGTTGTCTTCATCGAGCGGTCGCAGCGGCGCATCATCGTGCAGTATCCGCGCCGTCAGGTAGGCATGCGCATGACGCAGGGCGAGAAGTCCCACCTGCCGCTGAAGCTCAATACGGCCGGCGTTATTCCGCCGATTTTCGCTTCATCCTTGTTGTTGCTGCCCGCGACGGCCGCGAGCGCGGTGGGGCAGGGGGCGCCAGAATGGCTGCAAAATCTCCAGATCGTTTTTGCGCCCGGCCGGCCAATGTATATGGCGCTCTACGCCGCAGGAATTTTCGCCTTCGCGTTCGTCTACACGTCCGTCGTTTTCAATACGCAAGACGTCTCGGACAACCTGAAAAAATATGGCGGGTTTATTCAGGGTTACCGGCCAGGGGCGCGCACGGCGGAATATCTGGATTATGTGCTGACCCGCCTGACGTTTATCGGCGCGATATACCTTACGTTCGTTTGCCTCGTGCCGGAATTCCTGCGCGCGCAATACCCGAACATTCCCGTCTATCTCGGGGGCACGTCCTTGCTGATTGTCGTTTCGGTGACGCTCGATACCGTCGGGCAGATCCAGGGCCATCTTCTCGCCCAGCAGTATGAGAGCCTGATCAAGAAATCGAAGCTGCGAGGGGCCAAGAAATGATCCTAATCCTCCTTGGCCCACCCGGCGCCGGAAAAGGCACGCAAGCCGAGCTGATCATGGAGCGTCGGGCGATCCCCCAGCTTTCAACCGGCGACATGCTGCGGGCTGAACGCGACAGCGGTTCGGCTCTGGGCAAAAAGGTAGAAGCGATCATCAAACGTGGCGATCTCGTTTCCGATGAGATCATTGAAGAGATCCTGACGAGCCGCATTGGCAAGACCGACTGTAAAAAGGGGTTCATTCTCGACGGCGCGGTGCGCACAGTCGGTCAAGCGGAGATGATAGACCGGGTTCTCGCGCGGACCGGGCGCAGGCTCAACGCCGTGATCGAACTCGTGGTCAACGAAGAAGAACTCGTCCATCGGCTGCGCTCGCGCGTCGAGGAAACGAAAGCGAAGGGGCTGCCTGTCCGGCCGGACGATGACGAGGCGACGTTCCGACATCGCCAGAAGGTTTATCGCGAGCAGACCGCGCCTTTGATTCCGTTCTATGAGGCGCAGGGCAAGCTCTACAAAGTTGATGGAATGAAGCCGATTGACGAAGTTGCGGGCGCTATCTCCGCCGTTCTGGATAGCGCCGCCTGACCGCGTTTTTTCCTACCGATGGCGTTCATGGCGCTCATCGGCCTCCAGGAGACGCGAATTTTTGCGTTTGCTGCGCCTTTGGTGTTGACGCCGTCACCGTTGACGCCTTATTTACGCGCCTCCGTCTGACAGGCGCGTATCTTGGTTCGGCCCCCTTTTACGGGTAGGGTTAACCGGGCAGTTTTGTATGGGGCCCAGTTTCACGGGCCCGCGCCGTCGCCCCGGCGTGTTTGCGGGCGAAGAATTTTTGAGAGAACGAGGAAGCATCGTGGCCCGTATCGCAGGCGTCAACATACCGACTAACAAGCGCGTGCTGATTGCCTTGCGCTATATCCACGGCATTGGCCCGTCCAAAGCCCATGAAATCTGCCAGAAAGTCGGCATCGCGCTTGAGCGCAGGGTCAACGAACTCTCCGACTCCGAAGTGCTCCAGATCCGCGAGACGATTGACGCCGACTACACGGTCGAGGGCGATTTGCGCCGCGAAGTGGCCGTCAACATCAAGCGCCTGATGGACCAGGCCTGCTACCGCGGGCTGCGTCACCGCCGCGGCCTGCCAGTGCGCGGACAACGCACCCACACGAACGCCCGGACCCGTAAGGGACCGGCGAAACCGATCGCCGGCAAGAAGAAGTAATCGGCCCGGCCGCCTGGCGCCGCGCGATATTGGATATTGGTAAGGACACGAGAAAAAATGGCGAAAGCTCCCGCTCCCGCACAGCGCGTACGCCGCCGCGAACGCAAGAACATCACCTCCGGCGTGGTGCATGTGAACGCATCGTTCAACAACACGATGGTGACCATCTCGGACGAGCAGGGCAACGCCGTGGCCTGGTCGTCCGCTGGCGGAATGGGATTTAAAGGCTCGCGGAAGTCGACGCCGTATGCGGCGCAGCTTGCCGCTGAAGACGCCGCGAAGAAAGCGATGGAGCACGGGCTGAAGACTGTGAACGTTGAGGTTCGCGGTCCGGGCTCGGGACGGGAGAGCGCCCTGCGCGCGCTTCAATCAGCGGGCCTTACCGTCAATGTCATCAAGGACGTAACGCCCATTCCGCACAATGGTTGCCGTCCGCGCAAGCGTCGCCGGGTTTGAGGCGCGCCTGCTGCGCATAACGACTGCCGGGCGGAGAACGCCCGTTTTTGGAAGCATTTAGGGGCGGCACGCCGCCCAACGGAGCAAAAAGCGCCATGGTTGAAAAGAACTGGCAGGAACTGATCCGACCGAGCAAGCTGGAAGTGGCGGCGGGCCCCGACCCGCGCCGCGCGACGATCGTCGCCCAGCCGCTCGAGCGCGGGTTCGGCCTGACGCTCGGAAACAGTCTGCGTCGGATCATGATGTCGTCCCTTCAGGGCGCGGCGGTGACCTCGATTCAGATTGACGGCGTCGTGCACGAGTTCTCGTCCATTCCGGGCGTGCGCGAGGATGTAACGGACATCGTTCTGAACGTTAAGCAGCTCGCCATGCGGATGCACGCCGATACGCCGAAGCGGCTGGTGCTCAAGAAATCCACGCCCGGCCCCGTGACCGCCGGCGACATTGAGCCGAACTCGGCGGTTGATATCCTCGACAAATCCCATGTGCTTTGTCACCTCGACGAAGGCGCCTCGCTGCGCATGGAACTCGTTGTGCAGTCAGGCAAAGGGTATGTGCCCGCCGACCGCAACCGCCCGGAAGATGCGCCCATCGGGCTTATCCCGGTCGACAGCCTGTATTCGCCGGTCAAGCGCGTCGCCTACCGCGTTGAAAACACGCGTGAGGGACAGGTTCTCGATTACGACCGTCTCGTGCTCGAGATCGAGACCAACGGTTCAGTGACGCCGGACGATGCGGCGGCCTATGCCGCACGCATCCTGCAGGACCAGCTGCAGATCTTCGTCAATTTCGACGAGCCGAAAAAAGACTTTGGCGGCTCTGCGCGCGAAGAACTGCCCTTCAACCCGGCGCTGCTGCGCAAGGTCGACGAGCTGGAACTTTCCGTCCGTTCCGCGAACTGCCTGAAGAACGACAACATCGTCTATATCGGCGATCTCATCCAGAAGACGGAGGCGGAAATGCTCCGTACTCCGAACTTTGGTAGAAAGTCGCTGAACGAGATCAAGGAAGTCCTCGCCGCCCTCGGCCTGCACCTCGGCATGGATGTGCCGGACTGGCCGCCGGAAAACATCGAAGACCTCGCCAAGAAATACGACGAATAGGAATTGACGTCCGCGCAGGCTACGGGTCGGCGGACCAAGGAGAAGACCGATGAGACACGGATTTGCCCTGCGCAAGCTGAACCGGACGCATGAGCACCGTCAGGCGATGTTCGCCAATATGGCGGCCGCCCTCATCAAGCACGAGCAGATCACGACGACGTTGCCGAAAGCGAAAGAGTTGCGCCCGATCGTCGAGAAGCTCGTCACCATGGCCAAGCACGCCGACAAGGATAAGACGCGCGCGCTGCACCTTCGTCGGCTCGTCGTTTCGCGCCTGCGCGACGAGACTCAAGCCAAGAAGCTCTTCGACACCCTCGGCCCGCGCTACAACGCGCGCAGCGGCGGCTACATCCGCATCATGAAGGCGGGCTTTCGCTATGGCGATAACGCCCCGATGGCGGTGATCGAGTTTGTCGACCGCGACGAGACCGCCAAGGGCAAGGATTCCGGCCCGGTCCCAGGCGCCGAGGACGGCGAGGAATAGCGGCGGCTATCTTCCCGCTTTAGGCTGAAAGCAGGGCGGCCGGAGCGGCCGCCTAATGCTTTTCCGGACCATCCCGTCGCCGACGCTGGTCATTAGGTAGCGTCAGGCAGCGTTCTGGCGGTTCGGGGCGCATTGAACTCCGGGCGCGGATCGCTACGTTGCCGAGGCAGACACGCTTTCCGGAGACCCACCCATGATCCGTTTCCTTGCCGCCGCCTTTGCCGGATTCGCCTCACTTTTGAGCGCGGCCTGCGGCCAGCCGGCGGCTGACGCTGCGCCCGGACCCGAGATGAAGGGAGAGGCGATCACGACGCACACCCGGGTCGCGCCCGCCTCTATGGCCGACGTGCGCATGTCATTTGCGCCGGTGGTCGAGAAGGCTGCGCCCGCGGTCGTCAACATCTACACTCGGCGGACGGTGAACCGCACGACGGGCGACCCGTTCTTTGACCGCGTCTTCGGGGCCGGTCCCCAAACGCAGAACTCGCTGGGCTCAGGCGTCATCGTCAGCCCCGACGGCGTCATTGTGACGAACAATCATGTCATCGAGGGCATGCAGGAAATACGGGTCGTATTCGCTGACCGGCGAGAGTTTCCGGCGCGCCTGATCCTCGCCGATCCTAAATCCGATCTCGCGGTGCTGCGCATAGAGGCGGGCGAGCCGTTGCCCTTCCTCGAATTCGCGAATTCGGACGCCGCTGAGGTGGGCGATGTGGTGCTCGCCATCGGCAATCCCTTCGGCGTTGGCCAGACCGTCACGAGCGGGATTGTTTCCGCTCTGGCGCGGACGGCGGTGTCAATTTCCGATTATCAGTTCTTCATTCAGACGGACGCGGCCATCAACCCGGGTAATTCCGGCGGCGCTCTCGTCGACATTGACGGCAGGCTCATCGGCGTGAACACCGCGATCTATTCGCGGTCGGGCGGCTCGAACGGCATTGGCTTCGCCATTCCGGCGCGCCTCGTTAAGCAGGTGATCGCAACGGCGGT
>JBGTFV010000214.1:0-5482 GCA_041747095.1 Parvularculaceae bacterium
CGCGGGCGTGGTGCCGCAGCAGCCGCCAACGATATTGAGGAGGCCGCTCGTCGCCCACTCCCGAAGGTGGACCGTCATCGAGTCCGGGGTCTCGTCATAGCCGCCGAAGGCGTTCGGCAGGCCCGCATTCGGATAGGCCGAGAGATAACAATCCGCGACCCTCGACAGGTCAGCTACGAAGGGGCGCATCAGGTCCGGCCCGAGCGCGCAATTCACGCCGACGCTCAACGGTTGGGCGTGACGCATCGCGTACCAGAACGCTTCCGGCGTTTGGCCCGACAGGGTCCGCCCGGATTGGTCGGTGATTGTCACCGATAACATGATCGGCACTTCGAACCCGAGGTCGTCGAAGAGTTCGCGCACGGCGAACACCGCCGCCTTGGCGTTCAACGTGTCGAAGATCGTCTCGATCAGGATGGCGTCTGCGCCGCCCTCAATTAGCCCGCGCGCCGCTTCGCCATAGGATTGCGCCAGCGTGTCGAAATCAACATTTCGCATGCCGGGATCGTTCACATCGGGCGAGATCGAAGCCGTGCGGTTCGTCGGCCCGATGGCCCCCGCGACCCACCTCGGCGCGCCCGCGCGCGTGAATTCCTCCGCCGCCGCCCGCGCAATGCGGGCGCCCTCGACGTTCAGTTCATAGGCGAGATGGGCCATCTCGTAATCGCTCTGCGCAATGGTGGTCGCCGAGAATGTATTGGTCTCGACGATGTCGGCGCCGGCGGCGAAATAGGCTTCATGCATCTCGCGCACGAGTTCAGGCCGCGACAGGATCAAGAGATCGTTGTTACCGCGCACGTCAGCGCGCCAATCCCGGAACCGCTCGCCGCGATAGCCGGCCTCGTCAAGTTCATAGCCCTGAATGAACGTACCCGCCGCGCCGTCGAGCACGAGAATGCGCGCCTCAAGCGCCGCCTTGAGCGCTTCAATTCGCGCCTGGCGCCCGGGAAACGGATCGCGCGATGGGTCGAGATTGGAAGAAATTTCGGGCTTGGACATTGGCGGCCTCGTCACTGCGCCGATAACATATAAGGATTTCCTTATATGTCCAGCGCGCGGATCGCGGAACTGTTTCCCTGGCCGGCCGGGCGCCGTTCACACGCGCGCGAGCAGTCGTTGACGCCTCGCCTTGCGCCCCCATCTGCGAGCGGAAGTTAACGCACGGGCGCTCGCCCAATTCAGGAATAAAACCATGATTGATCTGTACACATGGACAACCCCTAACGGACGCAAGATCTCTATCGCGCTGGAAGAGCTTGGCCTTCCGTACAAGGTATACCCCGTCAACATCTCTAATGGCGAACAGTTCGCGCCGGAATTTCTGAAGATCTCGCCAAACAACAAGATCCCCGCCATCGTCGACCATGACACGGGCGTGTCGGTATTCGAGTCCGGCGCCATCCTGATTTATCTGGCGGAGAAAACTGCCTCGCCGTTATTGCCATCCGCCGGGCCGGCGCGCGCTGCAACGCTTGAGTGGCTGATGTTCCAGATGGGATCGGTCGGCCCCATGTTCGGCCAGCTTGGACATTTCGGCGTCTTCGCCAGCGAGAAAATTCCGTATGCGATCAAGCGTTACCGCGACGAAACCTTACGCATTCTTGGCGTTATGGAAAAGCGCCTTGGCGGCGCGCCTTTCCTTGCGGGCGATTATTCGATCGCCGACATCGCCGCCTATCCGTGGGTCGTCGCCGCCTTGACCGGGCCGCTGAGCGCAGCGCTCGATCCCGCCAACGCACCGGAACATGCGCGCGTCAATGATTGGATCGCCCGCATCGGCGCGCGCGACGCGGTCAAGCGCGGAATCGTTGTTCCGGGATAGAAAAATCCCGGCGGCAATTTTGAGGCCGCCTAGATGGGGTGATCCGCTCAGGAACTACTTCACTTCGAGGAGTTCGACTTCGAAAATCAGCGCTTCGTTCGGCCCGATGGGACCGCCGGGCGTGCCGCGTTCGCCATAAGCGAGCGCCGGCGGAATAAAGAAGCGGAATTTGTCCCCTTCGCTCATCAATTGCACGCCTTCAACCCAGCCCGGAATAACCTGACCGAGCGGGAACTCAATGGGCTGGCCGCGGTCATAGGAGGAGTCGAATTTTTCGCCGCCAATGAGCGTGCCGAGATAGTTCACCTTCACGACGTTCGATTCGGTCGGTTGCTTGCCGTCCGCTTTGCCTTCGGTGACGATTTGGTACTGCAGGCCGCTCGCCGTGGTGACGACGCCATCCTTGCCGGCGTTTTCCTCAAGGAATTTGGTCGCAGTCGCCAGATTGCGTTCGGGACTCGTCACTTTCAATAGCTCCACTTCGAAAATCAGGGCCTCATTCGGGCCGATCGGACCGCCGGGGGTGCCCTCGGCGCCATAGGCAAGTGCCGGCGGAATGAAGAAGCGGAACTTGTCCCCTTCGCTCATAAGCTGCACGCCTTCCGTCCAGCCCGGGATCACCTGGTTAAGCGGGAAGCGCGCCGGCTCGCCGCGCGCGCGAGAACTGTCGAACTCAACGCCATCGATCAGCGTACCGACGTAATGCACGTCGACAAGATCGCTCGCCTTCGGCTGAAACCCGTCAGCGGGACCTTCCGTGACGACTTCATATTGCAGGCCCGATGCGGTTTTTTTGACGGCTTTGTTCTTGGCGTTCTCGGATAAAAAAGCCTCCGCCTTGGCGAGGTTCGCCGCCGCGAGCTCCGCCGCCGCCGCCATCGCGGCAGGATCTGGCTCGGCGAGTTCCGTAGACGCGCTTTCGCCCGGAACCGTCTCAACCGGCGTTTCAGCCGTTTCCACCGGGGCGTCGGCCGCAGGCGCGGATTTTTCCGATCCGCACGCAGCCAGTCCGAACGCGCAAAGCGCCAAAAGCCCCGCGCGGGGGCTGATCCATAACGTCATTGGAATTCTCCGATTAACCAGACAGCCATTCAGTCGATTATTGCGGGGCGACCCTAGGGCGTTTTCCCGCCGAGTGGAATTCCGTTCATGCCGGAAACCGGGAGGAAAACGAATATTTAAGCCGATTGGGGCCGCTCTGTAGTCCGTAATCGGGTCAGATTGGCCAGAAAACTGGGATGAGCAGAACGGCGATCACGCCAGTCAACGCGTTCAGCGGCGAGCCAAGACGGAGATAATCCGTAAACTTGTACCCGCCGACCGTGTAAACGAGCGTATTCGTCTGATAGCCAATTGGCGTCAGGAAACTGGCGCTCGCCGCAAACATGATGGCGACAACGAAGGCGCGTGCGTCGACGCCGAGACTATCCGCGAGCGCGATGGCGACCGGCGTGACGATGATGGCGACCGCGTTATTGGTGACGATCTCGGTCAGCATCGAGGCGAGCACATAGACGAGCGCCAGCGCGATGATCGGCGGGGCCATGCTGAGCGCAGGCGCCACCGCGCCGACCAGAATCTCGATCAGCCCCGTATTCTCGACCGCCTTGCCGATCGCCAGCATGGCGATGATCAGCGTAATGATCCGCCAGTCTACGGCCGCGAAAGCTTCATCGGGCTCGACGCACCGCGTTACGAGAACGAGCGCAGCGCCGATCGTCGCCGCGGCCGCGATGGGGATCAGCCCGAGCGAGGCCATGGCGACCACGCCGAGGATTGTCCCGATCGCTATCGGCGCGTGTCGGCGGCGCATCGCGCGCTCGGTCGGCGTTGCAACGTTGACGAGATCGTTGTCGTCCACGAGGCGCTTTAAATCTTCCGGCGCGCCCTCAATCAAGATCGTGTCGCCGACTTCCAGCCGCGTCGTCTCGAACCGGTCGGAGAGATTGGCCGAACGCCGGTGCAACGCCACCGGATAAACCCCGTACCGGCGCCGCAGCCGCAAATGGCGCAGTGTCTTGCCGATGAACTTGGCGCCGGGCGCGAGCAGGATTTCCACGAGAATCGATGAACGCGCGCTCAGCGGCTGCAAACCGGCTTCGGGCGCTTTCATTTCGCCGGTCTCTTTCATCGCCAGAATTTCCGCGACCGGCGAACGCATGACGACGATATCGCCTTCTCGCAGCACCACGTCGCGCATCTCGCGGCGGAGCGAAGCGTCGCCGCGCACCACGTCGACAACGCGCCGGTCCGCCTCGTTGAACGCCTTGGCCTCAAGCGGCTTCTGTCCAATGAACGGACTCTCGTCCTCGATGACGATCTCGACGATATACCGGGCTGGCTGGTTCTGCGCGAGCACGTCCCCCATTGCGGTGCGTTCGGGAAGGAGGTGCCGAAAGGCGGCGAGGAATATGACGCCGGCGAGCGCTGCGACAACGCCAACGGGAGCAATCTCGAAAATATGGAATGGCGCCATGCCATGCGCCTGCGCCACGCCGTCGACCAGGATGTTCGTCGACGTGCCGATCAGCGTACATGTGCCGCCGAGGATGGCGGCGTAAGACAGCGGGATGAGCAGCTGCGAGCCTGATTCCTTCAATCGCTCTGACAAGCGCGTTGCGACGGGGATCATCAGCATAACGAGAGGCGTGTTGTTCATGAACGCCGAGAGCAGTGCGATGAGAACAAGAAAACCGACAACCGCCGCTCGCGGACGATCTCCCACGCGGCTAATGATGGCGTTGGCGAGCGCGTCGAGCACGCCGGTGCGCACGAGCGCCGCCGATACGATGAACAGGGCGCCGATCGTTATCGGGGCCGAGTTCGACATGACCCCGATGAGATCGTCGCTCGACAGAATGCCGAGAAGGAGGCACGCCGCGAGCGCGCCGAGCGCGCTCACTTCAGGCGAGCGCCATTCGCGCGCGAATGAAATGAACAGAACAAGGAGGACCAGAGCGGCGGCGACCGGCGCAAAGGCGTCAAGGCCGAATATCAATCGATATCTCCAGCAGCTTTGAACTTCAGGACAATGAGCATCGGCGCTCGGGCGGGTCAATAGATCGAGAGAACGGGGTCGTGCGCGCGATCACGCCATCATCAGCGCGCGCGGAGGCTTGCCCATCGCGACAATGCGGTTGCCTGCATCGTGCCCGATATCGGCGGCGCCGAGAAAAGGCAGTCCGGCGCGCTGGCACCAATAAGAAACGATCTCTTCCGCCGAATAGGCGAAGACCGGATCGTTCGGTGGGATTTTCGACACGCGCCCGAGCAGAATGCCTGCCGCGCCGCGCACATTGGCGCTCGACGTGATCTGCCACATGGCGCGATCAATGCGATAGAGATGTTCGTCGACGTCCTCAAGCAGCAGCGCTGCGCCGGTGAAGTCGGGCGCCGCCCCGGCGCCCAATAGATGAGCGAGTATCGTGATGTTAAAGGCGAAGGCGCGCTCGAACTGGCGCGCCGATGGCTCAAGCGAATCGGCATCGCGCTCGACCAGAAACGCGAGCGCGCGGGCGACAGCCGCTTCGCCGCCGTCGCGATTGATGTCGGCGGGCATCGGACCGTGACAGGGCGTTCCAATGCATCGACGCGAGAGCTCGGCGAGTATGACGCCCATATCGCTGTAACCGAGATAAAGTTTGTCCTGCGCATGCGGTC
>JBGTFV010000215.1:0-14715 GCA_041747095.1 Parvularculaceae bacterium
CGCCAGCGCCCTTCGCTGTTGGCGAAAGCATGCAGATGCCGACCGTTGCGATCGAGAACGATTGCCCCAAGATCGTCGGCGCGTGACAGCGGCGGCGGAAAAAACCGGTCCGCAACAAAAGTGGCGCTGATAAACAAAACAATGGCTGGCAACGTCCATCGCAGGCAGTTTAGCCGCAGCTTTGGTCGAGCTTTTTCAAGGCCGCTTTTCATTCAGCTGCGATCGCCACGGTCTGCGTCGCTGTTCGCGCATAGACCCCAGGTCGATACATGTCCTCAATGACGACACCGGGCAGAGTAAAGCGACCAGGCGTGACCGCGCGCACCAGATAGGCCAGCGTGAAACTCTCCTGGCGCAGATCAATCGCCGCAACAAACCGGTCGTCGCGCGCCTCGGCGATCTTCGGCGTTGAGATAGGCCCGATCCATTTGTAGGGACCAGAAACATTTTCACCGGCTCCGTCTTCGGGCCTGAGCACGGCCTCAATCTCGAAACCAGCCGGCAGGAGATCAGCGACGATGACAGGGTGACGCCGATCGGCTAGCGCACGACCGGATAAGACAACGACAAATCGCGACGACTGCCTCACCGCACTAAGATTGGCGTCACGTCCGTCTTCTGTCGCGATGCGCTTAATGATCTCGAGGCCGCTGGAAGAAGCTGCCGGCGCAGCGATCGTCGCGCCGGAGACAGTTGTCGTGACGAATAGGGGACCTTGGGAATCGTTCCGGAATGTTGCGCCCTTTGCGAGATCGCCCGCAGTCAGTTCGAATGCAGGCGCCGGACCGGAAAGCGCCGCAGGCGCGCCGTCTCGGGCGATCGACACATCGCCGGTGCGATCCAGCAGCGCTCGCGCCGCCGCAAGCAAATAGGCTTTTTCCTGCGTGTGAAGCTCATCCGGGTCTTTTATCAAGCTTGCGAAGCGATCCGTAACAACATCGAATTGCGGCGCGGACGCTGTCTCAGCCATCGCCGCCACAAGCCCCGCCGCATCGCGCAGCGGCGTTTGATAATAGTCCGCCTCGTCGTCCCAGCCGATCGCCTCGTTCGCCCGCGAGAAGGCGTTGAGCGCTCGGGCGCGATCGCCGAGCCGCGATAGAGCGGCTCCCAGATGGGCGAGCGTCAGGGGGCTGCGCATGCGGTCGAGAAGCGAGTCGTGCAGATACCGGAGTTCCGAGAGGTCTCCCCTGCCCGCCAGCGTCAATACATAATGCGCATATGTCGACGCGCCGAGCCTTTGCTCAGCCGTCGCCGCATCGTCGAGCGATCCCGTTACGTAGTCGACATTGGAATAGCGATCGATGCGTGAGACTTCCGACATGGCGTTCAACGCGCGGCTGATCGCCGTGTCCGGAATGGCGTAACCGTCTTGCCGGGCGCGGAGGAGAAATTCAGTGATATATGCCCCCAGCCAGCCGCTTGCGCCGCGATCTCCCTCGCGCCAGAGCCCAAATGCGCCATCCGGACCCTGACGGTCGAGGAGGTCGTTCACAGCTCCCTGCACGCGAGCGCGTACCGCCGGATCAGGATCGGCGCCAATCTCGGACCCAAGCGCGTTGAAACTTAGCAGTGGGCGCGCAACGCTCGTCAATTGCTCGGAACATCCGTAAGGATAGCGAATGAGCGACTGCAATAGCGGCGCCGGGTCAATCCCACGCAAGCGCGAAAACGACACGGATGTCGCGACCGCTTCTGGCGAGAACGGCGCGATCAGCGCGCTTGTGAGCGAAATCGATTCGCCCGGCTGAAGCGATCGAACGCTCGTCTCAGTCACCGGCATGAATGGCGTTCTGACTTGGATCGGGTAGGCCCGCTCAACCCCGATTCCTGCAGGACCTTTCAGGTTGAGATCAATTGTGGCGACGCCTAATTCACGCGCCCGCAGGGGAACGGCAACGCGCCGCGACTGACCGGGAGCCAGCGCAAGCGTGTCTGCGAAGTCAGCGCTCAACGCGCCGTCCGAAGAAACGCTGATGGAATAATCGCCGCTGCGACCTTCGACATTGTCCACAAGCAAAGCTGCGCGCGCTTCGTCGCCAGGCGCCAAGAACCTCGGGAGGGCGAGCAAAGCTGGCGCTTCATCGCGCACGGTAAGGGGACGTGCGGTTGATCCAAGACGGGTTGCGCTCCATGCCACGCCCATCAAGCGCAATTCGCCGTTGAAATCGGGTATGTCGAGCGTGACAACGGCTTCGCCGTTCGGACCGAGTGCGACTGGGCCGGAGAAGATCGCAACGCTCTTGGTCGGTACGACAGTCAGTCCTTCGCCGCCGATCTGATCGCCGCCGAAACGGGCCGCTGCGCCAAGATTTGCATTCAGGATCCGTCCGTAGTCGTCACGAACCTCAACGCCGAGCGCTTTCTTGCCGAAAAAATATTCGACCGGGTCGGGCGAGGCGAATTTCGTCAGCCTGAGGATGCCTTCGTCAACGGCGGCCAGCGTCAGCATGACTTTTTCGCCGCGCGCCGCGCCGGCAACCTTTACGGCCACGCCTACCGACTGACGCGGACGCACCACGTCTGGAGCGGAAAGCGTCATAGCGAGCTTGCGATCGCTTATCTCCATCGGCACATAAGTAAGGCCCATAGCCCTGCGTGGCACGGGAATGTCCGCCGGACTGCGCGGCGTAACGATAGTTGCAAGAACGTAAAAGCCGGCGCCCCAGGAGGGATCAGTATCGATCAGGATCTCCCTGCCGCCCTCGTCGACTCGCAGGCGCTGAACGGAGTGCACGCGATCGGTTGCGACCGTCACGAGCGCTTCGCCAGCGTAGGGCGCGCTCAGAAACAGGCGCGCGCGCGCGCCGGGCGCAACATTCTCAGAGGTAAGCGTCATCGTCGCCTCGTCGGGCCGATCTGCGCCGGCGCCCTGACTGCGCCAGCCAACATAAAAGCGAATGTCGCTCGGCGCGCCGCCACCCGGCGCAATGGCTGATAAACGATAAGATCCTGGTTCCAGTTTCTCTACGATGCGAGCGGGCGCACCGGCAGCGATCGACGTGCGACCCTCCGTCTTCAGAATGTCCTTGAACGACCGCCGCCAACGCCATTGACCTTCATCGCGGTACCAGTCGAACCAGTAATCCTCCTCAAATATTTGCCACTCGATCTCGCCAGTGAGTTGGCTGCCTTGCGGATCAACGAGAATGGCGTCGATCTCCGCGGCTTTTCCCTGCCCGAACCCACCGCCATCGACGGCAAGCGCCAGTCCGACATATTGCGCAGCGCCTCGCACCGGGATGCGGGCGCTCTCGCGAACAGCGCGGCCACCCGGCTCCACCACCCCGACAACGACGTCGGCCCGTAGGGGCGGATCGCTTTTCGCCGGCGTGTTTAACGTCATCTGCAAGGTCGCCTCGCCCGCGGCGTTCGTTATCGCCGGAGCCAGCTTGACGATGCGCTCGTCAAATCGGCCTTCGACGAGGCCAAAGCGGAACCGGGAATGGGCCGGGAACGGATTGGGATCGACGCGCAGGCGCGCCTCTCCCTCAACTGGCAAATCGCTCGCGGGCGCGCCGTAAAGGTAGCGCGCCTCGACGCCAATCGGCCGGGTCTCGTTCGTTGTGATCGGTCGCGTTTCGTCGACTTCAAGCGCCACCGCGAGGCGTTGGGGTACGAAGTCTTCCACCGAAAAACTGTTGGCGCCGATTGATCCGACGCCGTCTGCCGCGACGCCAATGCGCCAGATCCCGCGCGGCGCCGATGAAGGAAGTTCAAAGCTGTTGACGAACCCGCCCGTCTCGAAGGATTCCACCCGAATGACGCGCCACTCTGCGCCATTGGGCCGACGGATGGTCAGGGTCAAGGGGCGCTCGACGGCCTTGCCCGCGTTATCCCTGAGCAATCCGGTCAAGCGCACTGTCTCTCCCGGCCGGTAAACGCCGCGATCAAAATAGGTCATCGCCTCGATCATGGGCGTCGCCTTACGTCCGCCGACATCAAAGGTGGACAGGTCAAGCGCCGCACGCTGAAGATCGAGCGCTGCAAAATCATCCTGTGGGCCGTATGCGAGCACCAGCTTCGGGTCGAGCGGCGCCGCGCCGCTGATCGCCGCGCGCTCAAAGCGCGCTCGACCGTCGAGCCCGGTCGTCGTGCGCCCCAACACTTCGTTATTGCGCGCGATCAATTCGACATTGAGGTTTGGCAGCGGCCGCCCCGAGGCGATCGACCGCACGAAGACGTCGAGCGCCTGCTTGCTCGATACGGATGAGATCGCGAGATCAGTATTTACAATCCATCGGTAGGCCTCCGCCCGGCGGCGCGGATCGCCAGCAGGCGAAGCGTCCCGCAGCCGCACGAAATAGGCGCCAGGCGCGACATCCCTGACAGCGGCGGCGAGCCCAAAGACCGTGACTGCGGTCTCGTTGGCCGCGCCCTTCACGTTCAGTTCATTCTCAAATACGGGCTTCCCGAGATCTTCGCCGTCCTCTTCGCCATAAACATAGAGATAATCGTCAGCGGACGCCGTTTCTCCCGAAACGATTGATTTCTGGAATAGCGCGCGATCAGGCACGCGATAGACCGAAATTTTCACCCGATTGACGTTGACCGTCTCGATTCCCAGTCCGTCGGCGTCGATCCTTGGCAGGATTACACCGTCGCTCGCGAAGCCGACATAGGCAGGTTTGTCGCCAAAGCTGATCTTGGTCGAGACATTCTGCGGCAGGGACTGTTGATCCGCGAAGGGAAGACCCGCGCGTATCGTCACGTCATAGTCAACGTTGAACTTCAGGCCCGCAAGGCACAAGCTTCGGCCCTCAGCCGTCGCGACAATCTGTTCTTGCGGCGTCAGGCGCACATAGTCAGCCCAGACATGCGTCTTCGACCGATCGAGGGTTTCGGCAAATTGGAGGCAGGCGCGCGGGGCGTCGCCGGCGGTATCGATCAGCAGGCGCTGAAATCCGCTGCCGACATCGCGGACTTCCGCCGCGCGCGGCGCATTCTCGTCGCGCGGCTGTTGAAACGGGCGGCGCGGCGCTTGAGTTTCCGACGAGCGCGCCTCAGGCGCGATTAGCGGGTTACCGGCGCTGTCCGAAATCGCGCGGCGCCCCTGCGTGATGTTGGTTCCAAGGAGCAGCCCAAGAGTGAACGCGATAACAACGCCCGCCAGCAATATGAGTGCGCTGGTTCTGTTCATGATGCTCTCCCATGGATGGCCGGCCTGTCGCCCCCGCGCCAATCGCTAGTCTTGATTTTGGACGGTTTCCGGGCCGATTGGAATCGCGATTGCGGCGATCTCGAATTATTCCTGCGCGGCGAGCGGGGCAGGAGTTGGCCTGACGGTCTGCAACCGCTATTTCTCAACCCGTTCGGGTCGGCAAGTCTCCGTAGCTCAGCAGGATAGAGCACCAGATTCCTAATCTGGGGGCCACAGGTTCAAATCCTGTCGGAGACGCCGGCTCGAACCCTTCGCTTGAGCTGTTTGGGCAGCGCCGCCCCTGATATCACCGCGCCGGCTGCGGTCCGGTCGTCGCTTTGCGCGGCAGCGGCACGACGACGCCGCGCGCAGGCCCCTCGGCTTTCGGATCAGCATGGCCATGTGCGTGATCGAAATCCGTTTCTGCGGGCTTCAAGCAGGACGGCTCACAAGCGATCTGCACCGTCGCATCAGTAATGCCAAAATTCTGCGCCAGCGTTTCTTTCAACAACGCCAGCGTTTGTTCTCCATCAGCGGATTTGCGAAGCTTGGCGTGCATGGTGAGTTGCAAGTGGCCGGGCGCCATCTGCCAGACGCGGACGCCATGGATGTCCTCAATATCGGCGACGCGGCCCATCAGATCGCGCGTCATGGCCGTCACGTCGAAATTTCGGGGCGCTCCCTGCAGCAAAATATGGGCAGAATCACGAAGTAGCAGCCAGGCCGCTCGGCCGATCAGCACAGCGACGAGGATGGATAGGATCGGATCGGCGGCCATCCAGCCCGTGAGCGCAATGATACAGGCGGCAACCACGGCGGCGACCGAACCGGCCAGGTCGCTGATCACATGAAGCAACGCGCCGCGCACATTCATGTTGTCGTGCTGCGCGGGCAGCAACAGCCGGAAGGCGACGGCGTTCGCCGCAAGCCCGATGGCCGCGACGACGATCATGAACCGCCAATCCACTTCTTGCGGCGCAGCGATGCGCTGAACGGCCTCGATTACGATCCACGTCAACAGCGCGACGAGAAGCAGTCCATTGACGAACGCGGCAAGCACCTGCGCCCGCCTATAGCCGAAATGGAGATAGGGCCCAGCGGGCCGGCTGCTCAACGAATTGGCGACAAGGGCAAGCCCCAGCGCCATTGCGTCGGTCAGCATGTGCGCTGCATCCGCCAACAACGCCAATGAGCCGGACAGGAGCCCGCCTATGACCTCGACAACCATGAAGGCAAGGATGACGATTAGCGCAGCCTTCAGGCGCCCGCCTGTGGCGGTGTGCTCGTCGTGGTGGCCGCAGTCGCTCATGAAACCAATCGGTCCTTGGCGGGTCCGGTTTTTATCTTACTAATCATAGACGAGGCCGCACAACCGCAGCAAGCGCCGGTCCGTAATGGTCTATCCAGAAGCCCGGAGATTAACCTAACAGGTTGCAAATGAGATGCTTGGGAAGAATTTCGTGACTAAATAACATTATGCTTGTTACCAGCCTGTCTTCGCCTTAGGGGCTCTACGGCTAAGTAGGCCGTGGCTGGAGGAACGCCGGGCGAGGGACGGCGCGTCCAAACTAACCGATCGGGTCGAAGCGGGCGACGACTGATCGGATTAGCGCCCTGAGAAAAAACCGCGTTTCGCGTTACGCCCGGCCGGGGTCGACGAGTTAAGGGGCGCTTGTGCCGATCGAGTTTCCAGTTGGTATTTGGGCGAGCCTTCTCGCCGCCGCCGTCAGCACGGCGGGCCTCCTGTCGATGGCCCTCATCGGCGACTGGGGCCGTCGCAACGGCAGCTATTTTTCCGCTTTCGCGGTCGGCGTATTGGTCGTCGCCGTTCTCTTCCACCTCGTGCCGGAAGCGATCGCGAGCGCGACCAATGCGCCGGTCTGGATTGGCGTCGGCTTTGCGGTGATGACGGTCGCAGGCGTCGGCTCGGCGGCGCTCGTCAGAAATCGCCGCTCCGGCGCCGGTTTGGCGCTCGGATACGTTTCCATCGTCGCTCTCGGCTTTCATTCATTCATGGATGGGGTCATCTACCAACTCTCGTTCCATGTCGAACCATTCACCGGATGGCTCTCGACGCTCGGGCTGTTGCTGCACGAGTTTCCCGAAGGGGTCATCGGCTTTTTCCTGTTGCGAAATGCCGGTCTCAGCGTGCGATCGTCCGTCATCATCGCATTCTTCGCCGCTTCACTCACGACGGTACTAGGGACAATAACGACAGCCTATTTCGTCGACAGCGCAATGGACGTGCCGCTCGGTCCGCTGCTCGGAGCAACCGCCGGCGGACTTATCTATGTCATCGTCGCGCATCTGGGGCCGCATGCTGCACAAGCGCCGCAACGGCGGGGCTATGCCGTGGCGAGCCTCGGCGTCGTTATAGGCATCGCCGCCATTATTTTGCACCATGGGTGATGTCGGCCCGCTTCGGCGACAACGCTCAGCGGCGGCATCCAGCGATGCCGGCCGCGGGCGACACCGATTTCCAGCCCGCTTCATCCTCGACAGAAATGAGCGCGCGCTCAAGATAGACGCCGCCGTCAAAACCGAGACCGAATCTGAATTCCGTTGTCACGCGCACGGAGTCCGGCGTCAGGAAAACCTGCCGTTCTGAGACCCCGAATTCGCTGCGGCCTGATACCTCCAAGGCGCGCAACTTCATCGGCTTTCCCTTTAGCGATACATCGGCCACGTCGCCCGCAACAAACCGGAAAACCGCCGCGGGGGCGCCGTCCGTCAGCGTCCAGAGGATCATGCCGCATTTGCCGCGCGGCAAGCTCGAGTCGGGCAATTGGTTGAGAATAAAGCCCGCTTCGGGCAGCGCCGACGCCGACGAAGCTGTTGCAGGCGCCGGTTTTTCACCAGTTGATGTACAGCCCGCAACCAATAGGCTTGCGCTGAGCGTGATCGCCACCCTTCCAGCTATCACGACTTCATTCCTTTCAATTCACCGCGAACGTCGAATGACATGACTTCTCCCCGTATCTCGAAGCCGATGAGTTTCAGAGCAGTGCGCAATTCGCTGCGTTCCGGTTTCACAGCAGCCATCAGTTCATAAGTGAAATCCGGTGCGATGACGACGCCGATATCCGCTCGCCCGGCAGAGGCTTCGCCGATCAGATTAACGGCAAGCGCGCGATCGGCGCAGGAGGCTGGCCCAGAGAGAACGAGCGCCTCGCCAATCGTCTGTTGGCTAAGGCGCGATAAAACAGTCGTCTCGATGCGCCCATCCGCAGCGGCGCAGCCAAAGCGCGTCAGTTTCAAATGCGCGACCTCAGCCTTGAGCTGTCCGGAATAGGTTGCGCCGAACAAGGTATAATTGCGAATGGACGCGAGGTTAAAGTCGATGCGGGCGTCGCGAAGTTCGAAAGCTCGTCCTATAAGCGCAAGGCGTGCTTTGCCCTCGCCACTCGCCGCGCCCTTGCCGACTGTAAAGTCCATCTGGACGGCGCCGACAAGGAGGCTATACGGCGAGACCGTAAATGCAACGTCGCCTACAAGAACACCATCAACGGCTACAGCAACAAGTTCGCCTCGCCAGAGCGATCCTTGCGTCCCACCAAAGCTGATGCGCGAACCGAGGCTTTCGGCGGCGACAGACGCGACAAGGCTCGCGGGCGCAGTGACGACGACCGTCGCCAACGCCACGACGCCAAAAACCAAAGCGAGGCCGCGCAAACCTCTAGCGCGGCGCGACATACCTTCAACGTCACCCATCAGCCGCCCCCGCGCGAGAAGGTAATCTGGGCCCGGAGCGTTCCTGCGACATTGGCGTCGCGCGCAATATCAGCGCTTTCGACGCGCACTGCATAGCGACTCTCAAGCAGGGCGATCCACGCAAACAGCCCAGCGCCATCGCTTACGCTTGCGACAACTTCAACGTTTCCTTCCTCGCGCACGTTAACGAGGTTCAGGCTGACGGAGGAAGACTGCGATGTCTGGGTTATGACGGTGCGCAGAGGCGTAGTGCGATCGATATCTCCACTGCTGACGTTTCCTGAGCTGGCCGCGGCGGCAGTTACCACGCGGTGCAAATCCCGCATGCGCTCAAGATCCCGGCGTTGCCCCGATCGCCATTCAATTAGCGGGCTGACCACAAATTGAAAAAGGACGAGAATTGCAATGATGCCGCCGCCCGCAAACACGAACAATCTTTCGCGCTGGTTCAACTTCGCCAAAAAATTTTTCATACGCGGCCTGCGATCAAGTCACCGGTCCAGCCGGCGTTCGTGCGCCGATAGCCGCCGCCATCCCGTACAGCGAGCCCCTCGCTCGCGAGCGTCGTGCGGAAGGCTTCTATCTCGGCGTCCGTCTGACTGCGGATCGTAAACGCAAATTGTCCCCGGCGGCTGTCGAAACGGATACGGTCAACGGTTACCGTCTCGTGCCTTTCGAGCGCTGCAGCAAGTTTGGAGCTCATAGAGACGAAAGACTCTGAGCCCGCTTCACTGGCGAGCATCGCCCGCGCTGACGCGCGCATGTCCTGCAATGGCGCGTCAGGGAACGCCTGACGATAAACTGCCGACGCCTGCTTTTCGTATTGGTTGGCCAGTCTGCCTTCGCGCACCCCTCCGGCGATGGCCAGTACAGCCAGGCTGGCCGCGAGGCCCGAGCCGATAAACCCGGCGCGGCGCCAGCGTTGGATATCGAAGGCCTGCGTCTGGCGGCGACGAAACTCGCCGCACAGAAGATTAACCGCTGCGCCCTGCCCAATATTTTGCGAATAGATTTCTGCGACCGTGGAAAAGTCGCCACCGCTGCTGCGGTTCTTCGCGCCGTCGATCCAGTCAGCCAGCTCGCCCTCGCCATGGAAAATGACACGCGGTTTGGCGTCGCCGGCTTGCGTCTTCAGCGCGGCTTCGAGAATGGTTGGGGCGAGCGACATCTCGATTGCGAAACCTTTAACGCCATTCGAGAAAATCAGCCGCTCGCGCCGGATCAAGCAGACCG
This sequence comes from Parvularculaceae bacterium, assembly GCA_041747095.1. Classification (GTDB taxonomy): domain Bacteria; phylum Pseudomonadota; class Alphaproteobacteria; order Caulobacterales; family Parvularculaceae; genus Amphiplicatus. The sequence continues at coordinate 10,082 of JBGTFV010000215.1, forward strand.
GCTGCGCTACCGAGCCGCCAAGCGCTGTGAAATCCGGACACAGATGATCAAGTCGCAGACCCGCAGCCGCAAAGATCGCCAGCCAGTCTCGAACGACTGATTTGCGCACCGCGAGGACGAGCCCGCCATTGTCTCCAGAAGCGGTCACGATATGCAGCGCCTCAGGGGGCTCGGCGAGTTCGTCCTCCAAAAGCAGTTCAGCAGCCGCCTTCAAGCGGTCCGCTCGCCGTGGCGGCGCAACCATGCTGCGCTGGACCGCCTGTTCGCCCGGAAGGAGCGCAACCACCCGCACGCCCTCGCCTGCGTGCGGCGAAAGCGCGATCAGGTCTGCGCTGCTGTTCAGCGCGCCAGATTCAACCGCGATTGCGTCGCGGACAACCGCCCATTCGACGGGATCGTCCACCTGTTCGCCAAGCTGGATGATGAGGCTCTCCGCCATCAATCGGCTCCCAATCGCCGCGAGACCAAGGTCGGCCTTGCCTGCGACCCGCCCGTCGAAAATATTAACCGATATTCCATATCGACTTCGTTAAGCCTCAGGCCCACGCGGGCTTCGATATAGTCCGCAGTTACCGCCGTGAAACGCTGCACAAAATTAACGTCAGCCTGAAAACCTCGAAACCGCTCATGAGACCAGAACTCCGAGGCTGTGGCGTAGCCGCCAGGCGGGCGCGCGGCAATGACGTCCTCGACTGCGAGCCGCGAAACCTTTCCTCCGGTCAGCGCGACGATCAACGGCGCCTCGCGCGCCGATACGGCGTTGAGGTTCACTTTTACCGGCTCAATCGACGGCAGCGCGCATAGAAACGGCGAGATTGCGGCATAAACCGAGGCGGAAATACCCTCCATGGCTCGCAATTCAGAGATATCGCCCAAGGGGCCATCGCCCGTTCTGAACGGGACGGGGAGGCCCGTATAAAAGCCGTCTTCGGCTCCCTGCGGCCGGGAGACCCCGCCCTCATCCATCCAATCCGCGATAACGGCGAGGTAACGCACCGCCTCGGCTTCGGCAAAACCCAGCCCCGCGACGAGGGCCGTGAACTGGTCCTCGTGCAGCTGCCGTCGGGCTGAGGAACTGTTCGTTTGGTCGGCGCCCCCGCCCTCGTCTTCTCGTTCGGCGAAGACATTGACGTTGAAGCAGCGCGTCGCATCCGCGAAGCGGATAGCGGCTGCGCCGCTTGGGGTTTCAATCGGAAATGGCGTCGCGAACAATTGGCGCTCCAGCGCCCCTCGGTCGCCCTCAACCTCGGCGCCGGACGACAAAAGGCGGAACGCCGCGGCCTCCGCCCCGATGGCCCGCCAGATTAGTTCTTGCCTCGTGCGATCAACGAGCGTGCGCCGCGCCGACGCGATCGAGGCGGCGGTCATGCTCAGCGCAATGAATGATAGCGTTGCGACGAGAACAAGCACGATGATCAGCGCAGCGCCCCGCTGGCGATCAACCCCGACCGGAACCGGCTCAGGGCGCCTCATTGTTCGGGGTCCGTGGCTTCGAGATTGACAAGACCCTGCCCGAGACTACCGACCCAGAAACGCATCTCCAGATCGCCATAGCGGGGCGTCGTGATCAGCAGGCGGACGGCGCGCGGCGCAGGCTGACCGCCCCCCGCTTCGAGCGCCCCCGCGCCGCTAAGCCCCAGCGGCCAGGCGTTAGCCCAATCGCTCTTGCCGCTCGCAAATCCAGCGAGAAACTCCATCCGCGCCTCGCCAACATCGGCAAGCAGAATACGCTCGGCGCGCGGCTGGTCGCGAAAATCGTCAAGATAGGGCCGCACTCGCCGGATCAGCGCCCCCTCGCGCAGCACATACTCCACATACTGAAGAGTGGCGCGCGGCGCGGCGAAACCGGGATTGGCCCAACCCCGACGGGTGAAACGGACGAGCACGCGCTCGTCCGACAGCCGCCCAGTCAAGCCGAAAAAATCGCCGCCGAGAAAGCTTGCCGGTTGGCGCACGCCATCAGCGTCGCGCACCGCACGCGGCGCGATTTGCAACATATCCTCCCGGATAAGCGTGCGAGCAATCTGCAGTGAACTCAGACGCCCGTCGGCCGCGGCGAACTGATCACGCGAATCAAGGCCGAGACGCAGCGAATAGACGCCAACGGTTGAAATCAGCCCGAGGATCGCGAGGGCGATGAGCAACTCGGCAAGCGTTAGTCCCAATTGTCCGCGCCCAGTCACGAAGGGCCCCGCAAGGTCGTCGACGACGCAAGCACCCTCGTCTCGTCGGCGCGCCGCACGTCAATTGATATTTGCACAAGTTCCCGGTCGGGGGCGCCGATGCGACGCACGAACGCCCATTCACGGCCGGCGAATTCAACGACGCCTTCGTCTTCTCCCTCGGAGGGGGCGTCCGGACGCGCAAGTTCTTCGATCAGTAGATTATCGGCAAGGGTTCCCGCCAAGAGGATTTCCTCCGTCCGGGAATATTGCTGCGCGGTCTGTCCAACCAGCGCTGCGATCGCGGTAACGACCGCCGCCATGATCGCGAGCGCAATGAGCGTCTCAACAAGAGTCAGCCCGTGCTCGCTGCGCGCGTGCGCGCGCAGAGCCGTCCAGCGCCATCCAGAATTATCGCGCCGCCCCCTAGCCGTCACGACCGACCTCTATGGCGGCGTCTGGCGCCGCGACGACGCGCCAACGCTGGCCATAGCCAGAGAACGTCGCCTCAATAAGCGGCGCCATGCCCGCCGGGTCGAGGGCTGCCCGCCGAACCTCGTTAGCATCGACGGGCTGCGCGCCGCTCAGAAATCTGGAGTTCGCATCGGTCAGCTCGACGAAACGGATCTCCGATGCGACGCCGCGTGCCACCGCATCGGCGCGCAGTAATGCGGGCAGCCCTTCCGATGTCCATCCCTCCGCTGTCAATCGCTGGAACCGATAGCCGTTCTCGTCGCTCTCAATTCGCAAACTTGGGGTCGACATTACCGCCATCTCGTTAGCGGCTTGCAACTGGGCGGCGAACTTCTCGGCGCTTGCCTGTGCGGGACTGCGAATGGAGGGAAGATTTGCAACAACGATTCCCGAGGCGAATGCGAGAATTGCCAGCACCACGAGCAGCTCAATCAGCGTAAAGCCCGCCGTCGTGCGCGCCCTCACCCTTGCTACTCCCGTTCCCAGTTTCCGATATCGGCGTTCAGCCCTTCCCCGCCGGGCTCGCCGTCGGCGCCGAAAGAGAAGACGTCGATCTCGCCGCGCTCGCCGGGAAAGCGGTATTGGTAGGGATTGCCCCAAGGGTCGAGCGGCACGCCGCCGCGTATGTAGCCGCCGGGCCTGAACTGATCCTGCAACGGGCCGCTGGGCGGCGCGTTGACGAGGGCCTGAAGGCCTTGCTCAGTCGATGGATAGCGGAAGAGATCGAGACGGTATTGATCGAGGGCGCTTTCGATTATGCCAATGTCAATCCGCGCCTTCCGGACCGCCGCGCGATCGCGCTCAGGCAAGACGTTGACAACGACAAGCGCCGAAATCAGCGCAAGGATCGTCAGCACGACCAGCAATTCAATGAGCGTAATGCCGCGCTGATTGCGCTTGCGGGCGTTTGGACGTTTTTTCACCGGCTGATCTCCCTCTGGTTGGCGCCGCATCAACCCGCTGCCAAGGCGTTGAGGCGCAAAATCGGCAGCATGATTGATACCACGATCATCATAACAATTCCGCCCAAAAGGACGATAATCGCCGGCTCGAGCAGCCGCAACGCGACCGTCGACGCCGTATCGAACTCTTCCTCCAGCTGCGCCGCCGCCTTATCGAGAAGGAGCGGAAGCGAGCCCGCGCGTTCGCCAGCCGCGATCATGTGCACCATCATCGACGGGAGCACGGCCGCCCGCTTGAGGGCACCCGCGAGGGACACCCCCTCACGCACCATAACGATCGCCCCGTCGATCCGGGTTCGAATGAAATCGTTTGATATCGTGCGCTGCGCGCCGAGCAGGCTGTCGAGCAATGGCGCACCGCCGGCAAACAGCGTCGACAGCGTGCGCGCAAAGCGTGCGCCGTCTAGACCGCGCAGCAGCGGACCCATAACGGGAATGTTCAACGCGATGCGGTCAAACTGCAATTTGAATGCGGGTTGTTTCAGGCCCTGCCAGAGGCCGACCGCAAGCGCGAGGGCGGCCGCAATCATGGCGAGCCCGTAATCGGCGATGAAGTTCGACGTGGCTACAACCAGCTTCGTAACGAGAGGCAGTTCAGCGTTGAAGGCGGAGAATTGCTCCATGATTTTTGGCACGACCAGCGTCATAAGGGCCGTGACGACGCCGCCTGCAACAAGCGCGAGCGCCGCTGGGTAGACGAGCGCGGCGAGAGCTTTGTTTTTCATCGCGCGATTTTTCTCAAGCATGGTCGCAAGACGTTCAAGCACGCCCGCAAGGTCGCCTGAGGTCTCGCCGGCCGCGACGACTGCGCGATAAAGATCCGGGAATGATTTTTTGTCTTCGGCCAGCGCATCGGCGAAGCGGCGCCCCTCCATTACCCGTTCGCGCACGGCCAGCAGCCGCTTGCGCGCACTTTGATGATCCGTCTGCAGAGCTACTGCGCTGAGCGCTTCCTCAAGCGGGGTAGAGGCGCCAATGAGTACGGCGAGCTGGCGCGTCAGCGGCACAAGGTCGCCGGCGCGTACGCGCGGCGGCG
>JBGTFV010000216.1:0-3402 GCA_041747095.1 Parvularculaceae bacterium
CCCGGCGAGAGCGTTCTCGAAGTTGGTCCAGGGCCCGGCGGCCTCACCCGCGCCTTACTCGAAAGCGGCGCGCGCGTCATCGCGGTCGAACGCGACGCCCGCTGCTTTGACTTGCTTGCAGAACTTGGCGCAGCCTATCCGGGTTTGCTCGACGTAATCGGCGCCGACGCCCTCCGCATCGACGAACGAACCTTTCCGGGCGCCGATTATCCGATCCGGATCGTCGCCAATTTGCCCTATAATATTTCCACAGAACTTCTCATAAAATGGCTCGTCGCAAACCACGAAGAAGCCCCCCTGTGGCGCACGATGGCGCTGATGTTCCAGAAAGAAGTAGCCGACCGGATTCTCGCCGCGCCGGGATCAAAAACCTACGGCCGCCTCTCTGTCATCTCGCAGGCCGCAAGCCGGCCGCAACGGGCGTTCGACCTGCCCGCCCGGGCGTTCACGCCCCCGCCCAAGGTTGATTCATCCGTTATCGTCTTTTCACCTTCGCCGCGGCGGCTTGCCCATCTCGCATCGCTGGAACGCGTGACGCAGGCGGCGTTCTCGCAGCGCCGCAAAATGCTGCGGGCGTCAATGCGCGCCCTGTGGGGCGCCGAGACCGAGGCGCGGCTCGAAGCGGCGGGCGTCAGGCCAACCGACCGGGCGGAGGATATCGCGGTCGATCGCTATCTGGCGCTTGCTGGCGAGACCGAGGCTCAGGCGGTAAGCGGTTCGTAGGCCCCAGCTGCGAACGCTTCGGCGAGCTTGAATTTCTGGATTTTGCCAGAGCCCGTCAGCGGCCAAGCGTCGACCCAGATCCAGTAGAGCGGCGTTTTCTGCGGCGCGAGCCGGGCGCGGATGAACGCCTTCAGATCGGCAGGCGACGGACGGACAGAGCCTGTAGGCCGCATGAAACAGGCGACCTGCTCGCCCCATTTTTCATCCGGCACGCCGACGACGGCGGCTTCGGCGATAGCGTCATGCTCGAGCATGGCGTTCTCGATCTCGGCAGGAAACAGGTTCTCGCCGCCCCGGATGATCATCTCCTTGACGCGCCCGGTGATGCGTAAAAACCCCCGCGCATCCATCCGCCCGAGATCGCCCGTGCGCAGCCAACCATCGGCGTCTATCGCCTTCGCCGTCGCATCCGGATTGTCATTATACCCTGTCATGATGAGATAGCCGCGGGCGCAGATTTCACCCTGTTCGTCGACAGCGCACACCCGGCTCGATTGCGGATGCAGGATCGCTACATCGACATGCGAAAGCGGTTGGCCAATTGTCTGCGTGAGATCTTCAAGCGAGTCGTCCGGCCAAACGGCGGTGATCACGGGCGAGGCTTCCGTCTGTCCGTAGACGATGCCGACGATTGATCCGAGCACTTCTTTCGAGCGACGCACGAGCTCCGGCGCAACCATCGCGCCGCCCGATCCAACGCCGCGAATTGAGGAGACATCGCGGCCCGTCTTCACGACTTCCTCGATCAGCGCGACGATCATTGTCGGCACGCCGAAAAAGCGCGTTACCCGCTCCCGTTCGATGACGCGCGCAATCATCGCGGGATCGAAGATCGGAGCGAGAAAAAGCGTTGCGCCAACGGAAATGAACCCAAGCAAAACGACCGCGCACCCTGTCGTATGAAAAAGCGGCATGTTGTGAACGACGATCTCGTCGTCGCGGGGATCAATCCGGGCGACCGTGTCGCGCGCATTCTGGACAAGGCCGAAATGATGCAGGAGCGCGCCTTTTGGAAAGCCTGTCGTACCCGACGTGTACTGAATCTGGCAGACGTCTTCGGGCGCAACGTTTCGCACGGAGCCTTTTTCAACGCCCGCAAAAAGCGCCGCGTGATCATCGAGCCGGATACGATGCGTAACTCCGGGAAGGCTGTCGCAAACCTCCGCAACGATTTTTCCCATTGGATTGCCTCGATAGGCGTCCACGTAATAAATCGCTTCCGACCGGGATTGTTCGAGTACGTAGCGCAGTTCGCGCGTCTGGAACGCCGGATTGACGGTGACGAGAACGAGCCCCGCCATCGCTGAAGCAAATTCCAGCAATACCCATTCCGGAATGTTTGGCGCGTAAACAGCTATATGCGCGCCTTGGCGGTGACGGCTCGCCAGCGCAAGGGACAGCCGCTCCGCCTCCTGACATAGCTCGCGATAAGTCCAAATGCGGCCGATGGAGCCGTCAAATCCGAGCTCTTTCAGAGCCGCCCTGTCAGGGCGCCGTTCGGCCTGCCGGCGCAAGAGATCGCCGATCGTCATCGGCTCCAGCGGCGTGTCGTTCTGCGCCGGAAAGAAGGCCTCCGTCAGCCGCACCTCATACATGGGCGATATCCATGGCGTTCCCTCCCAGAAACTTTGTCGCGCCTGTTGCGGCGTCTGATAATTTTCAAGCGGTCTTTGGCGTCGTTATGATTTGCGTCTGGGTCACGATGGCGGCGAGCGCGCCATCGCCGCGATAGATCCGCGTTTCCCAGACCTGAATTGTGCGGCCAATCTTTATTGGCAAGGTTTCGGCGCGGGCTGTATCGCCGACCGGAATGGGGCGAAGAAAGTTTGTCTTGCTCTCGATCGTTGATGTCGTACAGCCTTCCGGCATGTTGAGGAACGCCCCGACGCCGCCAAGATTGTCCGCCATCGACATGATCGCGCCGCCATGCAGCGTCGGCGGAATGGTGCAGCGCTCCGGCGTCACCTCGAGCTCGCCCTCGATACGCGATTTCGTCGCGAACGTGATCTTCAGCCCGAGCGTCTTGGCGAAGGGCGCATTGTGCGCATTCAGCGCCTCGGCCAGATTTTCCTCGCTCACGCTTGGTCCCCTTTGATCAGCACCGCGACGAGCAGCGCCGTCTGCGAGCCCCGGTTAACCCAGGCATGGTTCGTCGCCCGCTGGATCACCACATCGCCGGCTTTCAATGACGCCGCTTCCCCGTCATCAAGCAACAAATCGATCTCGCCATTGATCACAATAATGACGTCGAGCGTGTCGGTCTTGTGCATCATCGGGTGGCGGGTCGTGTCGACCCGCGCATGCGCGGCGCCGACCGCTGCAAAACCAAACGCCGCCGACGCTTCGCGATCAGATGATGATTTTGATTGATCTTCCGGCGGAACCGTAAACCAGCGGATGTTTACCCCGCCGGGGGCCGGTTCGAGTTGCACCGGCGCGCCGTTTAGTCGATCCGTCGGGTCGAGCAATCGGGCGTCAAGGCCGGCCGTCCAGATTTCAGCAAGGCCCGCCTCATCGGCGGCGAGCAACGCCGCTGGCCCGCCGTCGATCATCACGCGCGAGCGACCGTTCGCGTCTTCAGTGGTGACGACGCGCCGAAGGCCCGCCCAAGCGTTCACGGCGTATCAACCGGCGCGCTAATCCGTGATCGGATGGTCTGGGCGACGTCCCGCGCGTCAT
>JBGTFV010000217.1:0-2491 GCA_041747095.1 Parvularculaceae bacterium
CGCGCTGGCGCCGCACCAGTTCTGCAATGGCGTAGACCGTGTCGGCGGAGAACGCGACGATCGCCGTGCGGCGCGGCAAGCGGGTCACTTTTTTCACGCCCGCATAGGCAAGGTTCGAAAACCGCTCCTTCGAGACGAAGAACATATCCGGATAGAGCCGCTTCAGGATCGGTCGCATCGTCTCCGACCCGAGAAACAGCGTCTCCATCGCGCCGCGCGCCGAGACGAGGCGCGAGGTGAATACACGCCCGCGCTCCCGGTCGGCGGCGAGTTGGATCTCGTCAATGGCGACAAACTCAACCTCTCGGTCGAGCGGCATGGCCTCTACGGTCGAGACCCAGTAGCGCGCCGTCGGCGGCACAATCTTTTCCTCGCCGGTGACGAGCGCCACGCTGCGCGCCGGCAACCGCGCCACGAGCCGGTCGTATACCTCCCGCGCAAGCAGGCGCAGCGGCAGGCCAATGACGCCCGTTCGGTGAGCCAGCATGCGCTCGATGGCGAAATGCGTCTTCCCGGTATTGGTGGGACCCAAAACCCCGATCAGGGCGCTGCGGGCCCTGCTGCGCGATCCCGGTGGAAACAAGTCAAAGGGAACCGCCATTGTTGGGCCAATCGGAAAACGAGCACGGGTCGGACGATCAGCATGTAAGTTGATTGCGGCCGAATGAAAGCGGTAGTCTCATGCATGTAGCGTATGCGGCCCGTTGGGGCCGATGCGGCTTGACAATAACGGCCCGGTTGACTATCGCCGCCGCTCAATCTGCGGCCCGCTTTTTAGAGCTTGGGGTCCGACGACGTTTAGATGAAGGTTAATCGACATGGCGCGGCGATGTGAACTAACCGGCGTGGGTCCGATGTCGGGACATAACGTCTCGCATGCGAACAACAAGACGAAGCGGCGTTTCCTGCCGAATCTGTGCGATGTTACGTTGACAAGCGATGAACTGGGGCGCGCCTACAAGCTGCGGATCACGGCGGCGGCCTTGCGGTCGATTGATCACGTTGGCGGCTTGGACGCGTTTCTTGCAAAGGCCAAGGATGAAGCGCTCTCAACGGGGGCCTTGAAAATCAAGCGTGAGCTTGCCAAAGCTCAGTTAGCGAAAGCTCAATAGGCAAAACCGTCAGGCAACGTCGCTCCGCGCGTTGCGGAGAAGGATGTGGAAGTTGCAGTTGCAGTTGAGGTTCGCCGGCCAGTTCGGGAAACCCCTGCGCAGAGACTTTTTCGCGTCGTCGGCGCTTTTTTCGCGGGACTTGCGCGTCTTGCGTGTCTTGCGGCGCTCGTTTTGCCAATCCTCCTCGCCGGATTTTTGACTGCGGACCTGCCTTTCCGTGGGCTTGACCACCTGTTCCTTGCGCCCGCGTTGAAGCCGAGTCTCTGGCTCACCTATGGCGGGCTTGTCATGTCGGCGGCGCCCCTGATCATAATTTTGATCGCCCGCCGGTTCGGAGGCGAAGAGGCGGGCCGGGTCGTCACCGCGGCTTGGGCCGTTGCAGCGGGACTTGTGTTTGCCGAAATCTCTTACCTCGCGCCGACCTTGGAGGAGGGCGACTTCCCTAGCGTTCGATTCGTCGCGGCTTTCGTCGCTTCAGCCATGCTTGGGCAGTATGTGGCGGCGGCCGCTTATGATCTGTTACGCGGCGGCGGCTCCTGGTGGCGCGCGCCGTTCTATGCGGCGTTTGGCGGGTTAGCGGCCCAGAGCGTCGTTTTCTTCGTTATTGCCTACTGGACGGCGTCCGCGCCGTGGATCAACTGGATGATTTCTGACGTGATTCTGAAGGCGGCGATCGCCGTCGTCTTCCTTGGGGTCTATGCGCTGCTGCGCAAATCGCTACGCCCGGTGCGCGGATATGGCGGGCGCTGAGCGTCGTCTGCGAAGTTCTATCTTTCGATCAGCCGTAAGAACCGCGCTTCCAGCTGCGGGTCGGTGCGAAATGCGCCGGTCATCGCGCGGGTAACGCACGTCACTTCATTCTTGTGAACGCCGCGCGTCGTGATGCAGAAGTGCGCGGCATCAATGATGACGGCGACGCCCTTCGGGCGCAACGCTGTCTCGATCGCCGAGGCGATCTGATTCGTCAGCGTCTCCTGACTTTGCAGGCGCCGGGAATAGGCGTCTACGACGCGAGCGAGTTTGGAAATCCCGACGACACGGTCAGACGGCAGATAGGCGACGTGCGCCATGCCGATCAGCGGCTGGATGTGATGCTCGCAATGGCTTTCGACACGGATGTTCTTTAAAAGGACGATATCGTCGTAACCTTCGACTTCCTCGAAGGTCCGCGAAAGGATGTCGATGGGATCTTCCGCATAGCCGCTGAGGAACTCCTCATAGGCGTCGACGAAACGCTTGGGCGTATCGACAAGGCCCTCGCGCGCGGGGTCTTCTCCGTAATAGGCGAGCAGCGTGCGCACCGCGTCCTCCGCCGCGCTGCGCGACGGGCGCGGGCGATTGGCTATCAAGGGCGCCGCCTCGGCGGTCGCAGGAACGGG
>JBGTFV010000218.1:0-5829 GCA_041747095.1 Parvularculaceae bacterium
ATGGCGCGGTGCAGATATACCGGGGGCAGCGGGCGGTCTTTGGCGCGCTGCCGCACAAGTCCGCGACAGCGGCGCTGATCGCCGACATGGAAGCGGGCGAGGCCACGCATCTGGCAACCTTCGATCGCCTCCTCATAGAGCGAGGCGTGCGGCCGACGCTCCTGTCGCCGTTGTGGAACGCCGCCGGTTTTGCGCTCGGCGCGGCCACGGCCCTGATGGGCGAAAAAGCGGCGATGGCGTGCACCAGCGCGGTCGAGGAGATCATCGAACAGCATTATGCCGAACAGGCCGCCGAACTTGACGTATCGGATCCCGAACTGGGCGATCTTGTCCGCCGCTTTCGCGCCGACGAATTGCACCACAAGGAAACTGCCGAAGCCGCCGGCGCGGAAGACGCGCCGCTTTTCGGTCTGATGCGCGCGGTCATTCAGGCGGGGTGTCGCGTCGCGATCAAGGCGTCTGAGAAACTCTGACGGCTGCGCCGCTCGACGGCGCCGATAAATGCTGCTCGCCGCGATTGCGCCATCACGCCGGCGGGGCCATACGGTCGGTGGCCAGTCAGTCCAGTTCACGTGTAATTTCGGTCTCGCGCCCGTGTGAGTGCCTGATGGATCGATCGCATCGCTCCCGGTCTTTGCCCCGCATTCCGCGATCCCCTAAAAGAACAGAAATCCCCGATAGGAGGCCGCCATGATCGCCACACCAACCTGCCGCCGCGCGCTTGCCGCCGCCATATCCGCCATGGCCCTGACCGTCGCTTGCGGCGCCCCTCAGCAAGGAGCCGACGCGCCTGCAAGAACCGGAAGCGCACAGCAGCCGGACGAAAACGCTGCGGAGGCGAACGGGGCGCCAACCGCCTTCGACGCGGCAGAATTTCTCGGACGCGTTGAGGCTGAACTGCGCGAGTTCGGCGAGTATTCAGCCCGCGTCAGCTGGGTGCAGCAGACCTATATCAATTACGACACGAACTGGCTGGCGACAAAAACGAACGAACGCGCAGTAGAGATGGGCGTCGCTTTCGCCAACGAAGCCAAGCGATTCAACGATATTGATCTGCCTGCGGAAATGCGCCGCAAGATTGAAATGATCAAGCTGGCCGTCGACATTCCCGCCCCGACAAAGGCAGGCGCTGCGGGGCGCCTCGCCGAACTCAACACGCGCATGGGCGCAACCTATGAAACCGGCAAGATCGAACTCGACGGTAAACTTGTCGTTCGCAACGATCTCGAAGCAATGATGGGCTCCGTCCGGGATCCTGAGCGGCTTGCAGAAATCTGGACAAAATGGCGCGCGGTGCCGACCACGCGAGACGCCAACGGCAATACGATGAAGGCGGATTACGCCCGCATGGTAGAGATCGCGAATGAGGGCGCGCGCGAACTTGGGTACGCCGATGTCGGCGCTATGTGGCGCTCGCAATATGACATGGCCCCGGACGCGTTCGCCGCCGAGCTTGACCGTCTGTGGGGTCAGGTCCGCCCGCTCTATGAACAACTGCATTGCCATGTGCGCGCGAAACTGGGCGAGGCGTATGGCGAGGCGGTCGTTCCGCCTACGGCCCCGATACGGGCTGATCTTCTCGGCAATATGTGGGCCCAATCATGGGGCAACATCTATGATCTCGTGGCGCCGGCGGGCGCCGACCCGGGCTTTGACCTGACCGAGCGTCTCGTCGCCAAGGGCTATGATCCGGTCAAAATGGTGCGCACGGGCGAAGCGTTCTTTTCTTCGCTTGGGTTTGATCCTCTGCCCGAAACATTCTGGGAGCGCTCTCAGATTGTGAAGCCGGAGGGACGCGAGGCGGCCTGTCACGCATCCGCCTGGGACCTCGACTGGGCGAACGATATCCGCATCAAGATGTGCACCAAGGTGAATGCGGACGATTTCCGCGTCGTGCATCACGAGCTTGGCCACAATTATTATCAGCGCGCCTATCAGGATCGCTCGGTCATTTTCCAGACCGGCGCGAATGGCGGATTCCATGAAGCAATTGGCGACATGGTGGCGCTGTCGATCACGCCGGAATATCTCAAGACAATCGGGCTTCTCGATGAGACGCCGGACGCATCGAAGGACATCGGCTTGTTGATGCAGCAGGCGCTCGACAAGGTGGCGTTTCTGCCCTTCGGGCTCATGATGGATAAATGGCGCTGGCAGGTTTTCGCCGGCGAACTGACGCCGGAAACCTACAATGACGGCTGGTGGGCCTTGCGGACTGAATATCAGGGGATTACGCCGCCGACGCCGCGGAGCGCCGCGGACTTCGATCCCGGCGCGAAATATCACATCCCGGGCAATGTTTCCTACTCGCGCTATTTCGTCGCCGCGATCTTGCAGTTCCAGTTCCACAAGGCAGCCTGCGACATCGCAGGCTGGGAAGGCCCGTTGCACCGCTGCTCCGTCTACGGATCAGAGGCTGTGGGCGAGCGCTTCAAGGCAATGCTCGAACTCGGCGCTGAAAAGCCATGGCCCGATGCGCTCGAGGTCTTCACCGGCGTTCGCGATATGGACGGCGGCGCAATCGTTGATTATTTCGCCCCGCTGATGGCCTATCTCGTAGAGCAGAACGCGACCCGCCAGTGCGGATGGGAGTGAGGATCAGACCACGCGTGTCGCAGCAAGCATCGATCGCCGCGTCACATTGACGTAGATCAAACGCTACCTTGTCGCTGGCGCCGAAGGAGAAAAGGGAACCGACGGGTGCTTCCGTCGTTTTCTCTGTCTCGAGGTCGCGCGATATTTTCTGAAATCCACGCGTAACAAATTCGTCACATGCCTGTGAGCGGCCATCGGCCATCTTGTAACCGGTTTGCGTCGAGCGACTTATTGGGCTTTTATGCCCTCAATCAACAGGATTGGCCGGGATTTGACAGTATTAAATACAATAATGGCGAGCAGCGACCAGGCGGGCGATGAGCCAGCGTTGTTGTTCGGCGAGCGTCTGCCGATGGCGGTTGCCTACGCGGCTGTTCGTCAGCAAACGGAGGAGTTGGCGGCGCCATTGAGCCCCGAAGATCAATGCCTCCAGTCGATGCCAGATGCGAGCCCCGTCAAATGGCATCTCGCCCACACATCCTGGTTTTTCGAAACTTTCGTGCTGAAGGCGTTCGCTCCCGACTGTCGGCCGTTTGATGCTCGGTTCGACTATCTCTTCAATTCCTATTACGAAGCGGCGGGGCCACGACACCCTCGGGCGGCGCGAGGGATTCTGTCGCGACCGTCATCGGCCGTCGTGCACGCCTACCGCGCCCATGTGGACAGCGCTATGCGCGCATTACTTGAGGCGCGCCCCCCGCAGGCCGTAATCGACATTACAACGCTTGGATTGCGCCATGAGGAGCAGCATCAGGAACTCATCCTGATGGATATCAAACATTTATTCTCGCTAAACTCCCTTGACCCGGCATATGCGGCGACGGACCCCTTCGAGGGCGTTCGCCTCGGCAGCAAAGAGCCGAAATGGCGAAGGCATACGGGCGGTCTCGTCGAGATCGGCGCTGCCGAAAACAGTTTTTCATTTGATAATGAGCGCCCGCGCCACAAGGTGTGGCTTGAGCCGTTCCTGCTCGCCGACCGCCTTGTAACGAACGGGGAATATCTCGCGTTCATCGCCGATGGCGGCTACAGCCGCCCAGACTTGTGGCTGTCGGATGGTTGGGCGCTCGCCGCGTCGGAAGGTTGGCGAGCCCCGCTTTACTGGCGTTCAGACAATGGCGGTGGATGGCGGATATTCACCTTGGCGGGCGAGCAAGCGCTTGATCCGCAAGCGCCGGTTCTTCACGTCAGCTATTATGAGGCGGACGCCTTCGCGCGCTGGGCGGGAACAAAATGGCGCGGCGCGCGTTTGCCGACGGAAGCTGAGTGGGAAATTGCGGCGATTACGGGCCCTGATGCGTATATGGGCGGCGCATGGGTTTGGACGCAAAGTCCGTATACGCCTTATCCTGGGTTTAAGGCCGAGGCTGGCGCGCTCGGCGAGTACAACGGAAAATTCATGTGCAATCAGATGGTGCTGCGCGGCGGATCGGCGGCGACGCCGCGGAGCCATGCAACGCCTACCTATCGAAACTTTTATCCGCCCGCTGCCCGCTGGGCGTTTAGCGGGATAAGGCTGGCTCGTGATGTCTAGGACCAATCTGCTTCGAAAAGCGGCCCCCGTTTTCGCATTCATTGATGCGCGGGGCGCCGAAGAGGAAACGTTTGCGGCGGCGTTTACGCGCGGCATGCGGCGCCGGCGGCGGGCCGTACCGTGCAAGTTCCTTTATGACGCGGCGGGGTCAGCCTTGTTCGACCAGATCTGCGAGCTGCCCGAATATTATCCAACGCGGACAGAAACCGACATTCTTGAAACGTCTGGACATGAGCTTGCAGCCGCGATCGGTCCGCATGCGACGTTGATCGAGCTTGGAAGCGGGTCAAGCGTCAAGACGCGTCTCCTCCTTGACCGGATGAAGGCGCCCTCAGCCTATATTCCCGTCGACGTGTCCGAGGAACATTTGAAGACGGCCGCGTTCGCAATCGCGCGCGATTATCCCGGTTTGTCGGTCGAGGCGGTATGCGCCGATTTTACAAAACCTTTTTCGCTGCCGCCGATCGCGGGACGGGCCGTTGCATTTTTTCCCGGATCGACCATTGGAAACTTTACGGAGGGGGCGGCAACCGCGCTGCTGCGGCATTGGGCTGAACGTCTTGGACGGGGGGGCTTGATGATTATTGGCGTTGATCTGAAGAAAAATCGCGCTGTGCTTGAGGCCGCTTATGACGACAAGAGCGGCGTAACCGAGGCGTTCATCCGCAATATTCTTGTGCGCGCCAACAGGGAACTCGGCGCGGAAATCGATATTGACGCATTTGATTATGGCGCGCGGTATTCCGCTCGCAATGGTCGGGTCGAGATGCATCTTATCAGCCGGAAGCCGCAATCATTCACCGTCGGCAACGAAACTTTTTCGGTGGCGGCTGGCGAGCGCATCCACATTGAACACTCGCACAAATATACCGTTGACGGATTTCAGCGCCTTGCGGGGGCAGCGGGTTTCGCGCCGCGCACCGTCTATCAGGACACTGATCGCCTCTTCAGCGTTCACTTGTTACAGGTCGCGTGAAGCGCCGCGACGATTTCCCGGACGCGGGCGCGCGTATCATCCAGCGAGCCGTCGGTGTTGACGATATAGTCGGCGCTTGCGCGCTTGACCTCATCAGGGGTTTGCCGCGCGCGGATGGCCTCGAACTTCGCGGCGGTCATGCCCGGCCGGGCAAGAACCCGCGCAGCCTGCGTCTCGGGCCGGGCGCTGACAACCACGATCGCGTCGAAGGCGTTCTGTCCGCCGGTCTCGAACAAAAGCGGAATATCGAGGACGACAAGAGCGATGCCTGATCTTTCCGCCTGTTGCATAAAGTCAGCGCGGTCGGCGGCGACGAGCGGGTGCGCGATCCCCTCCAGCGTCGCTAACGCCTCCGGCTTGCCGAGAACGCGAGCGGCCAGCAGGTCGCGATCAATGGCGCCGTCCACAAACGCTTCGGGGAACGTTGCGCTGACAGGGGCGACGGCGGCCCCGCCTTTCGCGTAAAGCCGCCGCACGGCGGCGTCGGCATCCCAAACAGCCGCGCCCGCATCGGCGAACATCTGCGCGACAGTCGATTTGCCCATGCCGATCGAGCCGGTGAGGCCAACGGTAATCATGGGGCCTTCGCGCGACTGTTGATCGCGTCGACCAGCGTCTGGCGCAGCGCCGCATCGACGATCGCCGTCGCGCCAAGCCAGGCAAGATATCCGGGAACAGCCTGACGCATCAGCATTTCAAGCCCGTCGACGCATCTGAGGCCCTT
>JBGTFV010000219.1:0-4731 GCA_041747095.1 Parvularculaceae bacterium
GACGCGAGCGCCAACGCGGACTCCCTTCTCTGCGCTTTAAGGTCGGTCGAGCCCGAAGGCATCGTCTCGTCGGTCGGCGGTCATTTTCACGATGCGCCGCTGCCATTGTTCGAAATGTATCGGCGCGGGGTGCGGTTCTACACTGGGCGCGGGCGCGGCGGACCGAATGTCAGGGCGGCGTTGGCGTGGGTCGCCGACGGCCGGGTCGATCCGCGTCCGGTAATCAGCGAGATCGCGTCATTCGACGATGCGCCCGCTGTACTCGCCGAGCCATCGATGAAGCCCGTACTGGTCAGGCCACCGCTCGGCCATTGCAACGCCCGACAACCCACACAGGGAATTAACTAGATGCAAAAGACATTTCCCATCCTCGTTCTGTCAGTTTTTGGCCTTTTGGCGCTGGCAATCAGCCTGCGCGGCTTCCTTGCGCCAGCCTCGCTCGGCGCAAGCCTTGGATATGCGCTTTCAGGCGTGGACGGATTGAATGAAGTGCGGGCGCAGTATGGCGGGTTCTTTTTCGCGGTCGCGGCGGTCTGCGCGCTCGGGGTCTTGCGGACAGGCCTGCGTGAGGCGGCGCTAGTCGTGTTGGCGGTCGTTTTTGGAGGCGTCTTCCTCGGGCGAATGGTGAGCCTTGCCATCGACGGCGGTTTCGACGGCTATGGACCCGTCATCCGGATTCTGTTCGCCGTGGACCTCATCGGATTACTGGCGGCGGGATCGGCTTTGGTCGGATATCAAGCGCGAATGTGATCGCGACTGTGCGCGCGCGGATTTTCTTAAGGATGTCCAACAACAAACAGTTCGCGATTTCGCAGACGCGAGCTACCCCTGCGACGGCGCGCCAGCGCCAACGGTCATGATCACGACCGTGATAGCGATGACAGCGAGCAGATTAATCAACGCGCCTATTCTCGCCATTTGCCCGATCGACACATAGCCCGTGGCGTATGCGACGGCGTTTGGCCCCGTCGCCATCGGCAGCATGAAGGCGCAGCTCGCCGCAAGCCCCACTGGTGCCGCCAACAGAAGCGGGTCCGCGCCGATGGCGATCGCGAGCGCGCCGGTCATAGGCATCAACGCCGAAGCAGCGGCGACATTGCTGGTAAACTCAGTCAGCATCAAGACGAATGCCGTGAGAGCAAGCACCAACACCACCGTCGGCAGCGCATCGAGGCTCACAAACGCGCCGGCCATTTGTTCGGCGAGACCGCTTGTCGCGATCGCACCGGCGAGACTGAGGCCGCCGCCGAACAGGAGAACGACGCTCCATGGAAGACGCTCTGCAGTCTCCCAATCGAGAAGCGGCGCTGAGGGCGCCTCTCGCACGCCCGAAGGAATGGCGAAAAACGCGATGGCCCCGAGAACAGCGATAACCTGATCGTCGAATGCGGCAAGGCCCGGAAGCGACCGCAACGGTTGCCCGAACATCCAGCACAGCGCCACGGCGGCAAAGACGATCATCGTCCGGGTTTCGGGGGCAGTGATCGCCCCGAGCGCCTGCAACCGGCTGGTCACGGCCCTGCGGACCGCATCTCCCTCGGCCGAAGCGCCGCGCGCGCCATAGGCGCACAAAACTCCCCACGCGAGGGGCGTCATCAGCAATACGACGGGAACGCCGAGCTTCATCCAATCGCCGAAACTCAGATCGATGCCGATCTCGCCCAAATAGCCGATGACGATGAGGTTGGTTGGCGATCCGACGGGGGTCGCGAGGCCGCCGATGGAACACGCGTAGGCGACGGCGAGGATGAGCGCGATGCGAAAGCGGTTGCCGTCCCTCACCCCTGCGCCTGCTCCGACCGACGTTGCGACCGACAGTGCAATTGGCGTCATCATCAGCGCCGTCGCCGTGTTTGATATCCACATCGACAACAGCGTTGCCGCGATCATGAAGCCCGCGAGCAATCTGCGCGGACGCACCCCTGCCGCCCGGACAACTGACAACGCGATTCGCTCGTGCAGATTCCAACGCTCGATTGCCTTCGCGATGATGAAGCCCGCGAGCAAAAGAATGACGACCGGGTTCATGTAAGCCTCAGAAGCCGTCTTCAGCGACTGCACGCCGGCCATTGGCAGAATGAGTAGCGGCAGAAGCGCGGTCGCAGCGATCGGCAGGGCTTCGGTGACCCACCATATGGCCATCAGTACGCCGAGCGCCGCCGTTCGCCAGGCGTCAAGCGGCATGCCCGCCGGCGGACCCGCCAGCAGCATCGCTGCAAACAGCGACGGGCCGGCGATGAGCCCGATCGTTTGGGTCACGGTTCGCGCCCGCGCGATGTTGGCTGCCTCGCTCATGCCGGCTCAGGCGCTTGCAAGAGCGGGTCTTGCCACGGCGTTTGCGCTTCCTTTGTACGATCGCGGATTGGCCCGGGCACGGAACGCGGCAATTTCGCCACGTGCAGAATGACGACGGATCACGCGGTTGATCCAAAGCCGTACGCGCGGTGTCTGCGTCGGAGATATCCGCATGGCGTCGCGAGCCGCTCCAGTTCTGCGAAGGAAAACTTCCCGCCATCCTGACGTCGTCAATGCAGGCGACGCAACGGAAAGCGGCCTTCTGCTGACAACGTGACGATCATAATTGGGAGCTTCTGGCGGTTCGGGATGCGGCGCAACGCCCGCGCTTCCCATACCGCGTAATAAAGGAGATCGCGGCTGGTCGCGACGCAGACCGAGCAGAGCCGCAACCGTCGACCAGCTTATTCCCGGCGCGCAGCCCCTGCATCGGCGAGGGCGGCGCGATAAGCCGTCGCGTCAGCGAGAAGTTCGAGCGCGCGGTCAAGCTGGCAATCTTTCTCTGCTTCGCAGGGGAACGGTTCCGTTTTGGGCGCCGCTGCGGCGGCTGCAGCCGCCGCTTCCTGAGCTTCCTCGGAGGTCGGCGTTTTCTTATCAGGCGCTTTGGTCGTTACGTCCGGCTTTTTCACGTCCAACGCCCGCGGCAGAGTGCTCTCGCTCGGGCGCGGCGCGGCTGCGTCCTGTCCGGGATAAATGACCGGAAAGTCGATGTCCGGCGAAATGCCTTGCGCTTGGATGGAACGTCCCGATGGCGTGTAGTAACGCGCAGTCGTCAGGCGGATCGCTCCCTGCATGCCGTTTTGCAGCGGAATTACGGTCTGCACGCTGCCCTTTCCGAACGATTGCGTGCCAAGGAGGAGCGCGCGGTTGCGGTCCTGCAGGGCGCCGGCGACGATCTCGGAGGCCGAAGCCGATCCGCCATTGATCAGTACGATGATGGGCTTGCCCTTGGCGATATCGCCGGGGGTGCCGAGTTCGCGCAGCGTGTCTTTCGGGTTGCGCCCGCGCGTCGATACGATCTCGCCGCCTTCGAGGAAGGCATCCGACACTGCGACTGCCTGATCAAGGAGTCCGCCAGGATTGGACCGAAGGTCGAGCACATAGCCTTTCGGGCCGCCGGGGACTTCGGCATCAAGCTTTTTGAAAGCCTTCAGCAGGCCTTCTTCGGTCTGCTCGCTGAACGTCCGAATGCGGACATACCCAAAATTGCCCTTCACCTCGGAAACGACAGCTTCGACGCGCACGATGTCGCGCACGAGCGTGAGCTTGAAAGGGGCGGCCGCGCGGTCGCGGACAACCGAAATATCGACCTTCGAACCCTTGGGGCCTTTTAGCTTGTCGATCGCCTCGTCGATGCTCATGCCGAGCACGGGCGAGCCGTCAATTTCGATTATCAGGTCGTTTGTCTGAATGCCTGCCTTAGCGGCGGGGGTATCGTCGATTGGGGCGATGACTTTAACAAAGCCTTTGTCTTCGCCCTCGTTATCCATCACGACCTGAATGCCAAGCCCGGCGAAACTGCCGCGGGTCTGTTCCTGCATGCGGCTGAAATCTTCCGTCGTCAGATAGCTCGAATGCGGATCAAGCTCGGACAGCATGCCAGTGATGGCGCCCTTGATCAGCTTGGCGTCTTCAGGCTCCGCGACGTAATTTTTGTGAACCTGCTCGAAGACCTCGCCGAAGAGGTCGAGTTGCCGGAATGTTTCCGATGAAATCGTCGGACGCGCAAACCCCGCCGTCAGAAAGGCTGCGGTGACGAGCGACCCGCCGATCGCCGCCGCCGCAAGCGCCCCCATCGATACGCCTCGGAGGGCGGCGCGGCGCGAGGCGCGCTGGCGGGGCGTGAGCAGGCGGTTGTTTGCGTTGTTCTTCATTCGTCCGTTCCTAACACTCATGTACTGACTGAATTTGTACTGACTATATTTGCGTTAGGCCAAATATGGCCCCTCGTGCCGAGATTTTTCAAGCGCCCACTTTATCGACCCTCGCGGCGCGCAGGCGTTTGGCAAAGAACCGGTTAACGTTCGTCATGAGCCTGCGTCATCTCCAGCAGACTTCGAAAACCATACCGAAGGATTTACGGGCTCGCCGTCCTTCCGGATTTCAAGGTCGAGTTGGGCGTTTGCCCCCGTCATTACTGCAATTGGCTCGCCTGCCGTGACCCGCTGGCCTTCCTGAACGAGAAATGAGCCAACACCCAATAACGTTATATGGTAGCCGGCCCCGACGTCCAGAACCAATAGATTGCCGATCGGATTCCATGCCTGCGCGAAAGCGACGCTTGCTTCATGGGGAGCGGTCACAATCGCCTGATCGGCGGTTGCAAGGCGGACGCCTTCAAACCGCCCGCCTTCCGGGCGCGCGGCCCCAAAACCGCCAACGAGCCTGCCGACAACCGGCGCGCGCAGGGTCCCCCTCGAGGCGGTGAATGGTCGC
>JBGTFV010000220.1:0-8238 GCA_041747095.1 Parvularculaceae bacterium
CCAGAATCGAGCCGCGATTTTGGACGTCAAAGTCAGCGGCAAAAAGATCGGCCTCGACGGATACGTCGCCCGATGACCGATACCGGTAGCCGCCGAAGATTTCCGAGCGCCGGGTCACCGCCCATGATGCGCCAGCCATCACCTGCCAGGCGAAGTTAACGCCGCCATCGTTGATGATGCCGACGCCGGACGGTGAATAATCAACGTTCGTGAAAGCTAACCCCGCGCCACCGCCTAGATAGGGCCGAATCGGCCCACCCAGACTGATGTCATAAAACGCATTCGCCATCGCATAGACCGTACGCAGACGGCCTTGCCCATCCGCCACGAGTTCGCCGACAGTGACGCCAAGATTGGGCGATCCGGTAATCAGGATGCCCGCATCCTCTCCATCGATGGTCAGACCGCCAGCCGTAACGCCAAAATGCGTGTCGACGCCGTTGCGTTGATAGGCGAGTTCAACTTCCCCGCGCAGCGGACCGAAACGCCGCCCAACGGCGGCAGAAAGGGCATAGCCAGAATTAAAATCCGTCGTCCAGCCTATTGACGTCCCGTCCGGCAAAACCGTGCCGGCGGGGATCAAGGTCCCGGCGCCTGTTGTAAATGGCCCAACGAATGTGCCCTCGTTGTCGGAATTTCGCAGGAACGAGAACGCGGCTGACCCAGAAAAGTAACGTTCTGCCGCTGCGGGCGTGACGCCCATAAGACCGATAACAGCCGAGATGGCCGCCAGGGACCTGATTTTCATTGTCTACTCCGTGTGTTGAAGGCGGGAACACGCCCGCGTCCGTTGACCTGAGCGCTACTTTAATGCGCCGCGGGTCGGTTTGGTTGCACAGCGCTGCTGCGATTGCACAACACACGATATATACACTTGAAAATGCGGCTAGATTACGGGCGACGCGCACTATCGGCGTCGGGACGCATTAACTGGCGGTAAGGCCCAGACGATAATTCCAAGCGTTCACCGGCAGAGATGATGTTCGCTGGAGTAAAAGCGAGCCGACGCTGCTGCGATCCTCGTCGGACGCTGCATCAGCCAGCCAGTTTATAGTCGCGAAACTTCTTGCGCAGCTCGGTTTTCAACACCTTTCCAGTCGCGCCAAGCGGCAGGTCCTTGACGAACTCTACGGCGTCTGGCCACGCGATCTTGTCGAGCTTGTTTTTCACGAACTCGCGAATATCGTCCGGATCAGGATTAGCGCCTTCTCTCGGCACGACAATCAGCAATGGTCGTTCCTGCCAGCGCGGATGAGCGACGCCAATCACGGCGGCCTGCGCGATTGCCGGGTGCATCAGCGCGGCGTTCTCAATATCGATCGACGACACCCACTCGCCGCCAGTCTTGATGACATCCTTCGCCCGGTCGGTAATCTGCAGGAATCCGTCCTCGTCGATCATGGCGACGTCGCCCGTGTCGAACCATCCGTCTGCGGTCAGGTTTGACCCTTGCGCCTTGAAATACCCGCTGGTGATCCATGGGCCGCGCACTTGCAAGCTGCCGTCGCTCACGCCGTCATGCGGCAGGATGTGGCCATCTTGAGAAACGATCCGCATATCAACGAAGGGCATGGCGCGACCAGCTTTGAGCTGCACCTTTATGCGCTCATCGTCAGGCAGCGCCCGCAGATGGGGCGGCAAGGTGTTGACGGTGCCGACGGGGCTCATCTCTGTCATGCCCCAGCCTTGCTGCAACTCGACGCCGTGCTTAGCAAAACCGCGAATGAGCGCTTCAGGCAAGGCCGAACCGCCGCTGAGGCCGCGCTTGAGATGCGGCAGCGTCTTTCCGGTTTTCTCCATATACTGAAGAAGGCCGAGCCATACCGTCGGCACGCCAGCTGAAAAATCGACTTTTTCAGTGTCGAGCATTTCGAACAGCCCTTCGCCATCAAGGCGTGGACCCGGAAAGACTTGTTTCAGGCCGAGCATCATACACGTGTAGGGCGTGTTCCATGCATTTACGTGGAACATCGGCACGACGGGCAACATCGACTGGCCTTCGCTGACGCCAAGCGCCGTGGGCAGAGCAGTTGCGAAAGTCTGCAAGACTAGCGCCCGGTGCGAATAAACGACCCCCTTCGGTTCGCCCGTCGTGCCCGACGTGTAGCACATGGCGACCGCGGTCCGCTCGTCGAACTCCGGCCAGTCGAAGGTTTCAGCGTGTCCGTCGATCAGCGACTCGTACGGCGCCGCGTCAACGCCAGCGTTCGAAGCATGCGCCTCGTCGGTAAGGACAAAATAATGCTTCACCTTCGGCAAGTGTGGACGCAGCGCCGCAACCAAAGGCGCAAAGGTTGTGTCGAAGAAAAGGTAAGCGTCCTCTGCGTGATTGATGACGTACGCAGCGTTCTCCGGCCCGAGACGCGGATTGATCGTATGCAGCACGGCGCCAAGACCGCCGACGGCGTAATACATTTCAAACTGGCGGTAGGTGTTCCAGCCGATGACCCCAATCCTGTCGCCCTGTTTCACCCCGGCGGCCTTCAATGCATTGGCGAGTTGGCAAATGCGCCGATTGGAAGCCGCGACGTCGTAGCGGTGTATAGGACCCTCGACCGTTCGCGTGACGATCTCTGTCGTGCGATAGTTTCGGACGGCGTGTTTGAGGATTTCCGTCGTCAACAACGGACGATCCATCATCAGACCCAACATGGCGCGCTCCCTAAGTGCTGGAGCCTTCCTTCTCGATGTCGGGCCGATCCGCATCGGGGAAGGCATTGTTCCCAATCGACTATCGGGGCTGGATGGGCCGCGGTCAAACATATCCGCACCAGCAACGCCACTGGAGGGTCGGCGCAAGGCGGACTAGTCTCGATCAATGGACGATTCGCCTGTTTTAACCCCGCCTGCCCCAACTGCTCTTGCCGGCGTCAGGGTGCTTGACCTCTCCCGGGTGCTTGCCGGGCCATGGGCGAGCCAACTGCTGGGCGACCTCGGAGCCGAGATCATCAAGATCGAAAAGCCCGGCTCGGGAGACGACACGCGCGGCTGGGGCCCTCCCTTTCTTACCGACGTCAATGGCGCGGCTACCGATGCGGCCTATTTTCTCGCCGCAAACCGCAACAAGAAATCGGTCGCTATCGACATTGCCAACCCTGAGGGCGCCGCGCTGGTGCGTCGCCTCGCGACAGGGTGTCAGGTGGTGATCGAAAACTTCAAGGTTGGGGGGCTCGCGCGTTACGGCCTCGACTGGGCGACGCTCTCGGGTGACAACCCGGCGCTTGTTTATTGCTCCATCACTGGCTTCGGCCAAACAGGTCCGGCGACCGCGCGGCCCGGCTATGATTTCATGATCCAGGCGATGGGCGGGCTGATGTCGATTACCGGGCAGCCCGATGGCGCAGCCGGCGCCGAACCGATGAAGGTTGGCGTCGCCATCGCCGATTTGTTCGCAGGGCTTTATGCGTCCAATGCGATCCTTGCGGCGCTGCGCCACGCCGAGCGAACCGGCGCGGGGCAGCATATCGACGTTGCTTTGTATGACTGCCAGGTAGCGATGCTCGCCAATCAGGCAATGAACTATCTGGTTTCAGGAACCGCCCCGACGCGTCTCGGCAACGCCCATCCGAACATCGCGCCCTATCAGGTGTTCGCAACGCTCGATGGGCATCTGGTAATCGCGGTCGGAAATGACAGTCAGTTCGCCGCCTTTGCGCGCATCATTGGCCAGCCGGAGCTTGCTGTGGACGCGCGTTTTGCGACGAACCGTCAGCGCGTCGCCCATCGCGAGGCCCTCATCGAGATGATCGCGCCAACGCTGAAACGAGCCAGTACGGCGTCATGGCTCGCACAGCTTGAGGGTGGCGGCGTGCCAGCCGGACCCATCCGCACCATTGATCAGGTTTTTGACGATCCCCTGACGGAAGCGCGATCTCTCACGACCCCGCTTAGCCGCGCCGACGCCCTTGGCAAACGCATTGTTTCCCATCCGGTGAAATTTGGCGCAACGCCGGCGCAAATACGCCTCGATCCCCCGCGGCTCGGCGCGCATTCGGACGAGATCATCAGTGAACTGACAGATGAGCAGACGCTTGCCGGCCTCAAGGCGCGCGGCGTCGTCGGATAACCGAACGAAATTTTTCAGTGAACCGGTCTGCTAGGCCTGCTGACCGACGCGCGGCGCGTCGGCGTCGATCATCCCGATCTCAGCCAGCACGTCGCCAAGCATTTTCCGATCGAATGGCTTCAGGACGTGATGGCCTGCGCCAGCTGCGCGAGCGAGCGTGAACTGTTGTGGATCGTTTTCAGTCGCGCACAGAATGATCGGCGGACGGCTCTCGGGGGCCAGCGCCGCGATGCCGCGCAAAAAGTCGAGCGCGCCCATGGCGGGCAAATCCCAGTCGAGCAGGACGGCGTCTGGGGGGCGTTGGGCGCACGAAACAATGGCTTCGCCTGCTGAGCGCGCCTCGCCGGGTTCGACCCCGAGATCGGTTAACAGCCGCACGGCAATCGTCCGAATAAGGTCGGAATCTTCGACGATGAGACAATATTTTTGGGACAAGGTCATCTCTCAGCCGCAACACAGTATGGTTAGGCCCGCCGGAGTTATCCGGCCGTTAACGACAGATGGCCGGTCGCCTCTAATCCATTGAAAATTTAAGCCGAAGCGTCAGGCGATCTTCATCGTGATCAATTGTAGCTAACCCGCCGGCTGCGCGCGCCGCCCGTCCCGCCAGATAAACCGGCGTAAAACGCGGCTTCAGTTCGGCCGCTTCGCCCCGTAGCGCCGCTGCAAGGTCGGCCTGGACCATGACGCGGCCGCCTTCGGCAACGACTGAATAAACACCTGGAGCATCGACGGAAACAACCACCCGACCGCCACGCGGCACGCAATCCCCTGCCGCTTGGGCCAGCGCCAGCAAAGACTGCGCCTCATCCTTGGGGGCGTATCCGGCCGGGATGTTCCAGACAAGTTCAGCGCGGGACCAGCCGAACAGACCAGCTAACGCGCTGTGGGCGTCTTCCCAAGCGATGCTGGCGCTTGGCCCGCCAGCCGAACCATAGGCAAGGCGCGCGAATTTCAGCAGCGCGACGGCCTTGTCGGCGCTCTTGCGAACGAGGTCGAGCGCCTCCTCGTGCATCGCTGCATCGTGGCTTGGGTCTGAAATAACTTCGAGCCCGGAACTCAGCGCGCCGACCGGATTGATCAGGTCGTGGCACAGCCGCGAAGCCATCAGGGCGATCAACGATAGAATTTCTCGATCGCTCGGATCGACGACGGCGGCAGGCGCAAGCTGATGGTTTTGGGCGGTCATGGCGGCTCCGAACGACTGAGCGACGAATATCGCCGATTCGGAGAGTGGTAGCCCTATGTTTGGCGCCTAAAACCGCTCGTGATCAGGGTTTCTTGAGCCAGGCTCCCGACGCGTTCTGCACGCAATGTCCCGACGGAGCCTGATTGATCAGGCGTTCCGCGGTCAGCACCGCAGCAGCTTCGATCGTAACGCCGTTTCGCGTCGCCAACTCGGCGTAGGCCGCTTTGCGCTGCTGATTGATTGAGCGGATCTCGCGTTCGAGATCGGCGTTCACATTCTGGCCAGCGACCACGCCGAGATAACCATCATTGCGTTCGCCGATCACGCACTGCGCCTTGGCCGCATCAATGGCGGCGCGATCGGCCATAGCCGGCGCAAAAGCGGCTGCCGCCAAAAGCGCCGCCAGAAGCATTATGTTTCGCATGGGAGATCTCACTTTTGAGCTCATTTCAGAGAAACTCGGTTGGCGGGAATTGGGATCGGGGCGCATCAGAAAATGTCCGGGTTGTTAGCAATCAAGTCTTCGATGTCGCGATCAAGACGGACGCGAACTTCCTGCTCAATTTTCACGTTCAGGTTGATTTCGATCGGTTTATCCGGAGCCTGAACCTTGACAGTGGCGCAGCCCGCCAAGAGGACGCTGGCGCAAAACAAAATCGCGCCGCCGACGGATATTGGCCGAGCCGCAACGCTCCCGGAGGCTGCGCTGGGCCGGATAGCATGCGGGCGCTGTGCAGTCGCGTGCTCGAGCATCGAGGTTCTCTCCACGAATCAGGTCGCGCCAAATAAGCGCTTCTAAACGGTACCATAGCTGCCGGAGGTGGCGAAACCATGACGTTGGCGCGGCGCCCCCGACCGCTCCCGCCTCAATCCTGAAGCTCCGGGCGCGGGGCGATCGTTGCGCCAGCGCGCTCCAGCTGCAGCTTGAAGTCACTCGACACGCGGGCCTGCTCGATGAGCGCAAGGAGGGGCGCCTCAATGTTGAGGCGGTAAATGACCGGGCTCGTCACCCGCCCCGAACGCCGCCCTGATCCGACCGTGACCTCGCTTGTGCCCTCGAACAGCAGACCGAAAGCCAGGTCGCCGTCCAACGGTCCGTTGATTGTCGCAGATAGACCGGAGAAGCGGAGATCGCGCAGGATGTCAAAGGCCAGCTGAGCCTGTTCGTTCGTTTCGCCGACCGCCGCCGCCCCGCCTACATAGCGCACAACGCCCGGCCCGACCGCCGAAAGAATTCCGTCGCGAATTTCAGCCTTGCCGTCGGCGACCACGATGGGCAGTTCGCCGCGCACCCTGCCTTCACCGGACAGTCCATCAACATTGAGGAAAGCGAGCGTCTCGCCAAGGTCGACGTTTTCCGCCCGAAGCAAAAGCTCGACCGTTGACCCGTCAAGCGGCGCGAAAGCCTCATAAACGCCGATTTTTCCACCGAACCATGGAAACTCTCCCGACACGACGTGAAGGCGGTCGTCGCCGTCGAGGGAGAAACGCAAGGTTCCCCGTTCAAGTTTCAACGCATCGAGATCGACAAGGCCGATATCAATGAGCTGTTCGCCAGCCGTCTTCAACGGCGCAAGACTGTCAAGACGGATCGTCCCGTTCAGCCCCGCGGTGCGGCTAACGGCAACGCCGGGACCGCGAAACGCCAGAGCATCGATTTCGATCACGCCAGCAGAATCAAAACGGTTTTTCGCCCAACTGAGCTGCGCCTCGCCGCCAACGCCGCCTGTAGCGCCGGAGATAACGCCGGTGAGCGAGGGTAGAATATCCGCTGGCTGAATACTTCCTGCAGCGAATGCGAGCTTCTCCAGATTGAAATCTGCGCGACCTTCTCCGCGGGCCAGATTATGCTGGCCGGTAATCCTGGCGAGGCGCACGCTGCTGGGTGTGGCGGCTTCCGCTTTGAAATTGGCTGTATCCCGAACAACACGCGCCTCACCCTTGAGCGCCATGCGACCGATCATCGGCGCCGGGCGCAGATCGCGAAAGGAAAGGTTGCCGAACCGCATGCCGCCTTCGTTTCCGCGCCAGTCAAATTCCGCTTTCACGTCGGACAATTCATAAATGCCATCGACTTCAAGCGAACCGCCGGCGAGCGCACCAGCGAGCGTGGTAGCGTTTGGTCCGATTACGCCGGAGAGCGTCACCGTGGGCGGATTAATAACGAGGCGTCGCTCGCCACTCCGCACATTCAGGGTATCGCCCTCGACCTCAAGAGCGATATCGGTTTGCCGCTCTCCCGTCGTCGACACGCGCGCGAGCGCTTGGCCCGCGGCGGGACACACGCGCAGCTGTGGCGCGCTGACCTGCGTTACAGGCTCGCGCGACCGAGCCGACAACCGGGCGATATTTAGGCAACTCTCTGGCTCGGCGCCGATGGTCGCCTCCGCACGATCGAGATCGACGCGCCAGTCAGCGTCAACCTCGGCGCGTCCGTCGACAACTGACCAATCACCAAACCCGTAAGCTGCAAGGTCGCCCGCAGCGCGCACGCGCCCGCTGGCGACGGATCCGTCGATCTTCCCATCAACGGCATAGGTCAGCGCGTTCGGCTCAGGCCGAACCCCGATCGAAATGGCAGATCGTCCAATTGCGGAAAATTCCCAAATCAGGTCTTGCGCGCTTGTGGCCTTTATTTCGATCCCGCTTATCGCCAATCCATCGGCGAGCTCGATTGATGCCTGTAATGCCTTGGCTGACGCCGATGCGACATAGAGCGGGGCGTCCTGAGCGCGCACGGAGAGGCGCGCGCCATCGCTCGTCATAAATCGGATGCCGCCGTCGTTCAGCACTATGGTAGTCGACGCCTCGCTAATGTCGAATCGCGCGGAGCCTGACGCCTCGCCGATTGGAGCCGCCTCACCATCCTCCGACGACGCTATACCGCCGGACGAAAAACTGACGTCGCCTAAGCCGCGCAGCGCTTTCGCGTTACCGGCCAGCGCCTCTCGCCATGACGCCATTCGCCCATCCGCTTCAATGC
>JBGTFV010000221.1:0-1519 GCA_041747095.1 Parvularculaceae bacterium
GATGGCGATTACGCGCCCGCGCGCGTGGGGGCGGATTGCGCGCAGCGCCGTCGCCACCGCATCCGGCGTGTGCGCATAATCCACATAAACAGCGGCGCCGGCCACATCAGAAACGAATTGCATTCTGCCTGGCGCGCCTTCGAGACGCTCAAGCAGCGGCAGCACTTTTTCGGCGGGCGCGCCGCCGCCGATCACAATTCCCGCGGCCAGAAGTACGTTCTCGGCTTGGAATGCGCCTACAAGCGAAAGATTTACCGTACGCTGAAAAAAAGTCGCCAATCTACCAATCCGCACATCAATCTCAAGACCGCGACTGTGAGGACGCGCCGCTAGCAGCCTGACATCTGCGCCGTTCGCGCCCGTCGTCAGTGTCCGGATCGCCCGCGCCTTTAAAGCCGAAATAATTTCATCTGCGCCCTCTCCGTCTGCATTGACAACAGAGAACCCTGTCGACGGCAGGAGCTGTTCAAAGAGGCGTTTCTTCGCCGCGCCATAGGCTGCGAAATTGCCGTGAAAGTCGAGGTGGTCCTGCGTCAGGTTGGTGAACGCAGCCGCCGAAAAACGCACGCCGTCGGCGCGGTGCTGGCTAAGCCCGTGGCTGGAGACCTCCATCGCGAGTTTTTCGATACCGGCGTCACTCATAAGATCGAGCGTCTGGTGCAACGTGATCGGGTCGGGCGTGGTGTGTCCGATGTTGCGGAAGAACGAGGGCCCAATTGCGCCGAGCGTACCCATGTTGCCCGCACGATGGCCGAGAAGGTTCCACAGTTGCGCGGCGAAGCGAACCGTCGAAGTCTTGCCGTTCGTGCCGGTAACGCCAGCGATAAATTCCG
The DNA here is from genome assembly GCA_041747095.1 of Parvularculaceae bacterium. Lineage (GTDB taxonomy): Bacteria > Pseudomonadota > Alphaproteobacteria > Caulobacterales > Parvularculaceae > Amphiplicatus. Next base: position 834 of record JBGTFV010000221.1, read on the forward strand.
GCTGCCGGGGAAAGAAGCGCGCGGCGATCGCAGCAAGGCGCAGGCGCGGCTCAGGGTCTTCCACAACTGCAACATGAGTACGCTGCGAAGCGCCGGGCGCCGCCAAGATTGCAACGGCGCCGCGCCCGCACGCCTCTTCAATGAACGCCGCGCCGTCGAGCGAGGCGCCCGCGAGCGCGGCGAACAAATAGCCTTCTTGAACCAACCGGCTATCGACAGCAAGACCCTTTATCTCAGGATCGGGATCAACCTCCTCGCCGATGAGTTCAGAAAGCTTCATAAGTCGGAGCCGGGATCCGCGGCGTCGATTTCCCGTTGGTCGACAAGCGCCACGGCTGGACGGTCGCTGCCAGCGCTCAGTCCCATGAAAGTTGCGACGGCAACGCCTTCATTCACCGGCAACACGCCCAGAACCGGCGCGAGGCGCGATACCGCCGAAGCGAACACCGGGGCTGCGTTCCAGCCCGCCGTCGCGAAACCGTGTGTTCCTTCGATTGGTTGGGGGTTATCCAACGAGACAAGTACGGCGTAGCGGGGGGCATGACCGGGGAACGCCCCGACGAATGTTGATATGCGCGCGTTGCGGTCATAACCGCCATTTGTCGGCTTATCGGCGGTGGCGGTCTTGCCGATCGGAAAATATCCGGGCGCCTCCGCCTGAGAAGACGAGCCGCCGGTGATGACGC
>JBGTFV010000222.1:0-3486 GCA_041747095.1 Parvularculaceae bacterium
CGGCCATCGCCGCGCTCGACGCAGTTGTTGGCGAGGCGAACGAGGCGCTGACAACCTCGCAAATATTCGGTCTGTTGAATCGTGCTCAACTGCTTTCCGCGGGGCGCGACCTCTACCGGTGGGCGCAAGAGCGCGAGAAGCCCGATGCTGATCGGGCCCCGGGTTATCAGGATCGCGACCGGCAGTTCTTCACCGAACGCTTGACCCAGATCGACCGGCGCTTCGTCCCAGCTACGGATCGCGCGCTATTTGAAGGCGCTCTGGCGGAATATCGCAAGCTGCCGCTCGACAAGCGAGATGCCGCCTTCGATACGGCGCTGACGACGATTGGCCTCGACAGGCTCTATGCCGAGACAAAACTCGGCGATCTCCAGACGCGCCTCGGCTTGATGGAGATGAGCGCGGCCGATATCGCTGCGTCCGAAGATCCATTCCTGAAGCTCGCCGTGGCGTTGTCTCCCGGCGATCTTGAGCGCGAGCGCATCGGCAAGGATCGCAATGGTCGCCTGCAGAAAGCGCGTGCGGCCCATACGAAGGCCATGTTCGCTTTCGCGGAGACGCAAGGGCGCACGCTTTACCCGGACGCCAATGGATCGCTCCGCTTCACCTACGGCAAGATAATTGGCAAGGCGCGCGACGGCCTGGCGTGGACCCCGTTCACCACTGCGGAGGGACTGGCGGAAAAACACACGGGCAAGACCCCGTTCAATGCGCCGGCGAAGATGCTCGAGGCGATCAGCAAGAAGGATTATGGCCGCTACGCCTCACCGGAGCAGGGAACGATGCCCGTGAATTACCTCTCGACGGTAGACATCACCAATGGCAATTCAGGCTCGGCGACGCTGAACGCCAAAGGCGAGTTTGTCGGACTTGCATTCGACGGTACGCTTGACGGCGTTATCGCCGACTGGTGGTACGAGCCGTCTATCAACCGGACAATTCACGTCGACAGCCGCTTCATGCTCTGGACGATGGACAAGATCGACGGGGCCAGACGCCTGTTGCGGGAGATGGGCGTTGAGTAAGGCGCTCGCTTGAGGCGTTTTCAGGCCAACAGTACCTGATATCCGCAGAAAATTGTGGTCGCCGCCATGGCGACCACGATAACTACGCTGCTAATGCGCATGGCTGCTCTCCCCATTATGGACCAGTGTAAACGTTCGGGGCCGCTGATGCTGGCCAACTTTCCGCCAGTCGATTGCGTCTTCCAGTCCCTGATTTCGGGCGTTCCGCCTTGGAAGAAAAGGTTTCCTGCGGCGGAATGTGTCAGCACTGCGGCAAGCCGTGCTTGGGCAATCGTTGGCCGCAATTGCGCCTTTCGTCGGAACTAAGCTAGACGACGGGTGCCTCAGCGACCGCCCGCCATTCCGGAGTAATCCGCCAGACATGACTGCCGCCGCTCTCGACGCCCAGCCAGCAGCCGCAACCATGCCGCGGTCCACGCCGCCGTTTTCGTTTTTCGAATGGATGGTGGCGCGTCGATATCTTGGAGCAACAAGGACCGGCAAGGGCGTTTCGCTGATTTCCGTCATCGCCTTTGTCGGCATCATGCTGGCGGTCGCCGTACTTATTATCGTCATGTCGGTTATGCAGGGTTTCCGGACGAAACTGCTCGATCAGCTTCTCGGCGTGAACGGCCACGTATTCGTGCAATCCGAGAATCCGATCGGCGGCTACGTGGCGTTAGCCGAAAAGCTGCGCGCCATACCGGGCGTTACTGAGGCGATCCCCGTCGTTCAGGCGCCTGTGTATGCAACGAGCGCCACGCGCGAGACCGGCATCATCATTCGCGGCCTGTCGCGCGCCGATCTGCTTTCCATCGATTATGTGACCGGGCCAGAGCACGTTGTCGCCGGCTCTTTCGAAAATTTTGGACAAGGCCGGAACGGAGGCGACGAGATCGCTATCGGCAACCGTATTGCTTTTTCGCTCGGCGTTACGGCGGGCGACCCCATCACCTTGATATCGGGGCGCGGGGCGGAGACGGCATTCGGGCCGACGCTCCGTAAAAAGACATATCGCATCGGCGCGGTATTCGAAGTCGGTAATTCGGAGTTCGACGGTTTCATCGGCTTCATGCCGCTTGAACAGGCGCAGATTTTTTTCAATCAGGGAGACGCGGTCAGCCAGATTGAGTTGAAGGTCGCCGATCCGGAACGCGTGCGGATGATCGCAAATCCGATCGCCGCGGCCGCCCCCGATTATGGGGTGCGCACCTGGCAGCAACAGAACGCAAGCTACTTTAACGCCTTGCAGACTGAGCGCAGCGTCATGCGGTTGATCCTGTTGCTGATCGTTGCCGTCGCTGCATTGAATATCGTCACCGGGCTGATCATGCTGGTCAAGGACAAAACGAGAGATATCGCCGTACTGCGCACCATGGGGGCAACTCAGGGCGCGATCATGAGGGTGTTCTTCCTTTCCGGGTCTTTGATAGGCGTACTCGGTACGTTGGCCGGGGCCGCGCTCGGCGCCCTTTTCGTCTGGAACATTGACGCGATTGAGGGATTTCTCTCGGCCCTATTTCAGACGGAACTTTTTCCGTCCGATATCTATTACTTCAGTTCGGTGCCAGCCGAGATGCAGGCGGGCGAGGTCGGGTTTATTGTGCTGTGGTCGCTTGCCATGTCGGTTTTGACAACGATCTATCCGTCATGGCGCGCGGCGCGTCTCGATCCCGTCGAAGCGTTGAGATACGAGTAGCCGATGCGCAGAACCGCCCCCTCGGCCAGTGACAGGCCCATTGTCCTCGCGCTCGACAATATCGAGCGGCGCTACGGCGATCTCGTGGTGCTGCAGGCCTCGTCGCTGAGCCTGCGCGCGGGTGAGACAGTAGCCCTGCTCGGTCCATCCGGGTCTGGAAAATCATCCCTTCTGCATATAGCGGGACTTCTCGAGGCCCCGTCGGCTGGCGAGGTTTGGATTGACGGCGTTGCTGCTTCCCGCCTGAAAGACTCCGAGAAGACGCGCTTGCGCCGCGATTACCTCGGTTTCGTATATCAATTCCATCATCTGTTGCCGGAATTTTCAGCGGTCGGAAACGTGGCGCTGCCGCAATTAATCGCGGGACGTTCCCGCGCCGTCGCGGAAGCGCGCGCGGGCCAGCTCTTGGCTTCGCTCGGCCTTGGCGAGCGCCTGAACCACCAGCCGGGCCAGCTTTCCGGCGGAGAGCAGCAGCGGACGGCGATCGCACGGGCGCTCGCGAATGAACCTGCAATTTTGCTCGCGGACGAGCCGACGGGCAATCTTGATCCGAAAACGGCGGCGCGGGTATTCGACGAATTATTGGCGCTGGTGCGCGGGCAGGGCCTTTCGGCGCTAATTGCGACACATGATCAGCGCATCGCAGCGCGTCTCGACCGAATTGTCGAAATCCGCGATCAGCGGTTGGCCGATTACGTTCCGGCCCTCGCTGTCTGATCGGGCGCATGGTCGGCGCGCCATTTGCAGCCCACTGAAACCACGTCGTCTCCGCGCTAGGTGCGC
>JBGTFV010000223.1:0-5652 GCA_041747095.1 Parvularculaceae bacterium
GCCTCGCGGACGCCGATCATTTCGCGCGCCTTTCGGCCACGCGGCGCGGCGCCGAGACCGACGACGCCGTCAGCCAAGAATGGCGACTTGCCGCCGAAAGGCTTGCTAGCGGTTGAGCGACGCGCCGGATTTACCGATTCCACGGCGCAAAAGTGGATCGACTGGATCTTTTGGATCGAGTGGATCGCCCTCTCCTGCATGCCATCTCCTCGCCTCTCTAGAGGGGAAGACGAAGCGGCCCGGCTTGTTTCCCCTACATATTTCATCGCCGCTGAACAGCATGGGACCGTCCAGGGGGGTGGGGGATAAGTTTTTTTTCGGCGCACGCGAATTTGTGAATGCGCGCTGGATGACGGGTCCTCTCGCGGCGGCAAGCGGCGCAGACGCTCGCGCCGGGCGCTTGTTCGTGCGAACGAAAGGTCTAAGCTTGCGATAACCGTTGTCGTGCGATGGGCGCGCCGCGCCTTTTCAGACGCGCCTTTCCAGAGGGTTCCTTATGAAAAAATACCTGACGCTCGCGGCCGTTTCGATGGCTTCGTTCGCGCTCGCCGCGCCAGCGTTTGCGCAAGCCGATCTTCGTGCGGAAATTGCAGCCGACTACAAGGCGAATCTTGCGCCGCTATTCGACTATTTCCATCGCAACCCGGAACTGTCGCACCGCGAATTTAAAACGTCCGCGCGGCTGGCGAAGGAAATTCGCGCGCTTGGTTATGATGTAACGGAAAAGGTCGGCGGCACAGGCGTTGTCGCGGTGATGAGGAACGGCGAAGGCCCGACGATAATGATCCGCGCCGATATGGATGGCCTGCCGGTGAAGGAAGACTCAGGCCTGTCTTACGCATCGACAGTCACGCAGGAAGACATCGACGGCATCGTTAAGCCCGTAATGCACGCCTGTGGGCACGACACGCATATGACATCGCTTGTAGGCACAGCGCGCGCCCTCGCTGCGCGGAAAGACGCATGGAAGGGAACGCTCGTTCTCATTGGCCAGCCAGCGGAAGAACGCATTTCCGGCGCGCGCGATATGCTTGCGGACGGGCTCTACAAACGCTTTCCAAAGCCTGACTACGCGCTGGCTTTCCACGTCGCCGCCGACCGCCCCTCGGGCAAGATTGAGGTGCCGATTGGCGCCGCCTACGCCAGCGCAGACAGCGTTGATATCATCGTACACGGCGTCGGCGCGCATGGCGCTTCGCCGAACAAGGGCATCGATCCCGTGCTGGTCGCCGCACAGATCGTCGTATCGCTGCAAACCCTCGTTTCGCGCTCGATCGATCCGTTACAGCCGGGCGTCATCACGGTCGGCGCCATTCACGGCGGCACGAAGCACAACATTATTGGCGACAAGGTCGAGATGCAGCTGACTGTCCGTTCGCTCGACCCGAAAGTGCGGATGCAATTGCTCGACGGCATCGACCGGGTCGCAAAGGGCGTTGCGGTTTCGATGGGCGTGCCGGAAAAACTGATGCCGGAAGTCATCCGGTCAAAAACCGAATCGACGCCGCCGACCGTCAACGATGCGGCGACAGCGACGATCGTCAAGCAAACGCTGATCGCCCAAATGGGCGAAGACGCCGTCATCGACGTGCCGCCGGAAGGGATGGGCGCGGAGGATTTCGCCTATTTCATTACGCCCGAATCCGGGGTCAAAGGCGTGTACTTCGCCGTCGGCGGCACTCCGGCGAAGGATGTAGAGACAGCGCCCTCGCACCATTCGCCATTCTTCAAGGTCGAACCTGAACCGGCTATCACCGTAGCGACGGAGGCCATGGTCATTTCGGCGATGCGACTTTTCAAAGGCGAATAATCATCCAGCGAACTGGTAACCAAGGGACGGTCTTCCCGAACGGTAGAGCCAAGAGCGCGGGGCCCTACACAATCGCGCCGAACAAACTTCCAGCGGCGGCCGTCAACGCCATTGCTGCGGCGCCCCAGAACGTCACGCGCAAGACAGCCGCCATAATGGGGGCCCTGCCCATGCGCGCCGATATCGCGCCGAGACAGGCGAGCGAGCAGAGCGACGCGCCGCTGACCGTGAGCGCAAGCGAGGAAAGCGGCGTCATCAGCGCCATGCCAAGCGGCAATGCGGCGCCGGCGGCGAACGTCATCGCTGACGTCGTTGCAGCCAAAATCGGCCGAGCCGCCGTCGCCGACGACAAATGCAATTCATCGCGCGCATGGGCAGCCAGCGCATCCCTCATTGTGAGCTGTTCGGCAACCTCGCGAGCGAGAGCGTCGTCGAGACCGCGCGACACATAGATTGACGTCAACTCGGCAAGTTCAGATGCCGGGTCTTCCTTCAGTTCAATTCCTTCACGGAGCAATTCCGCCGCTTCGGCGTCGGATTGGGAACTGACGGACACATATTCCCCCGCCGCCATTGACATGGCCCCGGCAACGAGACCGGCGAAGCCGGCCGTTGCAATCTCGCCTCGGCTGGCGGACGCAGCGGCAACCCCGAGGACGAGACTGGCGGTTGAAACAATCCCGTCATTCGCGCCTAGCACCGCCGCTCGCAGCCACGCGATCCGCTGAACGACATGGCCTTCCACGTGGCCCGCGAAGCGCCTCACAAACAACGAGCCTGATCCGCCGCCGCGCCCTGCGAAGCAAGCAACGGGCGCGATCGAACACATGCGGGGTTGATCACGCGACCGCCGCCGTCCGACCGACGCGGGAAAGAATTTCTGCGGCTAGCGCTTCAATCTCGCGGGCGGCGATGCTTGTCGGAGCCGTGTCGACGACGCCGGCCCCCGACGCCATGCTTTCGGCGAAGGCGGCGCGGTTGCCAAGCTCTGTGGCGGCGACCGGAAGGCGATACTGGGAAATCTTGTCACGGATGAGGTCGGCGATCTTCGCCCGCGGCGGCGCGCGATTGATGACAAATAGCGCAGGGCGGCCAATCTGCCCGACAAGGCTTGCGGTCGGCAGCGTCGCATCAAGGTCGATCGGCGACAATTGAAGCGGCGTGACAACAAGATCGGCGCCTCGGACGGCGCGCTCGACTGTCATATCAACCGAAGGCGGCGTATCGACGATTACGATGTCGGCGCTCTCTCGGGCGTGACGCAGCGCCGCTGCGAACCCAAAGCCCGCCGCTCTGTCGAGCTTGAAGCGGGCGCTGGTTCTGCCCTCGGCTGCGCGCAGTTCGCTCCATCGCGAATAGCTGCGTTGTTCGTCCGTATCCAGTCCGAACACGGAGCGCCCGCACGCAAGAAACGCTGCCGTCAATTGACAGGCGAGGGTCGTCTTGCCTGCGCCGCCTTTGCGTTGGGCGATCGCAATGACGAAGCCGGTTGTCATAGGGCGATCTTCATAGCTTGGCGTTCATGTGCGAGAGCTCCCCGTCTTTCGGCATTCCCCAACACAACGCGCCGCAAAACCGTTATTGTGCGACCTTCGGGAGATTCGCCGTCGAGCGCGACCCCGCACAGCGTGCGCCCACGGGACGGGCCCGGCAATGCACTCAGCAATGTCTAGCGGTTACTCAGTAACGCGTACGCCGGTCTACCCTTCGATGGCGTCCTCAAGCGCTTCGCCGCCGTCCTGGACATCGCGTCCAGCGCCCTTGATCGTCTCACAGGACGAGAGGAAGAAACTGCATAGAAGAATGATTTGCAATAAACGCATGGCTGTCTCCTGCGACGGCGGACTCGCCAATCGTCACCTGAGAACACCCGTGCGTTCCGTTTGTTCCGGTAGGCTGAATAAGGCGCGCCCGGAGCCGTTTCGCCCCGGGCGCAGATTGCTGGATTATGACTTGCGCAGATCGAAACGGTCGAGGTTCATCACCTTGTCCCACGCCGCCACGAAATCGCGAACGAACGCCGCTTCCGAGCCGGCAATCGCGTACGCCTCAGCGACGGCGCGCAATTCCGCGTTCGACCCGAAAACGAGATCGACTTCGGTTGCCGTCCATTTCAGATTGCCCGTCGTGCGGTCGCGTCCTTCGAACACGTATTGCGCGCCCGCCGCCGGCTTCCACTGGGTCGACATGTCGAGCAGGTTGACGAAGAAGTCATTCGTCAGCGCGCCTTTGCGCTCAGTGAAGACGCCGTGTTCAGCGCCGCCCGCATTTGCGCCGAGGGCCCGCATGCCGCCAACGAGAACCGTCATCTCAGGCACTGTCAGGCTCAGAAGATCGGCGCGATCGACAAGCGCCTGCGCCGGCCTGCGGCTATAGTCTGCACCAAGATAATTCCGGAAACCATCCGCGGTCGGCTCAAGCACGGCGAAGGACTCCACGTCCGTCTGCTCCGCGGTTGCATCCGTGCGACCCGGCGAGAACGGCACGGTGACGTTATGACCGGCGGTCTTTGCCGCCTGTTCGATCGCCGCAGCGCCGCCCAGAACGATGAGGTCGGCGAGCGAGACTTTTTTGCCGCCTGACTGGCGGCTGTTAAAGCCCGCCTGGATTTCCTCCAGCCTGGCGAGAACCTTCGCCGTTTCTGCCGGGTCGTTAACGGCCCAGTCTTTCTGCGGCGCAAGCCGCAGGCGCGCGCCGTTCGCTCCGCCGCGCATGTCGGTGTCACGGAACGATGCGGCCGACGCCCATGCCGTCCGAACAAGTTCCGATACGGACAAACCGGACGCCAGCACCTCGGCCTTCAGCGCCTTGATATCCTTGGCGTTGATCAGGCGGTGATCAACTTCCGGCACAGGGTCCTGCCAGGAGAGCGTCTCCGTCGGCGTTTCCGCGCCGAGATAGCGCGCGCGCGGACCCATATCGCGGTGGGTCAGCTTGAACCACGCTCTCGCGAACGCATCCTCGAGTTGATCCGGGTTTTCCTGGAAGCGCTTGGAGATCTTTGCGTATTCCGGGTCGAACTTCAGCGACAGGTCGGTCGTCAACATGACCGGCGGATGCGTCTTCGAGGGATCGTGCGCATCCGGAACAAGTCCGGCCGCGTTCTTGTCCGACGGGATCCACTGGATCGCGCCGGCCGGGCTTCTTGTCTGCACCCAATCAAAGGCGAAGAGGTTGTCGAGATATTGCGTCGACCAGGCGATGGGGTTCGCCGACCAAGCACCCTCGAGCCCGCTCGTCGTCGCATCGACGCCCTTGCCCGTGCCGCACGAGTTTATCCAGCCGAGGCCTTGCGCCTCCACGCCGGCGGCGGCCGGTTCAACGTCGAGGCATCCTTCCGGTTTCCTCGCGCCGTGCATCTTGCCGAAGGTGTGTCCGCCCGCGATCAGCGCGACGGTTTCCTCGTCGTTCATCGCCATGCGCGCGAAAGTCTCGCGAATGTCGTGCGCCGCAGCGATCGGGTCAGGCTTGCCGTTCGGCCCTTCCGGATTGACGTAGATAAGACCCATCTGCACCGCTGCGAGCGGCTTTTGCAATTGTCGCTCGCCGCTGTAGCGCGTGTCGTCGAGGAACTTCGTTTCCGGACCCCAATAGACGAGATCGGCTTGCCAGTCGTCTTCGCGACCGCCGGCGAAACCGAAGGTTTTGAAGCCCATGGACTCGAGCGCGACGTTGCCGGTCAGCACCATCAGGTCGGCCCAGGAAATCTTGTTGCCGTATTTCTGCTTCACCGGCCAGAGAAGGCGGCGCGCCTTGTCGAGGTTGGCGTTATCCGGCCAGCTATTGAGCGGCTCGAACCGCTGCTGTCCGCCGCCGGCGCCGCCGCGCCCGTCGATCACGCG
>JBGTFV010000224.1:0-7549 GCA_041747095.1 Parvularculaceae bacterium
GCGCCGCCGGCGAGCATGTCGTTCGGCCGGGCGATACGCTCTATTCGCTCGCGCGCGCCAATGGAGTCACGGTCGAAGAGCTTGCACGCGCCAATCGGATGCGCCAACCCTATGAATTGAAAGTCGGCGCGGCGCTTGTCATTCCGGGCTCTGACGGTTCGGCGCGCGTTGAAAACGCCGTGCTACGCCAGGAACAAGCAGCGCCTGCGCCTGATGTGCGCCAGATCGTCAAGTCTGCCGCCTATTCGAAACCTGCCCCTGTCGCCACCGTTGAGCGTGTATTCGATTGGCCGGTCAAGGGGGCTGTAATCGGATCATACGGAACGCTGAGCGCTGGCAAGCGCAATGAGGGCGTCAATATTGCTGCGCCCGTCGGCACGCCGGTGCGGGCCGCCGCGGCCGGCGAAGTCGTCTATCGCGGCTCAGAGCTTGACGGGTACGGCAATCTACTTCTCATCAAGCACGCTGACGGTTTTGTCACCGCCTACGCCCACAATGACGCCATGCTGGTCAAGAAAGGCCAGATCGTTCGTCAGGGCGAGGTGATCGCCAAGGTTGGTCAATCGGGCGCAGCGTCGGAGCCGCAGCTTCATTTCGAGATCCGGCAAAATCTGCGATCGGTCGATCCGCTTGCCTTCCTGCAGTAGATAATCTGTGCACTGATAACCAAGAACAAAAAAATGGTTGCGTTTACGCCTTCAGGGGCTCCTTCGGGAGCCCCTTTTCATGTCCGCCTGTTCAAGTCGCTTTCAGGGTTATGGCGGCAATATAAATGAAATAGGCAAGGAAGAGCGCCGCTCCTTCGACCCTGCCAATGCGATTTTTCGTCAATGCGAAAACGATCATGGCGACGGTCGCCGCCAGCATCACCCAGTTATCGACCAGCATGATCTGGGTGGGGACTGCTATCGGTTTGATGGTGGCGGTGACGCCAAGAATGCCGAGCAAGTTGTAGATATTCGAGCCGACGACATTGCCGAGCGCGATGTCGCTCTTGCCGCGAATGGCCGCCATCACTGACGTTACGAGTTCAGGCAGCGACGTGCCAATTGCAACGATCGTCAGGCCAATGACCGTTTCCGACACGCCCATGTTCTGGGCTACCGAAATCGCGCCATCGACCAGTAGCCTCGCGCCGACCATCAGCATGGCGAGGCCCGCGAACAGAAAAACGATGTCGAGAACGATCGATTTCGGGCCTTCTGGCATTGCGCCGGCAGCCTCCAGATGGCGCACGGTTTCAGGCGCAGATGGAACCCTCCGTTCGCTGAGGTAAGCGAACGTAATGTAGGCGGCTATCGCAATCAGGAACCCGATGCCGGCAAGGCGGCCGAACTCGCCCGTCATTGACACGCCGATGACAAGAAGGGTGGCGAGCATGACCGCAGCGCCATCGCGCCGGAACGCCTTCGCCTCTACCGCGATTGGCGCAAGCAGCGCCGACAGACCGAGGATGAGCAGAATATTTGCAACGTTGGACCCAACGACGTTGCCTATGGCGACGCCCGGAGAGCCGACAAGGGCTGCCTGCACGCTTGATACCAACTCTGGCGTCGACGTGCCAAAGCCGACGAGCGTCAGGCCGATTAGCAATTCGGAGAGGCCAAAGCGCCGCGCAACTGTCGTTGCGCCGCGAATGAGCAGCTCCGCGCCGATGGTAAGGATGACAAGGCCGGCGATGATGGCGATCCACATCATGATGAGTTCTTCTTTTAATTGCGGTTGCGGAGAATTGCCGAGCAGAGCAAGGGGAGGGGACGGCGTCAGCCGTCGCGCAGTTTTTCATCCTGATACTGAATCCCCCAGCCGATGATCTGGCGCCACAGCGCTTCAGCCATTTCGGGCGGCAGGCCTTGCAGCGCCGCCCGCAAGCGAACCTTGTCGATGACCTCGCGATTGCGCCACGGCACGGAGGCTTCCGCAGCCGCCGCGCGCTTGAGCTCCCACATCCGGTCGACATAGGTCCAGCGTTCGCCGAGCAAGTCGACGATGGCCTGGTCAACCCGGTCGATTTCGGTCCGCACCTCATCCATGGTGCGGCAGTCGGCGGATTTCTTCATGCCCAAACCCCGGCGCAACCGTTGCGGCGTTTCTCCACGCCCCGTGAAATGCCTAGGCCGTCCGGCGCCCCGAACGCAAGCGGTCGCTCGATCTTGTCCGGCGAAGCGGCTAGGCTTGCATTCCTAACGAGGGAGCGATCCATGCGGAAAGTCGCGCTACTCGCGCTCACATTTGTCGGGGCCGTGGCGGGATGCGCCAGCGCGCCGGAGGCGCCATTCAGCCCGAAAAGCGATCCTCGGGTCGGCGCTGAGGTCAACAGGGTGTGCCTTGCTCGCGACGGCGGACCGTTCGGCGGCTATGTATCGCTGGCGGGTCGTCCGGGTTTCGTCGTCGCCTCAGGTGGCAAGGAATATGTGCTGCTTTTGTCATCGGGATGCTCCGACCTTCGATCGGGCGGAACGTTCCCGATCTTCGAGGACCGGACTGATCGCTGTCGCCGGCGCGGCGAACTGGTTCGCACGGGCGGGGCGACCATCGGCGCCGCGTGCGTCATCGAGCGGATGTTTGAATGGAACCCGAACGCTGCTGTGCCATCACCACCGGGCGCCGCCGAATAGGTCCGCTACAGCGCGCCCTGCGGGGCAATTTCCGACTTCGCTCTTTCCAACCTCTCCAGCGCGTCTAGCCAATCCTGCTCGGCTTTGGCGATAGCGTTCAGAAGCGCGCCCCGCTCCTTCTGCAGCTTCGCCATGCGCGCGACGTTGTCATACAGCGCCGGATCGGCAAGGGCGGCGTCGATCTTCGGCAAGATAGCGTTCAATTCGCCGATCCGGGCCTCCAGCGCTGCGGCCTGTTTCTTCAGGGGGCTGAGCGCCTCGCGCGCCAAGGCCGAAGTAGACCGCGCCGTTGCGCGCGCATCGACGAAGCGGGCGGCGCCTTGTCGGCGCTGGCCGGGTTCGGTCTTTCCCGCTTCCAGGATCATCGTCCGGTAATCGTCAAGATCGCCTTCATAAGGCTGCACGGCGCCGCCCCGGACGAGCCATAACCGGTCGCCCACCGCCTCCGCGAGATGGCTGTCGTGCGTGATGAGAATGACCGCGCCCTGATAGTCGTTCAGCGCCTGTGCCAGCGCCTCGCGGGCGTCTATGTCGAGGTGGTTCGTCGGCTCGTCGAGAATGATGATATGCGGGCCGTGGAACGTGATAAGCCCCAGAAGCAAGCGCGCTTTCTCGCCGCCGGAAAGTTTCTCGACGATGGTGTCGGCTTTCTCCCATCCAAAACCCATCGCGGCGGTTGCCGCGCGCGTCTGGGCTTCCGTGGCGTCAGGCATAAGTTCGCGCACATGCTCCAGCGCTGACTGGCCGGCCTTCAATTCATCAAGCTGGTGCTGCGCGAAATAGGCGATATCGAGTTTCTTGTGCTTGAAGACGTTACCGGAAAGCGGGCGCAATCTTCCCGAGATAGCCTTCACCAGAGTCGATTTGCCTTCGCCGTTCGGCCCGAGAATGACGATGCGATCGTCCTGATCGATCCGCAGCGAGACGGATTTCAGGATCGTCTTGTCTTCATATCCGAGGTCCGCCTCTACGAGCCGGACAATCGGCGGCGCCATGGGCTTGGGATCGCGGAACCGGAACGGGATTGTTCGCTCCTCAATCGGTTCAGCAACGACCGCCATGCGTTCGAGCGCCTTGATCCGGCTTTGGGCTTGCTTGGCTTTCGACGCCTTGGCGCGGAATCGGTCGATGAAAGACTGCATGTGCCGGCGCTGCTCTTCCTGGCGCGCTCTGAATGAGGTCGCCTGCGCTCGGGCCTCATGGCGACGGCGTTCATACGCGTCGTAGCCGCCGACGCTGACTGACAGCTTGCCGTTCTCAAGCGCGAGGATATGGGTGGCGGAGCGGTTCAGGAAGTCGCGATCGTGGCTGACGATAAGGGCCGTATGCGGATAACGGCGCAGGTAGGACTCAAGCCACACTGCGCCCTCAAGGTCGAGATAGTTTGTCGGTTCGTCCAGCAGGAGAAGGTCCGGGGCGGAAAAGAGGGCCCCGGCAAGCGCCACCCGCATGCGCCAGCCGCCGGAGAACGAGGCGCAGGGACGTAACTGGTCAGCAGCTGAGAACCCAAGGCCCGAAAGAATTCCCGCCGCGCGCGCCTCTGCCGAGTGGGCGTCGATATCGGCCAGGCGGGTGTGAATCTCTGCGATGCGCTGCGGGTCCGTCGCTGTCTCTGACTCGGCAAGCAGCCCCGCCCGCTCAAGATCGAACGCAAGCACGGTCTCGATCAGGTTGATGTCTGTCGCGGGGGCTTCCTGTTCGACCCCGCCGATGCGCCGCCCTTTGCGGACCGACACTTCCCCGGCGTCGGGCTGGAGTTCGCCCCGGATCATGCGCAGCAGCGTCGATTTGCCCGCGCCGTTGCGGCCGACAAAGCCGACTTTCCAGCTGTCGGAAATGGCGGCGGTCGCCTGCTCGAAAAGCGGGCGTCCTTCAATCCGGTAGGTGACGTCGTTTATGTGCAACATTTTGGGGGTGGCATTCTTTTGGATTGGGGAGACGCGGGCGCTTTGGGCGCTGTTCTTGCCCGTCACGGGCGCTCGGGGCAACTCCCGCTGTCGAACGCGTAGGCGCGTTCGGGCTTGCAGCGGGGGGCCGGACCCGTTACCTACGCGCCAAATCAAGCAGATCAGACCGGTAGAGGACCCGACCATGGCGCTCGAGCGTACTTTCTCCATCATCAAGCCGGATGCGACCGCGCGCAACCTTACGGGCAAAATCGTCACGAAATTTGAGGAAGGCGGCCTGCGGGTAGTTGCGTCGAAGCGTATCCGGATGACCCGCGCGCAGGCCGAGGGCTTCTACGCCGTTCACAAGGACCGCCCTTTCTTTGGCGAGCTGGTCGACTTCATGATTTCCGGCCCTGTCGTCGTGCAGGTGCTTGAAGGCGAAAACGCCGTCGCCCGCAACCGTGAGATCATGGGCGCGACGAACCCTGCGCAAGCTGCGCCCGGCACGATCCGCGCCGAATTCGCCCTTTCTATCGGCGAGAATTCCGTGCACGGTTCAGACGCTCCCGAGACAGCGCGCGAGGAAATCGAGTTCTTCTTCGGCAAAGACGAAATTCCTGGCTAATTTCATGGCGACGCGTTGACGGGGAACTTCTTCCTCGATCTGGCGATTTCCGTCGCAGGCGTCATTGCGCTCGTCGGCCTGTCGGCCGCGCTCGGCGGGTGGCGATCCGTTCCGGTCACCGAGGCGAGGGCGGTTGACCGACTATCTCTCGATGAACCGGATTTTCAGCCAGCGTTTTGGCGGATCAGCCTTTCGGGCGATGCGGCTGCGGCCCTTTCAAGCGATGAGAGCGAGATTGCCGTCGTATTCCGGGTCGGCGATCGTCTTGCCAGCCGGCGGCTCAAGCGCGAAGCCGCCCGGATGCGGGCGGACGGCGCGCTCGTCGTGATCACGCTGGGCGAGCCATCACGCCGTTCGGTTGTGCTAAGAGCGCCAGATCCCGCCGCTGCAGCGACGTGGCTTTCCGAACTGTCGCGCCCGGACTAATATCGCGAATATGGAATATCCTGACATTGTCGCCTTGGCCGTTCCGGCCTTCATCGCGTTAATCATCATGGAGATGATAGCTTGGCGCGTGACCGGACGCGGCGATTACGAGACGCGCGATTCCGCAGCCAGTCTCGCGATGGGTCTTGGCAGTCAGATCGCACCGTTGCTCGGCGGCGCCGCCATCGTGTTCAGCGTCTGGACGGCCGCGTACGCCGTTGCGCCGTTCAAGATCCCCGTCACATGGTGGACGATCGCGCTATGCTTTGTGCTTGACGATTTGCGTTATTACTGGTGGCACCGGATCAGCCACGAGCGGCGATGGTTCTGGGCGAGCCACGTCATCCATCATTCTTCGCAGCACTACAATCTGACCACCGCGCTGCGTCAGACTTGGACGGGCGATATACTGGGCGGCATCCTTTTCAAAACACCGCTTGTGCTATTGGGTTTTGACCCGCTGACGATCGTTTTCGTTTCGGGCATCAATCTCGTCTATCAATTCTGGATCCATACGGAGATGATCGACCGGCTCGGGCCTCTGGAGTGGGTGATGAATACGCCGAGCCATCACCGCGTTCATCACGCGACAAACCCGCGGTATCTCGACGCCAATTACGCTGGAACCCTGATCGTCTGGGACCGGCTGTTTGGTACTTTCGTAGCCGAGGACGCGACTGAAAAACCTCGTTACGGAGTGATCCGAAACCTCGGCTCGTTCAATCCGTTTATCATCGCCTTCAATGAGTGGTTGGGGATATTCCGCGATCTCGCCTCGGCGCGTTCTTGGCGGGAGGTCATTGGCTATACTCTTGGGCCGCCCGGATGGTCGCCGGACGGATCGCGTTTGACGTCTTCCCGGATCAAAGCCCGCTGGGCGTCGATTCACCGGTTGGAAAATACGCCACCGACCGAGCCCGAAGCCATCCGGCAGCCCGCCTGAGATGGTATGGGCCGGGGGCGACCCGCCTTTGCCCAGACAACGCCCCAATCGCCCTCACATCGTCATGATCCCAACCTCGTGTCGCCCGGTTCGGGCGGCACTCTCATGCTGTCGAAGCCAAGCGTGGAGAGAGCATCATGGGGATCGGATTTATTGAGAATTTTGCATTGCCCGGCATTGGCGTCGCGCTCGCCGCAAGCTTTGCCCTTGCCACGGCTCCCGCTCCCTCATCCGTTGAAGCCTATGGGCCAGCAATAAACTCCTTTTCCGAGGATCTCGCTGCCAAACACGCCGTCCGTCTCTTCTATCAAGCCGATAGAAATGGCGACGGTCAGCTCGATCGCGACGAGTTTGGGGCGCTTGCGGTCGTGTCCGCTGAGCTTGCGCGCCTCAATGGATTTGTCGCTATACATCTGGACGAGGTATCCCACCGCGCGGAACTGCCTGCAGGCGCGCCAAAGTCGCTGACAAGCGCGGAGCGAACCCGGATTTGGGCAGTTGCGACGAATGAATTTCTCGCCGAAGCGGGAGCCAACGGCGCGTTAGGCGAGGCCGAGTTCGTCCAGCTTCACCTTTCCGTCTTCAGGCAGGCCGATCGCAATGGCGATGGGCGTCTTGATGGAGCGGAGCTTAAATGGTTTGCCGCCGCGCAAGCCCGTCTCGTGACGTCGGAAGCGTAGGCCGGTAGGTTTTGCCGGTGCTGGATGGTGCTGCGAGAGAGGATTGAACTCTCGACCTCTCCCTTACCAAGGGAGTGCTCTACCACTGAGCTACCGCAGCCAAGGCGCGGCCCGCCAGAAGCGTCCGTTCACCGAGGCGCGGGTATAGCCGCGAACCCCGGAAATGGAAAGCGTCGGCTGCCTCGATAGTTCAGCGTTAATCGTCTGCTCACTTGACGGGGGAGCGACCGGGTATAAGTTCGCGCGCCATGTTCAAAAAACCGCCAATCAGCGACGCGCCCGCTCCTGTGGAGCCAGAAGCCGGCTCCAACAGGGCGCGCCGGCGGGTCGCCCGCGACGCGCGGCTGGCCGCAGCGCTTCGCGACAAT
>JBGTFV010000225.1:0-15661 GCA_041747095.1 Parvularculaceae bacterium
TTATTCCGGGCCAACGTGATCAGACCGGGCGTTGGAGGTCTGGTCGAAGGTTTTCGACGGGACCGCACAGCGCAGGACGCAACGCAAATTCTTGAAGTCTATAATGCGGGCGCGAGCCTGAAGCTGGACTTCGATCTCGGCTGGGGCGCCCTCACCTCCGTGACAGGTTACGAACAGGTGGGCGTCACGGCGCGCGGCGATGTCGATGGCGGCTTCGGCGCCTCCTTCGCGCCGCCTTCGGGGCCAGGTTTCATTCCTTTTTCCGCCGAAAGCGCCGACAACATAACGGGCCACGATCAAATTACGCAGGAAATCCGGCTGAACTTTGATCCCACGCAACGATTGAATGTCACTGCCGGAGGCTTCATCTTTTATGAAAACCTCGCACTCGAAAACTTGAGTTTCGATACGCTTGCGGATGGCGCGTTGAACGGACGCGCCGTTCAGGATCAAGAGACCTACAGCTGGGCGTTGTTCGGTTCTGCAGAATGGACGGTGACCGACCGGCTGACATTTCAGGGCGGGCTGCGACTTTCAGGCGAAGACAAAAAGTTCGTTGCAGAGCGATTGATCGGTCCATTCGGCGCGGGTCCGCTTGCGCCTGTAGTACGCGACCTCGATGACACCGTCTTGTCCGGCGACGCCAGCGTTGCCTATGCCGTCACGCCGAATATGGATTTATATGCGCGATACGCCCGCGGCTTCCGGGCGCCGAATGTGCAGGGCCGAGTCGTTTTTGGCGATGCGGTTACCGTCGCCGGCACGGAAACGACGGACTCGGTTGAAGCTGGCGTCAAAAGCGATTTCTGGTCGGGACGCGGACGCGTCAGCCTCTCCGGTTTCTGGTTCGAAACCGGCAACCAGCAGCTTACCGCCGTCGGCGGCGCCGGCAATTTCAATCAGCTTTTGAATGCTGACAGAGTCACCGGCTACGGCTTTGAGGCCGAGGCCGCGCTGGAACCGGTCGAGCGCTTGACGCTCACTGCGGGCGTCAGTCTAAATGAAACAGAAATTGACGACCCCGGTCTCGAAGTCGGCATTTGCGGCGCGCCATGCGTCGTCCTCGATCCTATCAATCCGGCGACGGGCAATGCGCTGATCGACGGCAATTCCCTGCCGCAAGCGCCGCGCTGGATCGCCAATGCGACCTTGCGCTATGGCGTACCCGTCTTTGGCGGCGTCGGCGAATTCTTCGTTTTCACCGACTGGGCCTATCGCAGCCGGATAAATTTCTTTCTGTATGACAGCATCGAGTTCCAGGACCGCGATCTCCTCGAAGGCGGCGTGCGCATCGGATACGCGCATATGGATGGACAGTACGAAATCGCCGCGTTTGGACGAAACATTACAAATGATGTGTCGATCGAAGGCGCAATCGACTTCAATAATTTCTCCGCATTTGTCAACGAGCCGCCCGTCTGGGGCGTCGAAGTCGTGAAGCGGTTTTAGCGTTTAACGCGAATGCGAGGACAGGATGCCGCTAAAACGAATAACCGCAGCAAGGCTAAATCTGGTTCATATCGATATATGCCGCCGAGCCTGCCTCGTCGCGCTTGTGGTCGGCACGGTCCTAAATCTCATCAATCAGGGAGATATTATATTCACTGGGGGCGGCATTGACGCGACAAAGCTCACCCTGACTTATCTGGTTCCGTTTTTTGTCAGCGCGCATGGCGCGTTTTCGGGCAGAAAGTCAGCGCAACTTGAAACTCAGAAAACATCGAAGGCGCTGGCGTCATGACGGCGCCCTTCAAATTGACTCACCATGCTGTCGGCGTTGGCCTTAAGGCGCCGCATTACAAAGAAGCTTTGGAGGAGCCGCACGAAATCGACTTCTTTGAAGTCCATGCAGAAAATTTCATGGGCGATGGCGGCCCGCCGCATCGATGGCTAGCCGGGTTTCGCTCGCAATTTCCGCTTTCCGTCCACGGGGTATGCCTGTCGATCGGCGGGCGCGATGCGCTTGACAAGGACCATCTTGATCGTCTTGCGTCGCTTGTTGAGCGGTATCGGCCGGCGCTGGTTTCGGAACATCTCGCCTGGAGCAGCGACGGCAGGTTTTTTTATAATGACCTGTTGCCGCCGCCATTGACCGAAACGTCGATGGCGCGCACAAGCGCTCATGTGGATCAGGTGCAAGAGCGCCTTGGACGCCAAATCCTGATTGAAAATCCATCGCAATATCTGAAGCTGACTGAAAACGATATTCCTGAGCCGGCGTTTCTGAACGAACTCGCCAGCCGAACCGGCTGCGGCCTTCTACTTGATATCAATAATGTCTTTGTCAGCGCCGCGAATCTCGGATTCAGCGCCGAAGACTATATTGACGCCGTCAATGCAGACGCTGTCGCCGAAATTCATTTGGCGGGGCACGCGATCGACCACTTTGAGGGCGAGACCATCCGGGTCGATAATCACGGGACTCATGTGTGTCACGATGTGATGTCGCTCTTTGAGCGGTTTGTTCGCATTGCGGGCCCACGACCGACGCTCATTGAATGGGACACGAATCTTCCCTCTTTCGAAACGCTCGAAGCCGAAGCCGCCGCCGCAAAATCGGCCATGTTGAAGGCGTGCGCTGCCGGAGGCAAATATGACGCTGCATGACGCCGAGGCGGACGCGCGTATTTATCAAGGTATTTGCCAGGCGATACGATCTGTCGCGCCCGCGGACCTGTCCGATGGCGGCAGGCCTCGCGACGCGCGCGTCGCCGCAGGGATTACGGTTTACCGGAATAATGTGCGGGCGGCCTATTTGCGAGTCCTGCACGACACGTTTCCCGTTATTCATCGTCTCGTTGGCGAAGAGTTTTTCCGTTATCTCGCCCATGAGTATTTTCATACGCATCCCCCGTCGAGCCCGCTGGTCGCGCGATATGGCGACAATCTTCCTGAATTTCTTCACTCGTTCGAACCGGCCGCCGGACTTCCATACCTTACGGACGTAGCGCGTCTTGAACTCGCCTGGCTCAGTTCATATCACGCCGCCGAAGCCGATTGCATGGAGCCAGAGCGCTTTTTTGCGTTGCTCGAAGAAAATCCCGACACCAACGCCTTTCAGCTGCACCCGTCGGTTCGGCTCGTGAAGTCGCCGTTTCCGATTCACGCCATCTGGCTTCATAACAAAAGCAGCAGCGCTGAAAAACTTCGTCTCCGAGAAGCCGGCGAATGCGTCGTCATCAAGCGGCCAGCGCATCGCGTATTCACCGAAACGACATCCGAGCCTGTCTGGGCGGCGCTTACAGCGCTGCAGCAGGGCAAAACATTCAATGCCGCTTTTACAAGCGCCATGGGTGATGACGATGCAGATGTCGCAGCGGACGTCATTCGCAAAATCGCGACAATGAACGTCATCACGGCGGTTCTTCATACCGATTGATTCTTGAAAGGAGAGAGTCATGAGCTTAACCGGATTATATTCTTCATTCGCGGCGCTTTGCGGAAAGGTTCCCTACACGGTAGTCGCCCTCGCCTGCCGAGTCGCCGCCGCCGTTCCCTTCTGGCGCTCCGGTCAGTCGAAGCTGGAAGGCGCTGACATTCTTGGCGTAAAGTACGAGCTCTTTTCGCTCAAGGCGTCAAAGGTCTATCTTTTCGCAACTGAATTTGGTTTTGGCGATGCTTTAGCCCCGATCGCAACACAACTCGCTGCGCTTGGCGAAAATCTGCTGCCGCCGCTGCTTGTCTTCGGACTCCTGACCCGTTTCGGCGCGCTCGGTCTTTTAATCATGACCGCAGTCATCCAGTTTTATGTGTTTCCTGAGGAACTGCTGAACCCGAACGGAAACTGGGCAATGCACCTGCAGTGGGCTGCTCCTTTACTGGTCGTTCTCCAGCGAGGCCCGGGCGCCATATCGCTCGACTCGCTTTTCGGCAAGATGAGGAAACGTTAGGACGCATGCTGCATTTAGCGGAAAATACCGTCTTTTTTGGCGACGCATCACGGTTGAACCCTCGCGCGCTCAGCGACGGTAAAAACGCTGCGCGAGAGTCGCCCGGCAAAGCGCAGCGCATTGCGAATAAAAGACGTGGCTTCCGCTCGACTTCGGATTTCAAACCGTTGAGCATTTTTTGCATGTATAGAAAATTTCGTACGCGTCTTCGGGCATGGTTTCTGCTGCGGCGTTTCCGCGAATCGGACGAGTGATGATGGCTTCAAGGACGATCTCTTTAGCATCGTTCGCCCACTGTGCGCGCCCGCGCGATGTTGCGTCCATTCATTCTCCACTACGGAAGAACGGTGTAACAGGCGTGGTCAACGGCGACATCGACAGGCCCGTTATAACTGACGCGGATCGCGTCAAGTCCCGCGTCAATATCATCGAGCGCTCGTTTCATGTTGTGCGACAGAACAAGGCGTACGGCTTTCAGGGCCGCCGCCATTTCGCCGATGGAAGATGGCGCGCGGTGCAGCCCGCGCGGCTGCCCCTTTCCCTCTCGTATCGCATGATGAGCGATCAGCAGGGCGGGTTGCGCGTTTTCCAGCGCCTGTTCGAAATACGAGCTGAAACGACTCTGATCGCCGGCGAAAACCACTGCGGCGCCGTCCACCGTCACCACATAACCAAGGGCCGGGACGTCGCCATGATTAATCGGGATCGCATCCGCCGAGAGCGGCCCCGCCTTAATCACGGCCGTCGTTTCTTCCAGGCTCACGTCAATCTCGCTGGCGGTCAGTTCCGGCAAGCCGCCAGCGCCGGAAAGATAACCGCCAAGATATCGGTAGGCGCCTGTCTCTGGATTGAATGTAGCCTCAAGAAATGCGCCCAATCCCGGGAAATACTCGTTGCCTGTCGGCCCGATAATCGGCAATTCAACCGTCCTTCCTTCAAAGGAGCCACTCTTCAAGATCGCGGGCAAATCGCTCACATGATCCGCGTGGAGATGAGTGAGCAGTATGCCTTCAAGATCGGTGAGGCTTGCGCCCGCCTCGGCGAAACGCAGGAATGTTCCGCCGCCTGCATCGACGAGCAGTTTCGCGTCGCCGTCGATCCAGACAAGATAGCCGGAGCTCGCGCGGTTATCGTCCGCCAGCGGGCCGCCGGAACCGAGGACTTCAACAGCGAAACGGCCGGGGCATGCCGCCGAAGCCGCCGTCAACGAGAAGCCGGCCGCTATCGCAATGGCTGCCCAGCGTCGTCCGCAAATTCGCATTTTTCATCTCCTGTTTTACCGGTTTCAAATAGCGCCCGACGGAAAGCCTATGTCGCTCATGCGTAAGTTCAAAATCAATATTCAACAAAGGACGGTTCGAAATGCCTAAACTTCTCAACCATCTTCCCGCCATATTTCTTGCGGCTTTTCTCGCCATGATGGGCGCACAGAAATTCGGGGCGGAGAATATCATCTTTGCGACAATCGCCAACCGCTCCGGCATTGACCTTTTCGAGCCTGTTATTCGCATGCTGACAGGCGCCGCCGAACTTGGCGCCGCGTTGCTCCTTCTCATTCCCCGGACGCGCCTTCTCGGCGCGCTCGGCGCTGTCGCCATCATCGGCGGAGCGATCCTGTTCCACCTTTCGCCCTGGCTTGGCATCAATGTCGCCATGGCGCCCGGCGAGGAGCCTGGCCCCATTCTTTTCATGATGGCGGTCGGGTCTTTTCTTCTTGCGGTCGTTACGTTGATCCTCGCCCGCACTTCACGCAGGCAATCATCTTCCAACCTATAAGGAACTTCTATAATGGCCTTATTTCCTTCACTTCCGGAAACACCGCATCTCGCCGATGTTTACAGGCGGTTCCCCGAGCATGTGAAACCGATTCTGGAATATCATGACCTGCTGCTTCGCGGCGAAAGTCCGCTGACCATCGGGGAACGCGAACTGATCGCCGCCTATGTCTCTGGGCTCAACGCTTGCAAATTCTGCTACGGCGCCCACAAGCTCTACGCCGAGCTGTTCGGTTTCGATCCTGTTGTTATCGAGAAAATGGTTGCAAACCTCTATACGGCGCCAGTGGACGAGAAGTTAAAACCGCTTTTGAGCTATGCTGGGAAACTCATAACTCTACCGCCGGGACTGACTGAAGCAGACGCGAAAGCTGTCTATGACGCCGGCTGGTCAGAACGAGCGCTGTTTGACACAATTCAGATTTCCGCACTTTTTAGTTACATGAACCGGGTCATTGAGGGAACCGGCGTCGCCTACGACCATGAGAAGCATCCGCTTACGGAAATTGAGAAAAACGAGCGGCGTAAACGCACATATGGCGAATTCGGAAAAGTGCTCGGCATAGATTAAACACGCGGTTTCAAACAATCACTGCCGATCCGGGGCGCGCGTGCGAAGCCGCGTTCGCAACCAGGCGAAAAGACAGGACCCGGCGATCGCCAGGACAATCACAATAAAAACGAGAAGAATATCGCTAACGATGCTGTGAGACATTACTTTCACCCTTATTGCTACTGAGCTTGATCATCATAGTTGTGAATTGCGCTAAACATTATCATCGACGACAAACTTTATTGAAATGGACTACTAAAGGAAACGATGCGAACGATATTTTCCAGCTTTGTCGCTCTATTAACAGGGATGATTGCGAGCGAAGCAATCGCGCAGATCGATCGCGCTGAAGTCTGGAGAGACGAGTGGCCGAAAACAGATTTTACGCGTTTCGTCGCGCCCTTGTCCGAAATCGAATCCAATCTCGCGCGCGATTCCATTCCATCGATCGACGATCCGCAGTTTCTTGCCGTCAGCGATGTAATGATCGAACAGGGCGGAGAAACGGTTTTTCCGAAGCAACAGGGCAGATATCGCCGGGCGATGTCTATAGACAGTTTTTCACTTTCACCGCAGGACCCCGTGATTAGTTTTGAGATCAATGGCGACGCGCGCGCATACCCGCTGCGCATCATGATGTTCCATGAAATCGTCAATGACCGTGTCGGCGGCGAGCCGGTCGCCGTCACTTATTGCCCTTTATGCAACACCGCGATTGTTTTGAAGCGAACGCTCGACGGCGAACCTGTTGAGTTCGGAACCACTGGCAAGCTCCGTCACTCTGATCTCGTCATGTATGACCGAAAGACGCATACTTGGTGGCAACAGTTCACCGGACGCGCAATCGTCGGTGAACGTGCGGGCGAGCGGCTTGATCGTCTCGCGGCAAGATTGGAATCATACGAACAATTCGCCCGCCGTTTTCCCCGCGGGAAAGTACTGGCGCCGCCGACGGACTCGAATTTACCCTATGGCAGGAATCCATATTTTCAATATGACAGCGCACGCCGCCCCTTTCTCTATCGCGGCGGCGCACCCGAAGGCATTGCGCCGCTCGCCAGGGTCGTTGCTATTAATGGTACGGCCTATGCGCTGGCGCTAGTCCAGGACAAAGGCGTGATCGAGGAAGATGGGTATAAGATTTCGTGGGTCGCCGGGCAGGCGTCAGCGCTTGATGCCCATGACGTAGCTGATGGAAAGGATGTCGGCAATGTCGTCGTGCAGAAAAAACAACCGGACGGGTCGTGGCGCGACGCCCCCTATGACGTGACATTCGCCTTCGCTTTTCATGCTTTCGAGCCTGAGGGTCGATGGCGGCTTCAGAACGATGGCGCAAACGATCAATCGCCCAACTGACTGATCAAGCCGAATTGGAGCGGGGCAAAATATATGAATAACTCACGTAAACTGGCGCTGATCACCGGCGCCTCCTCCGGCATTGGCGAGGCCTTTGCCCGAATTGCCGTGCAAAACGGTTATGACGTCGCACTTGTAGCCCGCAGAGAGGAGCGCCTGCGCGCACTCGCCGAACAACTCGCGGGTGTCCAAAGCCATGTCTGGCCGGTTGATCTGTGCAGCGACAATGCCCATGACCATCTCGCTGCCCGGATCTCTGAGATAGGCAGAACGGTTGACATCCTGATCAACAACGCCGGCTACTCCATCCCGCCCGCCTTCGCCAACTCTACCCTTTCCGACCAGCGTCGTTACCTTGAGCTTTCGGTCAACGGGCCAGTCGCCCTCACCCACCATTGCCTCAGCGGCATGCTTGAAAAAGGATGGGGTCGGGTCATCAATGTCAGTTCAATCACCGCCTTCTCTACGGGTGGCAAGGGGCATACGCTTTACCCGGCGAGTAAGAGTTTTATTGTCAAGTTTTCTCAGTCGCTCAATGCTGAAGTCTCGGAAAAAGGCGTCCATGTGACCGCCGTTTGCCCGGGCTTCGTCGATACGGAGTTTCAAAAAGCTAACAACATGGCCGACAAGATGGCTTCAACACCGAAATTCCTGATGCAGTCGGCGCAGGAAGTCGCGGAAGAAGCCTGGCGGCGCAATGAATACGGCGTTGAAGTCGTGGTGCCGGGAATTCTGCCGAAGATTGCGGCGGCCTTGATGAAGCTCATTCCTGAGCAGATCACCACGCCGCTCACACGGCGCGCCGCAGCCAAATATTACATCGGGGATTAAGCAAAGGACCATGAAACAATCAAGCGCCCTGCGGGCGGATAACAACTATGACGTCGTCATCATCGGGTCGGGGGCGGGTGGCGTCACCGTCGCCCAGCGTCTTGCGCCCACAGGAAAATCGATACTTATTCTGGAGCGGGGCGGTCATTTGCCCGTTGGCGTTGAAAACTGGGACGCGAAAGAAGTTTTTCTGAAACGCCGGTACCGGACGACAGAGACTTGGCGGGACCGTCGTCGCCGGCGCTTTCATCCGCTCGTCCATTACTTTGTCGGCGGCAATACGAGTTTCTATGGCTGCGGCCTGTTTCGGTTCCGCAAGACAGATTTTGATGAAGTGCGCCATGCCGGCGGCGTGTCGCCGGCATGGCCGATTTCCTATGACGATCTCAAACCATACTACCACGAGGCGGAGCAGATCTGGCGTGTCAGAGGCCTCCGCGGCGCGGATCCCACGGATGATGCGGACGCCCCGCCCTATCCGCTGCCTCCGATCAGACATGATCCGGATATCGAAATCCTCAAGGGCCAATTAGAAGGGATCGGCTGGAACCCGTTCGAAATGCCGCTCGGTATCGATCGGACAGACGACGCGCCACACCGCGGCCGCTGCATCCGCTGCACGACATGCGGCGGATTTCCGTGCATGACGCGGGCGAAATCCGATGCGCGTCACATCATCGATCAGATCGATGACCTTCCCAATGTGACGCTTATGACAAATGCGCGCGTCAAGCGTCTCGATACGGACGGGTCGGGACGGTCAGTGACCGATATCGTTTTCGACGGGCCGGACGGGGAACAAAAGGTTCGCGGCGACATCGTCGTCATCGCGGCAGGGGCGATCAATTCGGCCGCCATTTTTCTCCGCTCGAAAAACGCCGCTCATCCGGCGGGCCTTGCCAATTCTTCCGATCAGGTGGGCCGGAATTATATGTTTCACAATACTTCCGCCGTCATTTCTTTCACGCCGAGTCCGGTCGATGCCAGATTTCCGAAGACCTTCGCTATAAATGATTTCTATTATCGCGATCCGGATGGCGGTTATGACTTTCCAATGGGCAACATCCAGCTTCTCGAATACATGAATTCGGATGTTATTCGTGGGCAGATCGGCGAGACAATCCCGACATGGCTTGTGCCAAAAGGGCTTACAGACGCGCTTTCCAAGCGTATCATCGCATTTCTCGTTATGTCGGAAGATTTGCCCGATCCCCGAAATCGCGTACGCCTTAATCGCAAGGACGAGATCGTTCTCGATCACCGCTTTAACAATCTGGAAGGCCACAATCGTCTCGTAGCAAAATTCGAAAGGACCATGTTTTCTCTTGGTAGGATTTGTGGCGCATTCAAACAGAGCCGGGCGCAGCTTGACACCCTGTTGCCGTTATATGGCACGGCTCACCAATGCGGCACGCTCCGTATGGGCGCCGACGCGCGCACTTCCGTGGTCGATTCAAAATGCAAGGCGCACGATCTCGACAATCTCTATGTTGCGGACACAAGCGTATTTGTGTCGAGCGCGGCCGTGAACCCGGCCCTCACCTGCATCGCAACCGCTATGCGCACGGCGGATTATATCGGTGAGCGCTTGTTATGACTAAGCCGGACGGAGTTAGTACTATGAATCGTTCGTCTTACGGACCTTTTTCGTAAGCTCGAAGACAACGAGTTTCAGCGTGCGATCGATGGGGCGAACATGTAGAGCTTGCTGTCTTGGGTAAGGACTCCAGCGAACTGCGCTTCACGCGCTGACTATGGTCATATGCTTAGCCTATCAGCCGGATGATTGACCCCGTCATATGTGGTCACCCCTTCTATTTTCAACGGATTTACACCCACCAGACATGCGACGTTGAAGCCGTACTGCGATGGGTTGGACCTTCTTTGGTGGTGCGTGTAGATCCCGCAATTACTACAAAAATAGTGTTTTGCTGTTTTTGTGTTGAACTGGTAAAGCGTCAGTACGTTCTCTCCCTTTGTTATTCGTATACCGGATAAAGGAACCGATGCTACTATAGCGCCCCTGCGTCGGCAAAGTGAGCAGTCGCACCTACGCACGTCAACCAGCCCGAGTGGAAGATCCATCTCAAGTTCCACTGATCCACAATGACAGGTAGCTTTGTGTTTTGACTTAATCAGTACGCCATCCACTTCCCGTAAATTTAAAGCCATTGGCTAATCTCTGCTTTGCTCTGCTGCACATTTTTCATGATGTGGACCCTTTGTCGCCGTTTATCGCATGCCTACATCCATACGCGCATTAATTGTTTAATTGGATACTATGCCATTGAGAATTAGGGTCGGTACTCATGAGGTGATCCAGAAGAACATCGTAAACGATGCACACGCTTGAGAAGTATGCGCGCGCATCTATCGTAGCGCGTGGCGACGCACCGCAAGTCTTTGAGTCTTCCAAACTTCATCTCGATCTTGTTCCGCTGTTTATCGAGCGTCTTGCAAAATTCTGCAAGCTCGCGCCGTCCTTACTGGGCGCCATGAAGGGCTGAATGTCTTTTGGCGCGCGCAGCGCTGCGGAACTCATCGCTTTCATAACTTGTGTCAGCCAGAGTGTAGCCTCCATGCGATCATCTTGCTAGATAAATGCGGCGCATATCATGCCGTGGAGAAATGCCAGGCAGTGCACGAATTCGTGAACCTAAACTCAGTCATAACCAGCAATTTTCGTAATTACAGGGGACCTTGCTAGGCGCAGCAGCAGTCAGTGCAAATGGACGTAGAATATTCGGTTGCAGAAAAAAGGCGCTTTATGGCTCGCGCTTTGGAACTCGCTGAGCGTGGTTGCGGCGCGGTATCCCCGAATCCTGTGGTTGGATGTGTCATTGTCAGGGACGGCGAAATCATGGGCGAAGGCTGGCATGCGGGCCCTGGCTCCCCCCACGCGGAAACTATGGCGCTTGCGGACGCAGTCGATGCCGCAGGTGGCACGGTTTTTGTTACATTGGAGCCCTGCAATCATATTGGGCGAACGCCGCCCTGCACCGAAGCACTCATCGAAGCCCGGATTTCATCAGTTATTTATGCGATCAAGGATCCCAACAGGCTCGCCGCAGGCGGCGCACAGCGTCTCGCAAGCGCGAATATTAGAGTCGAGGCAGGCGTTTGTGAACATGAAGCGCTGGAGATAAACCGTTTTTGGTTGCACGCTTTGGCTTCATCGCGCCCCTACACGATTTGCAAACTGGCCATGAGTCTGGATGGCCGTATCGCTGCAACATCGGGAGAAAGCCAGTGGATAACCGGTAAATCGTCCCGCGAAGCAAGCCATAAATTACGAAAATCCGTTGATGCTATCATGGTGGGCGCAAACACGGTGAAGCACGATAATCCGAGACTGACGGCGCGACGGGAGGATGGTTCGCCTTTCGAGAGCAAACTCCAGCCGCTTAGAGTGGTCGTCGACAGCACAGGATCCGTTTCTCCAGACGCTGTTGTATTTACACCGGCGGGCCGCGGGGCTTTGTTGGCGACAACTGACAGGATCAATGCCGGCGCACTACGAGAATTTGAAAAACGTAAAATCGAAGTAATTCGCTGTCCTGTCTGTGATGATGGTAAGGTGGATCTAGTGGCGCTCACCGAGTATCTTCGCGGCATCAACATTCATTCGCTGGCGGTGGAAGGCGGCGGCCGGCTTATCGGCGGCTTTCTTTCTCATGACCTTGCAGATGAATTCTGGGCATTTATCGCAACTGACATTCTTATCGGCGATTCAGAAGCGAGCGCTATTGTCGGCAACAGGTGCGAAAAGTTAGATGACGCAATCCGTCTGGCGGCTTCATCTGTCACTCAAATCGGCAAGGACATACTGATCAAGGCAAAGGTTAGAAGCCGGTGCACCCCGCCAGCGAGCCGGTAGCGAGCGGAGAGATCACATTTTCGTCCAGCCTCTTTGCCCGCACTCATTATCGTCGCAATATCGATAAATCATTCACGAAAGGATCGCCAATCGCTTTCTTTGGGCATAGCCTGCCGATCACCGCTGCGGCCATCGACTACATCGCCATCGCGCTCATCCTCATCGGCGCTATCAAATTCGCCTTGCGCGCGATTCTGATCGAGGTGCGGCGCCTGGCAGGCATCGCATGCCTTCATCAGATCCGCCGGAACCGTCTCGAACTCGGCGGTTATATTCTCGCCGCCCTCGAATTCATGATTATTTCGGACATTATCCATACAGCCCTGACCCGCAAGGTTGAAGGACTCTACTTTCTGTCGCTTCTAGTCACGTCGGATATGACGATCGATATTTTCATGAGTATGGACTTTAAGGAGACTAAAAAGGAGGAGAAAATAAACCATGCCTGAACCCGCAAAAACCCAGAGCACAAACGGCGGCCCACCGGCGGCATATGACGACCTCAACGCGGTCTATATCAACTGCACACTGACGAAATCGCCAAAGCCTTCCCACACCGACACGCTGATGGACGTTTCACGCGAAATTATGTCAAAGCAAGGCGTCAGTGTCGAAAGCGTGCGTTTTGTCGATCACAATATCGCTTTCGGCGTTTACCCCAACATGACCGAACATGGCTGGAAGACGGATGAGTGGCCGACCGTGTGGAAGAAGATCGAAAAAGCCGATATTCTGGTGATCGGCACGCCCATATGGCTTGGCCAGTTCTCTTCCGTCTGCTCGCAGCTGATTGAGCGGCTCTACGCCCATTCCGGCCAGACCAACGATCAGGGCCAATATATATTTTACGGCAAGACCGGGGGATGCGTTGTTACTGGCAATGAGGACGGGATCAAGCATGTAGGCATGGGCCTGCTTTATTCATTACAGCATATCGGTTTCGTAATACCGCCCCAAGCGGACTGCGGCTGGATCGGCGAGGCGGGCCCCGGCCCGAGCTATGGCGATGAACTTGAAGACGGGTCGCGCGCCGGATTCGACAACGAGTTCACCCTGCGCAATACAACTTTTATGACTTGGAACCTGATGCACTTGGCGCGCATGCTCAAAGACGCGGGCGGCGTTCCCGCCTATGGCAATCAACGTTCGAAATGGGAAGCGGGTTGCCGTTTTGATGCGCCTAACCCGGAACATCGATGAGGCGAGGCCCCACCGATGTAACGAGCAGTCAACCACCTAGCGGATCAGAATTGCGTTGTTTGAATGCATCGTCGACCGGCGTTTCGGCAATGTGGTTGACATAGTTTGAAAGGGTTTTCGCCGCCACGCCGAGAATAACATCGAGCGCGCTTGTCTGGTCGAATCCGGCGGCGGTGAAAGCTTCAAGCGTGTCCGCTTCAGGCCAGCCTCTCGTCGCTGTGACCTCGGCAGTGAACTTGCGCAACGCCTCCAGGCGATCATCCTTGAGCGGGCCACCTCGCAATACCGTCTCGATAATTTCTGGATCGACTTTTTGCATATCGGCGATCGTCGCGTGGGCCGCCTTGCAGTAACCGCACTCGTTTTCCTTCGCGACTGTCAGGAGAACCACGTTTTTCTCTACGGCGCTAAGTGACGACTTCATAAAGAGGTCGATGAGCGACCGGTACCCCTGAAGGGCTTGTGGTGACGCCGCCATAACTCCCAAAAGGTTCGGTATGAAGCCGTAGGCTTCGCTCGCATCTGCAAGGCCTTTTTTTGATTCTGCGGGCGCGTTCTGATCAGAGTAAATCGTAAAATCCATAATGTATTCCTCTTAAACCGAAATTGTATACCAAATGCTCTCTGCCAGCTGAGCTATGGGCCTGGCGGATGAACAGTACAACAGACTTTAATGACCATTCACGCAGATGTGCAGCGTCAATCCGGCATACTCGCACGGTCGTGAATGCAGCCTGCTAGATTGTGACATCCCGATTGCCGAAGTTGATGTTAGAATCAATGGCGCGGCGCCGCTTCGGGTTCGCGTATAGCCGGAAAATTTATAGTGAAAGCTCTTATTGTTTTTTATTACATATGCGCCGTTTTTATGAACGCTTCGCCGGCCCTGGCCGCGGGCGATCTTGACCGGCTGGCCCAATGGGATGTTGCGAGTGCGGAGATTGTCGATCACAGCGCCTTTGATCAATTTCTCTCCGACTATGTCGAAACGTCCGGCGACAGCGTTAACCGGGTGCGTTACGCCGAAGTTTCGCCTGAAGACAGGCAAATTCTTGACGGCTACATACATGCGCTTGCGACACGCAATCCTACGCAGCTGAACCGCGACGAGGCCTTCGCCTACTGGGTCAATCTCTACAACGCGCTGACGCTCCAGCTAATCCTCGATCACTATCCTGTAAAAAGCATTCGCGAAATAAAGCCTAACGCCTTTGCGTTTGGTCCGTGGAAGATGGAGCTCATCACGGTCGCCGGGGTTTCGCTCACACTCGATGATATCGAGCATGGACTTCTGCGGGCGCACTGGCGCGACCCGCGCATCCATTACGCGGTTAACTGCGCCTCTATCAGCTGTCCGAATCTGCTGATTCGCCCGTTCGGTGGACGCGAGGTCGACTCGATGCTCGACCTGGCGGCGCGCGCTTACGTCAATCACCCGCGGGGAGCCAAAGTTATTCCGAACGGCAAGCTGATCCTCTCCTCCATTTATAAATGGTATGCGGAAGACTTCGGCGGCGATGAACAAGCCGTCATCGACCACTTGCTGAAATACGCCGAGCCCGCTCTGGCGGCTGAGATTCGCGCTGCGCAATCCATCGATGGCTATGAATATGACTGGTCGCTCAACGAAGCGCGCTGAAGTACGGATGATTATGAACAAAGCATCAAGCGATAAGGAATGCATACCATCGACGACGCCCGACGCAATTCGCCCAAACGATTCAAAATCGACGATATGGAGGAAGATTCTGCCGATTGTGGCGCTTATTCTCGCATTGGCGGTATTTCTTGCGCTCGATCTGGACCGTTTCATGACAATCGAAACTTTGCGTCAAAACCGCATGATTCTCTCACAGTGGGTCGCAACCAATTACTATTTGACGCTTGCACTTTTTATCCTCGCCTATGCCAGCGCGACGGCAATCTCAATCCCTGGGGCTTCCATATTGACGATCTTTGGCGGATTTCTGTTCGGTCTGTGGGCGGGAACTTTGGCCGTCATTGTCGCTGCAACCGCCGGCGCCTTTATCGTCTATCTCATCGCCAAATCTTCGATTGGATCAACCTTCCGCTCGCGCGCGTCGGGGCTTCTGGTGCGAATGAAAGAAGGCTTTCAAGATAACGAACTCTCATACATGTTTTTGCTTCGACTAGTCCCGGTTTTCCCTTTTTGGGCAAT
>JBGTFV010000226.1:0-3593 GCA_041747095.1 Parvularculaceae bacterium
CCCAGACGCCCATGGAAGCGCGCGCCTGCCCGGCAGCAGGCCCTGCGCTGACATCGGTATTCGCGCCGCTTGAGGACGTTGTCTCGGTGTCGCCGCTCGGCGGCGTGACCGCGCCCGGCGAAACGCTGCCGGCGCCTTACATTCGCATCAACACAAAGCGCGCCGATAACAGCCTGGAACGCCGGACGACGGTGGCGCTTGCTCCCGCGACAGCAGACATTTCCGCCATCGAGCGACGCCGGGTGCGCGATGAAGCAGGTCGCGCCGTCGCCGATCAATGGACAATCAGGTTTCGGGTCTGCAAATCCATCGCCGTCACTTATGACGATCTGGACGCAATTGACCCCAAGCTCATCGAAGAGGCGGGCGGAATTGTTTCCTTCGCCGAGGTTGGGGGACCCGACCACCTCGCCATCGCCACCCGGATTCGGGTCAAAGCGGGCGCGACTATCGGGTCGGCTGACGGCTTTGACGTGGCCCTCCACGATCTAGCCGTCGAGCCGACGACCCTCGCCGCCCCGGAACGCTATCGCCCGCTGTCCTATGCCCGTTCGATGGTGTTCAACATCGCGCCAGACCTTGCGGCCGCAATCGCCAGCAATCACGCCCAAGCCCAATGCCCACTTAATTATTTGCCGCGTCTCGCCGCGGGCGAGTGGAAGGCGAAGCTGGGCGACGCATGGGGACTGCGCCGCGCCGAGGGCGACAATGCCTGTCGCACGGCGCTCATCGACGTGCCGGGGGCTGCGCAAGGAGCCTGGTTCACCGACCGTTCTCTGAATGCCGTGTCAACGAAGGTTAGCGCCATAGCGCTCGCGCCTGACGCGGTCGATCCGTCCCGGTTGGTCTTCGCGCTGCACGGACGGCTTCGCTCGCTTTCGCCCGATCTGGTCGCCCTTGCCCCGCCCCTTGAGGAAGCCCGGGCTGCGGCAGCGCGCGACTTTCTGACGTTCACCGCAGGCGAGGGACGTATCAACCCGCCATTCGCAGCGGTGAAACCTGGCGACATCTACTGCTATGAGGGCCTGCGCGCCAATTTCGTCGGCCCACGCATTAATGGCGTGTTGTTGCTGCAGATGGACCCTGACGCGCCAACGCCGCTGATGCGCATCGAAGCGCGCGCAGAAGCGCTTTCCTGTTCCGATCTCCCGGAACCGTGGCAATTCACCGGCGCGGAAACGATCTTCTATCGCTAGCGGCTGGTTAGGATCACAGGCGCCTCAGCGCGCATTCAGAAATCGATGGCGCGCCCTTTGCGCTCCCAGTCGCCATAGCGGGTTGGCTCGGCCCCTGCCGGACCGCCCGACTCGGGCGCCGGATTTTTACCGCGCGCATCGTCCGCCCGCCGACGCGCTTCTGCTTCGGCAAGCGCCCGTTTGGCCGCAGGAGGCAGTTCGCCGCGCCCGCCGCCGTCAGATGGTCCATGCACCGTCATATTGAAGCCCTTTCAACGCACCACATATAGGAGGCTGGCATTTCCGTATCTACGCAGAGTGGGCGCAAATCGATGAACCATCTTCGCACAGGCATCCTTCTCGCCGTCATGACGGCGCTGTTCGGCATGATCGGGCTCGCGCTTGGCGGCGCGACAGGCATGCTGCTGGCCCTTGTCTTCGCAGCGGGCACAAACCTCTTTGCCTATTGGAACGCTGACAAGATCGTTCTCAAAATGTATAAGGCCCAGCCGGTGGACGAGAGCCATCCGTCGGGCGTGGTGCGACGTTATGCTGAGACAACGGCCGCGCTCGCGGCGAAAGCGGGCCTGCCCCGGCCAAACATCTGCATCATCGACTCGCCGCAGCCGAATGCGTTCGCCACAGGCCGCAACCCCGAGAACGCCGCCGTCGCCGCGACCACAGGCCTTCTGCGCATGCTGAACGAAAATGAGGTCGCTGCCGTCATGGCGCACGAACTCGCCCACGTGAAGAACCGCGACACCCTGACCATGACCGTCACCGCAACGATCGCGGGCGCGATCACGGCGCTCGCCAACTTCGCGATGTTCTTCGGCGGCAACCGCAGCAACAATGGCGGCATCATCGGTACGATCGCGATCATGATCCTCGCCCCTCTCGCAGCCGGTCTGGTGCAGATGGCGATCAGCCGCGGCCGCGAATATGAGGCGGACCGCATCGGCGCCGATATCTGGGGCCGCCCGGAAGACCTCGCTTCGGCGCTCGCCAAGATCGCAAATGGCGCAGCGCAGATTCCGAACGAGACTGCTGAAATGCATCCCGAAACGGGACAGTTGATGATCATCAATCCGCTGTCCGGCCGCGGCGCGGACAATCTGTTCTCGACCCACCCATCGACGCAGAACCGCATAGACCGCCTGATGTCGCTGGCTGGCGTCGCCCCGCGTCAGGACGCGCCGCGGGCGAGGTCTCAGCAAACAGGAGCCCGCGGCCCGTGGGGCTGAGGCTTTAGCGAGCCGCGCCTTTGGCGCGGATTTTAGGCAAGCTGGAAACGCCCCCTTTACGACAAGCAGGTTAACGTCGCCCTCTGGATCGAACCCCAGAGGGCGCTTCGCATGCGGATGGATCTCGCCACAGTCGGCGGCAGCGTCGCCGGTCTGTTCGTCGTTGGGCTCGCCATCGCCATGGGCGGCGCAGTCGGCGTTTTCTTTAGCGTTCCAAGCATTTTGATCGTCATTGGCGGCGCCGTCTCGGCGACCGTTTTGCGATTCCCCATCGATGACGTGCTGCGCGCTGTTGGAACAGGCGTGAAAACTGCTTTTCTTGAGCATCGGCGCACGGCGGGCGAACTGCTCGACGAGGTTCGCGGCCTTGCGGTCATAGCGCGCCGCCAGGGGCCGATGGCGCTTGAGCGCGCGGCCGCTTCCGATCCCTTCCTTGCGCGCGGCAAGCAGATGATTGCCGACGGCATGCCGACGGAACAGTTGCGCACGCAGCTGTCGCGCGAACGCGACCTCGAAATCGAACGGCTCGTCGATGGCGAGAAAGTGTTCCGCGCCATGGGAGAAGCCGCGCCCGCCTTCGGCATGATCGGCACGATTGTTGGTCTTGTGAAGATGCTCTCGACAATGGATGATCCGTCTACGATCGGTCCGTCGATGGCGATCGCGCTCCTGACGACGCTTTATGGCGCGCTTGTCGCCTATGCGCTCTGCCTTCCTATCGCCGACAAGCTCGCGATCAAGCTCGATGCGCAGGAAACAAACCTTTCCCTGATGATCGACGGACTCTGCCAGATCTCCGATCGCCGTTCGCCGGAGGCGATCACGGACATGCTGATCGTCTACCTGCCCGAGCGGGCGCGGCGGCCCTTCGTCGCCGCCTCGGCATGACGACCGCGCGAAACCGGCGTATGCCGCGCACGAGGGTCGGCGGCGGACGCTCCTCAAACGCATGGGTCGTTACCTTCGCAGACTTGATGACGCTGCTTGTGTGCTTCTTTGTGCTGATCATCTCTTTCTCGATCCAGGACAAGGTGAAGATGGAAGTTGTCGCCGGTTCGCTGCGAAACGCGTTCGGGGTCGCGGAAATTCGGCGTTATGCGGGAGACGTCAAACTCGAAGGCGCGCCCGAGGAGCGCCAGCCGGGCAATATCCGCCCGACGCGCTCGCCCTCTGG
>JBGTFV010000227.1:0-1734 GCA_041747095.1 Parvularculaceae bacterium
GGACCGGCCGAACAGGTGAACCCCTCCCGCGCCAGATTGGCGGCGAACTCCGCAGCTTTGTTCGTGCACCAGCTCGCCTGATTGTTGGCGTGGAAGGGGACAGAAACGTTGGAGCCGCCTTCGCGAATGTAGCGCAGGTCGCAGGCTGCGCCGATCTCGCCGGGCGAGACGGCCTCAAGGATGCGCGTCTCCTCCCCGCGCACGCAGGTCTGAACGGCGGCGATCTCTTGCGCCGCTGCGCCTGAGACCGCGCCGATGATCAACGCCGCTGTCGTCGCGGATAGCGCCGCGCCTGCATTCCGAATGTGCATGAAATTACGCATGACCCCTCCAGTGTTCTTTAGTCATCGAGTCGCCACTCAAATTTGCCCTCTAGCCTCGCGTCCGAGGGGCGCGCGGCGAGACGAAATTATTCTCCAGTTTCGGATCCGATCCTAAAGCGAGTCTTTCCGGAATTGGATGAATTCTCGGTTGGATTAGCCGGATTGGCCGGGTTTTCCCGATTTATCCGCGTCGGTCGAGCACCAGAAACGAACAATCATGCTCATTGCGCGGCCCGGCTTTGCTTTCGCCAATCAGCGTGGCGCGCCAGTCGGTCCGGTCCAAAGGCGGCATAAAGGCGTCGCCCTCGGGCGCGGCCTCGACCATCGTCAGATAAATCCGGTCGGCGCGGGCGAGCGTCGCGGCATAGATTTCCGCACCGCCGATCACGCATGCCTCGATCGCGCCCGTTTCGGCGCAGGCCGCGCGCGCCTCCGCGAACGCTGCGTCGAGAGACTGCGTCCAGCGCGCCTCCACCCCCGCTTCCGGGGCGCGCCGCGAAACGACGATGTTCTCGCGTTCCGGCAACGGTTTGCCGATGCTGTCCCACGTGCGCCGGCCCATGATGACGGGCTTGCCAGTGGTGATGCGCCGGAACCATTTGAGATCGTCGGAAATCTTCCATGGCAAGGCGCCGTCGCGTCCGATAACGCCGTTACGGGCGACCGCGACGACAAGCGCAATGAGCGGACCGTCCTTGTCCGGATGGAATGTCCAGGCCTCGTTCATACCGCGATGGGCGCCTTGATGGCGGGCCAGGCTTCATATCCCTCGATTGCGATGTCCTCGTACTTGAAGTCAAAAACGCTCCGGCGCGCCGGGTTCAGCTTCAGGCGCGGCAGCGCGAGCGGTTGGCGCGACAGCTGCAGCCGGGCCTGGTCAAAATGATTGTGATAAAGATGCGCATCGCCCAGCGTGTGGATGAATTCGCCGGGCTCAAGGCCCGTCGCCTGCGCCATCATCGAGGTCAGCAGCGCGTAGGACGCGATATTGAATGGCACGCCCAGGAACACATCCGCCGACCGCTGATAAAGCTGGCACGACAGGCGTCCCTTTGAGACAAAAAATTGAAACAGGCAATGGCAGGGCGGCAGCGCCATGTCGCCGATCTCGACCGGATTCCATGCGCTGACGATGTGCCGCCGCGAGGCTGGATTGGCGCCGATCTGTTCCTGCACGAGCGCGAGCTGATCAATGGTCCGCCCGTCAGGCGCCGGCCATGACCGCCACTGGCGCCCATAGACCGGGCCAAGCTCGCCATGTTCATCGGCCCATTCGTCCCAGATAGTGACGCCATGTTCGTTGAGATAGGCGATGTTGGTGTCGCCGGCGATGACCCCTAACAGGTCGTGCACGAGCGACTTCAGGTGCAGCTTCTTGGAGGTGACGCGCGGGAACCCCTCGGCCAGATCG
>JBGTFV010000228.1:0-19557 GCA_041747095.1 Parvularculaceae bacterium
GCGACGGCACGCAGGCGGCGGTCGCCGGCGCGCTTGCGGGGTCCCAGTGCGCGCTCCTGCCGCTGCCGTTCGGGACAATGAACCTCTTCTGCCGCGATCTCGGCCTGCCGCTCGATCCGAAGGAAGCCGCCAAGAAAGGCATCGCCGGGCAGATCGTAACGGTCGATATTGGCAAGGTTGGCGAACGTGCGTTTTTGAACAACGTTGTTTTCGGCGTGTACACTGAGCTGAATGAGGCGCGAGAAGATTTGCGCGAGGCGCACTCGATTGGGGAAGTCGGGTCTGCGCTCGCGGCCGGCGCTTCCGCGCTGATGAACGCCGCTCCAAAATTCTACCGTGTACGGCTCAATCGCAGAACCGTCGATATCGAAACGAATGCGTTGACGATTTCCAATAACGCCGTGACCGGCGCCAATGCGCTGATCCCGTCGCGCGCCCGCCTCGACGAAGGAAAATTGTCGATCTATCTGACCGAGACCCTCAGCGCAGGCGACTTCGCCGTCATGTTGGCGGCTTTTGTGACAGGCGACCCGGAACGCGCAAAAACCGTCCGACGCGAGACCTGTACGCGATGCGTCGTCTCGACAAGCGCCGAAGCAATTGTCGCGTCGATTGACGGCGATCCTGTTGAGATGCGCAGCCCCGTCTCCATGACGGTGCGCCGCGGCGCGCTTAAAGTATTGAGACCCCTGCCGGAAGCCGCCTGAATTTCGAGCGCGACGCTAGCGGACGTTACCCGTCGCTTTGCGCCACCGGCGGCCGGGGTTACGCGCGCGCGCATGGATAACCGGAGGGTCAATGACCTCATCGCCGCGCACAATGCCAAGGGCGTGGGTTGCGGCGCGCAGCCGTTCCGTATCGCGCAAACGTTGAGCGTCATTCTCGGGCGCCATGCCCTCATCGTCAGCGACGGCGAGCGACTGCAGGTCGCGCACCCATTCTTCGAGCAGTCGCAACTTTTCTTCGGCCGTCAGGTCGGCGTCGCAGAGCACATCGGCGGGCGAGGCGTAGAACGCCTGGGGCGTTTTGGCGACGACTTCAAAATCGCTCGTGCTATCGAGCGCATCGCCTGCGGAGGACGTGGTATTCGCATTCATCGCATGAACGTCCGTTGAGGAAAAATTGCCAGAAGCCTTTTAAAACGGGGAGGGCGCGGGCGCACGCGTGAGGCGCGCGCCCTCGCCCGTCAATCAGGCGCGGCCCTGCGTGACCACGTTTTCTTCGAACTTCCTTACTTGTTTCTCGGCTTCTTGTTGGGCGACGCCGTAGCGTTTCTGTACAGCGCCAACAATCTTGTCGCGCTTACCAGCCGCTTCGGTCAGGTCGTCGTCCGTGAGTTTGCCCCACTGCGACTTGATCTGGCCGGAAAATTCCTTCCAGTTGCCTTCAATCTGATTCCAATTCATGTGCTGCTCCTTGCGTTGCAAACGATGGGAGTATGATGCTGCGCCGCCTGCGCAACATCGGCTACGCGCAGGTAAACACGCGCTGGCGCGATGAGTTCCCAACGTTGACGGAAGAAGCGACCTAACGAAACGCCGCGCGGCGCGGCTGGGTCGAGCCGGATTTGCGGGCTATTGATTTAGACAGGGACGAAAAACGCTGCATGTGTAAGGCGGGGTTTAGCTGGGTTTATCGTGGGCAGAATTGACGACCATAAATCCGCCAGCGAAGGCGCTGATGCCGAGGCATGGCTGAAGGCGACCGGCCACAATCCTCGCCGTTATTAGTCCATCCGATCCTGAAATTAGAACGTGGCGCGTCCAGTTGGCGGCGATGTCAACGCGCCCACGTCGTACATTGTTTGGTGTTGTCGCTAGCCACTCAAACGACGAAACAATATCTGATCCTGAGAGATAATCACTTAAGTTCTCAGACCAGCGCCGCTCAGCAGCACGCCCGATAATTTCGATCTTGCTTACTTCTATACCCGCCGAACAAAAATAAGCCGATGTCGTGGCTAGAGTCTCTTGTTCAAAAGACGTTAAATCTGCAAACCGTCCTGTATTTATTATGTACAAATAAAATATAATTAACCAAAAAAATAAAAATATTCTCACGACCTTATTCATAATAGATTGGTTCATTTTAGCTGGTAAAATTATTAAACGGATTTATATCGTCCAGCATTGGTCGATTTTAGTGTCACATCGCGTTGTGTTTGATACACGCAAACTGGCGCCGCGGGAATAGGCAGGCTAAAAACGCAGTCAATACTCCCCGTCAGGCCAGACGCACGGTCGCGGAATTCGTCGAGATCGATCCGGCTTACATCGTGCCGATGCATTGCACAGGAGAAGCATTCATCGCCGAAGCCGCACCCACACATGCCGCTCCTTCGGCTGCTAAATGCCGTCACGTAAAGGAGATAAGACGCCAGAGGATGGCGTTACGCTTTGCGCGGATGATAAGAATACAAGTAGACCAATAGTAAGCTGAGCCGAAGTCGTAAAGGTGCGTTCAGGTTCGTGGGCTGGCGATCGCCCCGATGTCAGAGTGATCCCGCTGCTTGCGGGAAATCCCCGGTGAGGACCGCCGAATGCAAAATAAGTCGCTCAACCGCTTGAACCGTCGATCTTTTCTGCAGGGCTTGGGGAGCGGTGCGATTGTCGTCGTTACGGGCGAGCCATCCCTTGCTGCTGCATCAATTGCCATTCCGGCTGTCGATGAAGTGACCCTTCAGGTGATTGTGGATGCGGCGACTTTCGGACCATTTTTGCCGGATGTAAGTCTTCCCGGACTTCGGGTTGAGCGGAGTAGTCGGAACGGCTCCAGTCGACTTGCGCCGAGGCCGCTCCTTGCCGAATTCGGATTGTCGCTTCTTGCAAGCTCCAAGCGCGGCTTGGAAACGCGTCATTTACTGATCGATTTTGGCTACAGCCCAGAAACGCTCGCCAATAACATTGCACTGCTCGGAATCAATCCCAGCAAGATAGATGCAGCCGTGCTTAGCCATGGGCACCTTGACCATTATGGCGGCGTTACGGGCGTATTCGGCGCTCTATCCGACAACAGCAGAACGCTTCCTCTGATCGTTGGTGGAGAAGAAGCTTTTTGTGAACGCGTGTCGATGATTGGCAATCCGCCGCCCGTATTCGGAATGCTCGACCGTACAGAATTGGCGCGGGCCGGATTTGAGCCGCGTATAGCCCCGGCTCCTGTCACCGTGGCGGGCCATGCCTTCACTACAGGCATCATCCCGCTTCAAGGTTTCGAAAGCGCGGCGATCCCAACTCAGATGCGTCCGGGCGTTGGCTGCGATGCGGCGGCGCTCTCGCCTGACAAGCAGCAGGAGACGCAACTTGCTGATGACGGAGAGCATGAATTAGCCACGTGCTTTCACGTCAAAAACCTTGGGCTTGTTGTGATTGCATCCTGCAGCCATCGCGGCGTCCTGAACACCGTAAGGCGGGCGCAGGACGTCTCAGGCATCGAAAAAATTCATGCAGTTGTTGGCGGATTCCATCTCGTCCGGCCGAGAACAGAGGAAGACGCCAGACGCACGGTCGCGGAATTCGTCGAGATCGATCCGGCTTACATCGTGCCGATGCATTGCACAGGCGAAGCATTCATCGCCGAGGCGCTCCGCTTAATGCCGAAAAAGATCATTCGTCCCTATGTCGGCGATAAGTTTGTGTTTGGCGCAGGCTGATCGCGGCTTCCTTCTGAGTTGGGAAGCCACGCTTTTGGGCACTCTCCATTGTCCCCTTGTTGCGACCCTTGTAGATCCCGGGCGGCGCAATGACGACCGCCGATCACAACTGCGTCATCCCTCAATAAAAGTTATCCCCCACCCCCTGCGGCGGCCGCACTCTTGTCCCGACCAATCGGAGTGAAGCCCGTGCAAAAGCAGACGACCTCGATCCATTCGATCCACCCTGTCCATAGTGGATCGCCGCGCGCCCAATGCCGGGCGCGGGCGAGTTTCCGCTCGCGCACCGCGAGCGTGGGGGCGCGAGCCAATCAGCAAGAATTGGGTGGCGGACAGCCCCGGAAAGGCGGAAAAGCGAGGTACCGGACCTAACAACCCGCGGGAGCGCGCCATGGCGGAACGTGACTATTATCTCGGCACCCACGACGATGAAGTACGCCGGCTTGGGCTGCAACACCGCGTTTGGCGGCCGTACGTGCTCGACGCCTGGCGGCGGGCCGGCATCACGGTTGGCTCGCGCGTGCTCGATGCGGGCGCGGGGCCCGGCTACGCCACGATCGACCTCGCCGAGATCGTCGAGAGCGAAGGCCGCGTCATCGCGCTGGAACGTTCCGAGCGTTTTCTCAACACGCTGAAGGCGGCCGCGGCCGCGCACGGTCTCGATAATCTTGAAACCCACCTCGCCGATCTCGTCAGCGATCCCCTGCCCGCAGCGGATCTCGACGCGGTATTCATCCGCTGGGTGTTCGCCTTCCTCAGCGATCCGACGGCGGTGTTGGCGAAACTCGGCGCCGCCCTGCGCCCCGGCGGCGTCATCGTCATTCACGAGTATCTCGACTGGGGCACGATGAGCTGGACGCCCCGGCGCCCCGCTCTCGTATCGTTCGTCGAAGAGACCATCAGGGACTGGCGGGCCAGCGGCGGCGAGCCCGATATCGCGGTGCAATTGTTGCCCATGCTGCCGCAGGCGGGTTTCAAGCTGCGCGAGGCGCGCCCGATCATCCATGCGGTGCGCCCGGACAATTACGTCTGGCGCTGGCCGGCGACGTTCATTCCGAACCATGCGCGCAGCCTCGCGCGCGGCGGCTCGGTAACAACTCAGTGGGCGGATGAAGTGATTACCGAGTTCGCCGCCGCCGAGGCCGACCCGAACACCATCATGACGACGCCGCTCGTGATGGAAATCATTGCGGAAAAGACGTGACGGGCGCCCGTCACCGGTAGGGCGCGTCCATCTCGAGGTTGCGCGCGATCTCGCGCTCCCAGCGGTCGCCGTTAGCAAGGAGCCGCTCCTTATCGTAGAACAGTTCCTCGCGCGTCTCGGTAGCGAACTCGAAGTTCGGCCCCTCGACG
Source organism: Parvularculaceae bacterium (assembly GCA_041747095.1). Lineage (GTDB taxonomy): Bacteria > Pseudomonadota > Alphaproteobacteria > Caulobacterales > Parvularculaceae > Amphiplicatus. The sequence continues at coordinate 5,006 of JBGTFV010000228.1, forward strand.
ATGGCGTCAACCGGACAGGCTTCCTGACAGAAGCCGCAGTATATGCACTTCGTCATGTCGATGTCGTAGCGCGTCGTGCGGCGTGACCCGTCGCCGCGAGGCTCGGCCTCAATCGTGATCGCCTGCGCGGGGCAGATCGCCTCGCAGAGCTTGCAGGCGATGCACCGCTCCTCGCCATTCGGGTATCGGCGCAGCGCATGTTCGCCGCGAAACCGCGGCGACAGCGGCCCTTTTTCAAAGGGATAGTTGATCGTCGCCTTGGGGCGGAGGAAATATTTCAGCGCAAGGAAGAACGCCTTGAGGAAGTCGCCGAGCGCCAGCCCTCGCATCGCCTGAACGAAACGCGACATCGCTTAGGTCCTCCAGCTCTGAAAGCTCGCCGCCAGGTCCGGCAGCAGGATAAGCGCGCCCGCGACGAAAACGACCCAGCCGAGCGACAGCGGCAGGAAGATTTTCCACCCAATCCGCATCAGCTGGTCATAGCGGTAGCGCGGCACGATCGCCTTCACCATGGCGAAGAGGAAAAAGAAAAACACCGTCTTCATGCCGAACCAGAACAGCGGAACCGCGTTCAGCACCGGGTTATCGATGGGCGCGTGCCAACCGCCGAAGAACAGGATCGTCAGCATCGCGCACATCAGCACGATGTTGAGGTACTCCCCGATCATGAAGAGGAGGTACGGCGTCGAAGAATATTCTACTTGGTACCCGGCGACGAGTTCGCTTTCAGCCTCCGGCAGGTCGAAGGGCGGCCGGTTGGTCTCGGCCAAGGCGGAGATGAAGAACACGACGAACATTGGAAACAGCGGAATGAAATGCCAGTTGAGGAGGCCCCCGCCCCGGTTCTGACTATTCACTATTTCCGTAAGGTTCACAGACCCGACGAGCAAAATGACCGTGATCATCACGAAGCCGATGGAAACCTCGTACGACACCATCTGTGCAGCCGAACGCAGTGAGCCTAGGAAAGGGTATTTCGAGTTCGACGCCCACCCGCCCATGATAATTCCGTACACGCCGAGCGAAGAGATGGCGAAAAGATAGAGGATGCCCACGTTGATGTCGGCGACAACAACGCCCGGCGCAAGCGGCACCACCGCCCACGAAATAAAAGCGAGAACGAACGACATCAGCGGCGCAAGAATAAACACCACTTTGTTCGCGCCCGCTGGCACGACGATCTCCTTGAAGACGAATTTGAAGAAGTCCGCGAACGATTGCAGCAGGCCGAACGGACCGACCACGTTAGGGCCCTTGCGCATCTGCACCGCCGCCCAGACCTTGCGGTCGAATAACAGGATGAAGGCGAGCGCGATGAGCAGCGCCACCATGAGGAGCAGCGTCTGCAGCGCGGTCGGCCACAGCCAGTTCCACCAGCCGGCGTCCATCGGGCGGGACGTGATCGTTTGCCAGAGCGTTTCCATGCCGCGCGGTCTTAGTCCGGATCGGTCGCGCCGTCACGGGTCTATCGCGCTGATTGTGGTGGAAAAACCGTCGCGGCGCCGCGTCAGTAACGACTGGCCGGTGGTTCGTCAGTCCATCACGATACTCGACAGGAATCCGCTGAACCGCTTGTTCACCTTCGGCGGATCGCCCGATACGCGCAGTTTGCCGACGCCTGAGACCGTCGCGTCGATCTCTTCGCTGGCGAACACCCAGGCGCTGCCGACGCCGGAGACGTTGACATCGACGGACCGGCAACGCAGCCCCCCGGCCTTTAAGTCGCCGACGCCGGAGAGCTCAGCAGTTAATGAACCGCACACCCCGCTGAGGTCGATATGGCCGACCCCCGAAATGCTGAGATTGCAGACATCGCTGTCGATACCCTTCACCCATCCGCTGGCGACCCCAGAGACGCGCAACCCCTCAAGTTCCGGCATCCGGATAATGGCGCGAACCGCTTCCTGCCTGACGCGCGACTCAGCGCCCCGCGGCCCTTTTTTGGTCCGCAGTTTCAATGTCCGTCCCACGACTTGAACGTCAGCGCGCTCGATTTGCGCCTCTTCGCCAGCAAGCCTAAATGAGTATTCCTCGCCGACGACGACCTCGAGTTTGTAAACGCCAGAAACGTCAACCACTGTGAAATCACGGAGGTCCAGCGCGCGAGAGGCTTCGTTGTCTTTCGCCGTCGCTGCAACCGGCGCGGCCGCGCACCCCAACAGGGCGACGACGGCGCAAAGACGAGATACGGTTAACGCCATTCAAATTCCTCCGACATATCCGCATCGTAGTCGAATGCTCTGACAGGAGATACGCCATCCAACGCAGCTAGCGGGCGTCTCAGCGCAATTTTTGCCCAACGCTGCGGCTATTTTCCGAACGAGGAGGCGGAAATGGGACAAGCGGGACGCTTCGCTGAAGGACCGCATCGGGCGTTCCTACGGCCCCGAGCACGATCCCAACAACCCGCCAAGGGCCTAAACAATCGTCAGCGAGCTGGAGCGCTCCGAGGCCGCCCATAGCGGCCGGATGAAGCGCCCGAATAGAAATGCCGCCATCAATCCCGGCGCGAAGAACAGCAAGCCTGCTGGCGTATCGAGCGTCGGCGGTCGACCGAGCGAGATCGCCAGAATGACATACTGCACCGCAACCGCAGCAACGCCATACGGCCAAACGCGTCGGTAGCGGATCTTCTCCAACGCCTTGAATAATGGGGCTCCGACAACGATCGCTGCTGCAAAGCCAAACAGGAAAATAAAAAACGTGGCTTGCACAGCGCCCAGCGAAGTGACGAGCGCGTCAGCAAGGCGCCAGCCGCCTTTTGCGATTAAGATGACGTTATTTACGACGAGCAAACACGCGCCGCTGATTAGAGCGCTGATGAGAACAGCAACAACCATCTGCTCGAAGGCAATATTCGCTCGAACTTCTGCGTAGATGCGTTCGTTGCTAACCTCAACCGGCGCCACGGTTCATCCTTCAGTCTTGCGCCGTCGCACTATTCTGCGGCAATTGCACGTTGGCCTGAACGCGCCGCCGAGCACTCCGCCATCGTGCGGGAGGCGCGAGCAACGGGATTTGTCGTATAGAAATCGTGAATAGTCGAACGGAATGGCATTCCCGACAAGGGGCCCTCCGCCCCCAAGCGGGTCACATCAAGCGGAGCGCCAGAAGCGGGGGGTTCGTCAATACGACCGAGTACGGGCGCGTCCGCAATCATCGCCTGGCGCAGCGAGAATAAGTCATCGTAAGGCAATGGCGACCCGATGACACCAGAAAGCGCGCGCATGATGGCCCAGTCCTCGCGCGCTTCGCCCGGCGGAAAGTGAGCGCGCTGCGTCATCTGAGCCCGTCCTTCGGTATTCACGTAAATACCTGATTGCTCGGTATAAGCCGCAGCCGGGAAAATGACGTTGGCTCGGCGGGCTCCCTCGTCTCCATGATGACCTTGATAGATAACGAACGCGTCACCGGTCAGATGGCCGTCAAATTCATCCGCCCCGAGATTATAGATAACCTCGATGCCGCCCGAATTGGCTGCTGAAAGTATGCCTTTGAAATCAAGCCCGCCTTCGCCGGGCAGAAAACCAAGGTCGAGAGCGCCAACCCGGCCCGCAGACGTGTGAAGTATGTTCAATCCATTCCAGCCGTCGCGGACCACGCGCGCGTCGGCTGCGAGCTTGCCAATCTCCGCAAATACGGCGGCGCCGTCAGCGCGCGCCAAAGCCCCCATGCCGACAATGATCATGGGATGGGTCGCTGTTGTAAGGACATGCAGAAAACTGTCGGCGCACGCGCCGAGCCCACCAATATCCTTGGGACCTTGGCCTAATACCTCGACCTCATATGTGAGTGAGGCTTCTTCGCCGATCAGGCCAATCCTGAGTTTCGGATTTGCAAGCCACGCTTTGCGGATGCGAGCGTTAATCAGCGGCGCCTCGATGCGCGGATTGGTTGCGATGAGAAGGATCGCGTCCGCCTGCTCTATGCCGGAAATTCCCGAGTTGAAAAGGTAGGATTCTCGCGGGCCGCCGAGCGGCGCGCCATCCTGACGACAATCGAGGTGCGGCGTCCCGAGACTGTGCATCAGGTCTTTCAGCGCCTTGACAGCCTCCGCCGAAACCAGATCGCCCGCAATTGCGGCGAGTTTTTCTGGCGGTGACTGCCGCAGCTTTGACGCCGCCAAACTCAGCGCCTCATCCCAACGCGCGGGACGCAGGCGACCGTTCTCGCGAATGAACGGTCGGTCGAGGCGTTGGCGCTTCAACCCGTCCCAGACAAAACGCGTCTTGTCGGAGATCCATTCCTCGTTGATGTCTTCGTGGAGGCGCGGAAGGATCCGCAGGATTTCTTTTCCGCGCGCGTCTATACGGATGTTCGATCCGACGGCGTCCATCACGTCGATCGATTCCGTTTTGGTCAGTTCCCAAGGCCTTGCGTTGAACGCATAGGGCCGCGAGGTCAACGCGCCGACGGGACACACATCGATCAGGTTGCCGGTCAATTCACTATCGACCGCCTTCTCTAGATAGGTCGTGATCTCAGCGTTTTCGCCGCGATTGACGAGCCCGAGATCGTCGACGCCTGCAATCTCAGTCGCAAAGCGGACACAACGTGTGCATTGGATGCAGCGCGTCATGAACGTTTTAATCAGTGGACCCATGTATTTTTCTTCGACGGCGCGCTTGGCCTCATCATAACGCGAGCCGCCGCGGCCGTATGCGAGCGCTTGATCTTGTAGGTCACATTCGCCGGCCTGGTCGCAAATAGGACAATCAAGCGGGTGGTTGATGAGTAGGAATTCCATCACCCCCTCGCGCGCTTTCTTGACCATGGGCGTATTGGTAAAAAGCTCGGGCGGTTCGCCGTTCGGACCGGGGCGCAGGTCGCGGACATTCTGCGCGCAGGAGGCGACAGGCTTGGGTGGGCCGCCCTTAACCTCGATGAGACACATCCGGCAGTTGCCAGCGATCGACAGCCGTTCGTGATAGCAAAAACGCGGTATTTCTTCGCCGGCCGCCTCGCATGCCTGCAACAGCGTCAGATTGACGGAGACTTCAACGTCCCGTCCGTTCACTTTTATTGGTCGTGTTTGGGTCATTTCAGCAGCTGGTCACTTTCGCCAATCATTCGATCGCTAACGCATGGTCGCCGTCCGCCCGGCACTCATACACGAACTGCACGGCGTTGCGATCGGTGCGATAGAGGAACAACAATTCTACAGTTCGTGCGCCCGCTTCAGCGGGGAGATTCCTAGCCGCCCAGCGGCCCTCCAGAAAGACCTCACCGTTGCGCCATTTCGTATCGACCGGTCACGCCGTTGACGACGATCGTCAGCGTGGTTGCGTCTCCCATCACTGATTTATCGAATATCTGCGTCTGCATCGGCCCAGCAAGGCCCACAGTCGGATCAATTCGTTGGCCTTCATCCCTCGGGCGAATACCGAAGGCCTTGAGCGCGCGGCACAACTTCCCGTTGTTTGCGTTAGCTTTTTCCCGCATTGCTACGTGTTGCCGGCATGCGAATTCCGCAACAACGCGCAACGAGGTTGCGCATGTCGGACGAACTCATTCTGTGGATCAAATCTGCATTGCGGCGCACGCCTGGTAAAACGCAGGCTGGCCTCGCAGGGGCCATTGGGGTCGATGCCTCCGCCGTGAGTAAGATGCTGAATGGCAAGCGTCGCATCCGAGCGTCCGAAATCGCTGCTATCGCGAATTATCTGGAGCAGTCGCCAGCGGCTGTGCCGGGGATTGGTCTGACTTCCGTTCCTGGACTGGAGGAAGGACCAACGCCTTTCGCGCACCAAGAGGTTTATCCGCCTCTCGCCCCGATTTACGAGGTCCGCCCCGGCCGGCAGGAAGCCGCCGGCAAATGGCTGCTCTTGCGGAACGAACCGCCGATCGATGTGCGGCCCCGGGCCCCGAATTTTGCTGGATCGTCGCGCGTATTTGGCCTTTACGCCCCGGACGACGCCATGCGCCCGCGCTTCAGGCGCGGTGAAACGGTCTGGATCGATCCGGCGCGTCCCGTTTCGGAAGGCGACGATGCGTTATTCGTCCGCAGCGTCGGCGTCGGCCGTCCGGAAATCATCATTATCGGCGAATACCGGGGCGCTGCGCGGGGGCGCCTGCATTATGTTCAGCATGCTGAGCCTGATGTGAAAAGCTTGCCGGAAAAGGGCTGGCAGGCGTTACACGCGCTGCCGCGTTACTGAAGCGGCCACTGAAGCGGCCTCAGCCCCCCCTCCGTTCAGGCGTCTGCGTGGATGCCTCGGCGTTGCATTAGATATTCAGGGTCCGCGTGTGCGCCCACCATGTAATCGTATTCATGGATGATCTGGAAACCATAGCGAGCATAAAGTCGTTGCGCGCCCTCATTGAATTTGTAGACGCTGAGAAAAATGGCGTCAAAATTCGACTCCAGAAACGTTAGCGCTTCTTCGAGCATGCGACGGCCGAGGCCGCCGCCTTGCGCAGCCGGTAAAATATAGAGACGCGCCAGTTCTCCTGAATTAGGCGGCATGTTCGGCACAGGCAGTTCGCATGGCCGCACGACTGCGTAGCCTACTGACGTTCCATCATGCGTTTCGGCGATCCAGATGGCTGCGGCAGGGTCGATCAGCAGCCGGGCGTAAGAAACCACAGAATGGGACTCAGCCAGGAAGGCCGCAAGGTCCTCAGGCCGATAGAGCGACCCGAAAGTCGCCGTGAACGTTTCCGCACCAAGCTTTGAGAGTGTTTCTGCATCGCCACGCGACGCGCGGCGGAGACAGATCTTCGGTTGAGACGGCGAGCGATCAGAATCCATTCGAAAACGCCCCTTGTTTAAAGGCTCAGACTTTCGTCAGCGCGCCTGCGCCAACGACGGTCGTCCATTCGCGGATGCGCCAATTCAAGATCAAGCCGTTCGCGACATAAGGATCGGCGGCCACAAAAGCGCGCGGCGCGGCGTCCGTCTCTCCCTGAAACACAAGTATGGCGCCATCGGGCGGATCGGCGAGCGCGCCGCCCAGAACAAGCTCGCCTCGTTCGGCGTATGCACGCGCCAGTTCCAGGTGCTGAGATCGATAACCACCGCGTCGCTCAAGATAATCCGGGGCGGTATCGTAAAAGAGGATGAAGTGCTTCACGAACGATTTCCCTACGTCTTGTTCTCATTGGATGACGCAAAGGCCCGAATTTAGATAAATTCTAACTTGCCGAGGCGTCCGCAAAAAGCAAACGGCCGCCGCACTGCGAGAGCGCGACGACCGCTAGATTTAGTCTGACTAGGAGGGAGTCTAGATCGACTCTTTCAAATCTTTGGCGACGCGGAACGCAATTTTCTTGCTCGCCTTGATCTTGATCGCTTCGCCCGTGGCCGGGTTGCGGCCCATGCGCGCCGGCCGGTGACGAACCTGCATGATGCCGAGGCCGCTGATGCGGATCTTCGCGCCCTTCTTCAGGTGCTTGCCGATCAAGCCGATGAACTCCGACAGGATCTCTTCTGTCTGCTTCTTCGGCATATCGTGGGCGGCGGCAATGTCAGCCGCCATGTGCTTCAGCGTCAGAACGGCGGGCGTTCCGGCTTTGGCGGCGGCCTTCTTGGCAGGAGCCGCCTTTTTGGCGGGAGCTTTTTTCGCTGTGGCTTTCTTGACGGGCGCCATCGGATTCCTCTGTGTTGAATGGAAGGCTAAAGAGGCCGCAGAATCGCGAGATTCGCGCGAACGTAAATGACGATTTTCATCTGAAGGGGCGAAAAAGCCTTAAAAATAGGCTTTTTTCACATTGAACCGCGCCAAAGCCTCAGAAAAGCGCCTGAAACTGCAGGTTTGCAGAGCATCCGCAGCGCTGGCGATCAGCCGGCAACCGCCATCGCAATATGCGGTCGATCCTTCCGGTACTGATTGATACGCGCTTCGATCTCCGGCCGGAAATGCCGGATCAGCCCCTGAACGGGCCAGGCCGCCGCGTCCCCAAGGGCGCAGATCGTGTGCCCCTCAATCTGGCTGGCGACCTCCAACAGGCGGTCGATTTCCCCCGTTTCAGCGTTTCCATCCGCCATTCGATCGAGCACCCGCCACATCCAACCGGTCCCCTCGCGGCACGGCGTGCACTGTCCGCAGCTCTCATGCTTGTAGAAATAGGATATGCGGGCGATCGCGCGGACGACGTCAGTCGACTTGTCCATAACGATGACAGCCGCCGTTCCGAGGCCCGACTTCAAATCGCGCAGCGCGTCAAAATCCATCAACGCATCGTCACAAAGCGATTTCGGCAGGAGCGGCACGGAAGACCCGCCCGGAATAACAGCTTTCAGATTCTCCCAGCCGCCGCGCACGCCGCCGCAATGGGTATCGATCAGCGTGCGGAGCGGGATGGACATCGCCTCTTCCACATTGCACGGACGATTGACGTGACCGGAGATGCAGAAAATCTTCGTGCCCGCGTTGTTTGGACGCCCGAAAGATTTAAACCACCCCGCGCCGCGCCGGATGATCGTTGGCGCGACGGCAATCGACTCAACGTTATTGACCGTTGTCGGACATCCATAGAGACCCGCGCCAGCCGGAAAAGGCGGCTTCAGACGCGGCTGCCCCTTCTTGCCCTCAAGGCTCTCAAGAAGCGCGGTTTCCTCGCCGCAGATATAGGCGCCTGCGCCATGATGGACATAGAGATCGAAATCATACCCCGAACCGCAGGCGTTCCGCCCGATAAGGCCGGCCGCATAAGCCTCGTCTATTGCCGTCTGCAGCCGTTCGCGCTCATCGACATACTCGCCGCGTATATAGATGTAGGCTGCGTTCGCATGCATGCAGAACGCCGCAATGAGGCATCCCTCAATCAGCAAATGCGGATCGTGCCGCATGATGTCGCGATCCTTGCAGGTGCCAGGCTCAGATTCATCAGCGTTGACGACCAGATAATGCGGTCGCTCGCCGACTTCCTTAGGCATGAATGACCATTTGAGACCGGTCGGAAATCCCGCGCCACCGCGCCCGCGCAGGCCCGAGTCTTTGATCTGCTGGATGATCCACTCGGGGCCCATGGCGAGAATATCGCGTGTACCATTCCACGCGCCACGCTTCCTCGCCGCCTCAAGACGGAAGTCTTGCATGCCGTAGAGGTTTGTAAAAATACGGTCTTTGTCAGCGAGCATCATAACTCTCGTGGCGTTTGATTATGCGATTGTCCTTCGAGGCCCGTCGTGCCGACGGGCGCGTCAGGATGAGGGGCCGGGTTGAGCGAAGGGCTGTTTGCCGCCCGCGCCAGGAGCTGATTGCGGACGTTTGAGCGTCTTGCGTGGACTCTCAACTGAGCGAGATCGCCTCGCATGAACGCTTCCTTCTTGGCGCGGCTCCAGCCCTTCACCTGGCGCTCGAAAGCGGCGGCGTCTTCAAAGCGGGTAAACCATTCAGACCAGATGCATGCGACGGGCCGGCGGGAAAATGTGTAAGCTTTCGGGTCTTGACCCATATTATGGGCTTCAACCCGTTCGCTCACACCCGTCCCGCGATGAGAGCCAACATAATAGGAATTATCCGCACAGCGCAGAATGTAAACGAAGCCCTGAGTCTGCATCACCACCAACGCGCCCTGTATTCCCTAAACCCAAGGCTCTTCCTCATCCTGAAGTTTTCCCTCGTTCTGAGACCGTGCCTCATCCTGAGGTGCGATTGCGCAGCAATCGCCTCGAAGGACGGCTCGCACGAAGCTTCACATCGCGCCGCCATCTATGACGCCGTCGTATTCGGAAGCGCGCGGATGGGAGCAGCCGCAGACCCATCGTAGAGCGCGGGATCTTTGAGCGTGGTATTCTCGCCCTCAGGATCGGAACTATGCCGCCCCGGCTTCCCCGTTCCGGCTTTCACCGGCTCGCCCCGCCGCCATTTGTCAAGCATTTCTTCCAGCGCCTCCGGCGTCAGGTCTTCGTAGTAATGATCGGTGCCCTTCGTCGACATTTGAATCATCGGCGCGTTGACGCAGGCGCCGAGGCATTCGACCTCCAGCCAAGACAGTTTGCCGTCAGTCGTCGGATGGTTCTCCTCGCCGATGACCCGCCGGCAAACGTCGATGAGATCGCCGGCGCGGCGCAGCATGCAGGGCGTCGTGCCGCACACCTGAACGAAATAGGCACCCTGCGGCGCGAGATTGAACATGGTGTAGAATGTCGCGACCTCATAGACGCGGATATAGGGCATCGACAGTTGTTCCGCGATCGCCTCCATCATGGGGATGGAGATCCACCCTTCCTGTTTCTGGCCGCGCCAGAGGAACGGTATCACGCAGGAGGCCTGCCGGCCCTGGGGGTATTTTTTCACCTGCGCTGCGCACCAGGCGAGGTTCTCATCGCTCCACCGGAACGACGCAGGCTGATGTTTATAGGGTTTGCGCGAGGCCATAGTGTTGCTCTTGTTCGATCAAATCAAACATTGGACGAGTGGCCTGCGGTGGCCGATCACCGTCCGGTACGGGTTGCGGTCCAAAGGAAAACAAAGTCGCGGTGTTCAGCCCATGTTTGTCCCTCGACCCGCTCTTCAACCAGACACGCCGCGGTGTGATAAGGCCCCGCACCGTCCGATGTGCGGAAACTAACGCACAGTCGGCCCGCTTGCCGCTTCCATCGGCCGCCTTCGATGGCACTCTCATAAAAGTCGCCAGACACGGTGCCGTCTTCGGACAGCACTAGATTCATCGGTTTGAAATAGGGCTCGGCTGGGCTGGCGGAGAGATCGACACTCCACGCACCCTCCAGTGTCGTGGGTGCAGCTTCAGCGACGAGGAGCATCGTCGCAACCCAAAGGATGGCACTCATCATCGATCAATCTCCCCAAAGACGATATCGAGCGACCCAAGAATAGCCGAGACGTCCGCGAGAAGGTGGCCGCGGTTCATCCAATCCATCGCCTGAAGATGCGCATAGCCCGGCGCCCTTATCTTGCAGCGATAGGGCCGGTTGGAGCCGTCAGAAACGAGATAAACGCCGAACTCGCCTTTCGGGGCCTCGACCGCCGCATAGACCTCGCCCTCAGGCGTGCGGAAGCCCTCAGTGTACAGCTTGAAATGATGGATCAGCGCCTCCATCGAGCCTTTCATCTCGCCACGGCGCGGCGGCGCGATCTTGGCGTCGGCGGTCATCACCGCGCCCGGCCCGTCGGCGCGCATCTTCGCGATGGTCTGCTTCATGATCGAGACCGACTGCTTCATCTCCTCGACGCGGCAGAGGTATCGGTCCCAGCAATCGCCGTTCTTGCCGACCGGTATGTCGAAATCGAGCTCGGCGTAGGTCTCGTAAGGCTGCGACTTGCGCAAATCCCACGCGACGCCCGAGCCGCGCAGCATGACGCCCGAAAAGCCCCATGCAAACGCCTCCTCGGCGGTGACGACGCCAATGTCGACATTGCGCTGCTTGAAGATACGGTTCTCGGTTACGAGCGATTCGATGTCGGCCAGCTTTTCCGGGAACTGATCGCACCACGCGTCGATATCGTCGATCAGCTTTTCCGGCAGGTCCTGGTGCACGCCGCCGACGCGGAAATAGGCCGCATGCATGCGCGAGCCGGACGCGCGCTCATAGAAGACCATGAGCTTTTCGCGCTCTTCAAAGCCCCAGAGCGGCGGCGTCAGCGCGCCAACGTCCATCGCCTGCGTGGTCACGTTGAGGATGTGCGACAGGATGCGGCCGATCTCGCAGAACAATACGCGGATGTGCTGGGCGCGGCGCGGCGCTTCTAACCCCAGAAGCCGTTCGGCGGCGAGGCAGAACGCATGCTCCTGATTCATCGGCGCGACATAATCCAGGCGGTCGAAATAGGGAATTGCCTGAAGATAGGTCTTGTATTCGATCAGTTTTTCCGTGCCGCGATGGAGCAGCCCGATATGCGGATCGACCCGCTCGACAATCTCGCCGTCAAGCTCCAGCACGAGGCGGAGAACGCCATGCGCTGCCGGGTGCTGCGGGCCAAAATTGATCGTGAACTTGCGATCAGACGCCGCGTCCGACGCTGAGTCTTCAACCTCGATCGGATTTGTTCCGTCCGCCATCTAGTTCCGGCCCTTATGCCCTTTGAGTAGCGTATCGATCATGGAGATTTCGCTCCGCCGCCTGCTTTTGCATCGCCCGGCAGGACGGAATGTGCACCCTCCCACGGCGATAGGTAGTCAAAATTTCGATATTCCTGAACGAGGTTCACAGGTTCGTAGACGACGCGTTTTTGCTGGTCGTCATAGCGCACCTCAACATAGCCGGTCAGCGGAAAGTCTTTCCGCAAGGGGAAGCCTTCAAAACTATAGTCGGTAAGTATGCGGCGCAGGTCCGGGTGATCGCTGAAGGCAATGCCGTACATATCGAATGCTTCGCGTTCAAACCAGTCAGCACAAGGATAGATCTCGCGGATCGATGGAATTGACTCATTTTCGCCAACCTGCGCCTTGACCCGGATGCGCGTGTTGTTGTGCAGCGAAAGCAAGTGGTAAACGACATCGAAGCGCTTGGCGCGCTCAGGATAATCAACGCCACAAAGATCAATCATCTGGATGAAGCGGCACAGCGGATTGTCGCGCAGGAACTTAAGCACCGGCACAATCCGATCAGCCCGCGCCTCGATCGTCAGTTCGCCATAAGCGATGCGCCAGTCGCGCAGATCGGAATCGATCGTCGCGGAAATGTGTTCGCCCAGTTCGCGAAGGTCATCTGACATGGATCGATCTTTCAAAGCATGACGGGGTCAACGGACGATCGACCCTTCGCGGCGGATCTTCTTCTGCAGTTGCAGTACGCCATAGACCAGCGCCTCTGCCGTCGGCGGGCAGCCCGGCACGTAGATGTCCACCGGTACAATCCGGTCGCAGCCGCGCACAACGGCATAGGAATAGTGGTAGTAACCACCGCCATTGGCGCATGATCCCATTGAGATCACGTAACGGGGGTTCGGCATCTGGTCGTAGACCTTGCGCAATGCCGGGGCCATTTTGTTGGTCAACGTGCCAGCGATGATCATTACATCTGATTGGCGAGGGCTGGCGCGGGGCGCAAAGCCGAAGCGTTCCAGATCATATCGCGGCATTGACGCCTGCATCATCTCAACGGCGCAGCACGCGAGCCCGAACGTCATCCACATCAGCGAGCCGGTGCGCGCCCAGGTGATGATGGAATCGGCGGACGTCGTAAAAAACCCGCGATCGGCGAGTTCATCAGACAAGGAGGTAAAGAACGGATCCTTGGCGTCTGGCTTGTAGACGGGACCGGCGTCAGGACCGAGCGGCGAGGTCAGCGCCATTCGAGCGCTCCCTTCTTCCATTCGTAAAGAAATCCGACGGTAAAAACCGCGAGGAATACGATCATCGACCAAAAGGCGAAAATCTGGAAGTCCCGGTCAGCGCCGAGGGTCGGGTTGAACAGCGTCACCGCCCAAGGAAACAAAAAGGCTACGTCAAGGTCTACGATAATGAAGAGAATAGCGACGATGTAGAACTGAACGTCGAATTTCATGCGCGCGTCGTCGAAGGCGTTAAACCCGCACTCATAGGTCGATACTTTTTCCGGATCGGGGTCCGAAGGCGCAATCAACGCCGGCGCCGCAAGGAAGCCGATGCCCAGAACGAGGGCCAATCCGAAAAAGACGATGACGGGCAGCCAATCCAACAGAAATTCGGGCGCAGCCACTAAGGGGCTCCTCTCAAACGCTGACCTCAATTCTGGCGGGAAACTAGGCAGCAGCGCGCCGAAAGGCAACGCTCGTTGGGGTCGCATCGGAGCGGCTTGTCTGCCCCTCAGGGCTCGGGCGGGCTTTCTGAAGGACCCTCTTCGGCGGGAGGGTCGCCGGCTCCCCGCTGGCCGTCGCGCATGAACTCGGTCCAGTCCTCGACTTCCCAGAACCGCTCATCAAGAAGCGAGTCGCGCATTGGTTCCGGGATATCCGCAATGGTGAGCTTTTTCTGCTCGCTTGAGGTCGCGGCAAACGCCGCCAGATGGGCGATGTCGTCGGCTTCAAGGTCGATCACATAGCCGAGCTCCAGCGACTGGAACTCGACCATTGCCGCCGCGCCGCGCCACATCCGCGCGGCAAAATCAAGAGGATCTACCGCATCGATCTGCGTCTGGGCGTCAAGCGCCGGTCCCGCCTTACCGCCCACGCCGTTCACGGCGTGGCAGACGACGCATCCTTTCTGGATAAAAGTCGCCCTGCCCTCAGCCGCATCGCCAATTCGCTCAACGCGTTCATTCGACAGGGCAACCGACGTGAGATCGCCTGAAACGTTCTGCGTCCTGCCCGAAGTTTCAGCGCCGCAAGCCGAGACGGCCCCGATGGCTATGAGCCCCATCAATCTCCGGTGCATATGCAGTTCGTCCCAGTTTCACTGTCCATCCGAGCCAATTATCTGCCTGCCCGGGGCGGACGACAAGCAGAAAGACCGGATACGAAAACGGCCGTCCTGGTTAAAGGACGGCCGCTTGGCGCCATGCGCGCTGCTGGGGGAAGTCAGCGCTAGAGCCGATTCAATTTATTCGCAGTCATAGCCTGCGGCTGCGAAGTAGTTTTGGCATTGCTGGGGCGTGAAGGTTTTGAGGGCGTCTGCGACGGCGTTCCATACGCCGTCGACGGATCGCTCGGCGCGCTTTCGCATGA
>JBGTFV010000229.1:0-6399 GCA_041747095.1 Parvularculaceae bacterium
CGCCTCAATCACACGCCGCCGCAGGTCCGTGCTGTAGGAACAAGCCATCATCGCCTCCAAATCAGCTCGGCAACGATGAATCAGCGTTCGCCCCTCAAGGGAATCCGTTCCGACTCGGAATTAGTTGAAGCGGCTCTAGCTGAATTATTCAATACCGCTCCGTTTGGGGCGAACAGCTTTTTGAGTAATGAATCTGATTCATCGATTGAAAACGGCGAATTGGTGTCGGCGTCGGACCGGGTGGTCGGCGTTCGAGATAATCAAGGAATCTTCGATGAACTTGATAACGCACTCAACGCTATTCGCGATGAGTTTGCGCGTGATCACAACAAGGGATCACTGCAAGACCTGCAACGACCGGAGCTGATAAGTGTAATTAAAGCAGTTCAGAAATCGATTAAAGTTGGTTACGTAGGTCTTCGCATGCTCGTTAATCGGCTAATGCCCGCATTAGCAGAGTTAAGGCAAGCGCTTAATGACCGGGGCGAGGAAGTGCTTCGCCTGATGGCAGCAACGGAGCTAGCTATACAGTTGATTGAGCGTCTTAAAAATCTATTCTGAAATTTAAGAATGCTAATTTATGACATCCCCCGCTGACTTCACCTTCCTCCATCCCCTCCGCGTGCGCTGGAACGAATGCGACGCGCAGGGCATCGTCTTCAACGTCAACTATTTCCTCTATTACGACGTTGCGATGTGGGAATGGACGAAGGCGCTGGGCTACGCCTCATGGAATGAGGCGCCAGAATTCGTCACGGCCCACGCCGAATGCGATTTCAAGGGCTCGGCCTTGTTCGACGACGATCTGAGGGTAGGGGTGCGGGCCGCGCGCTTCGGCAACAAGTCGTTTGACGTGGCGACCGCGATCTTTCGCGGCGAGGCGCTGCTGAATGTCGGCAAGATGACTTATATTTACGTCCGGCGGGGCACGAAGGAAACCGAGCCCCTGCCGCAGGAATTCATCGACCGCGCGTCAGCGTTTGAAAAAACGCCGCCCGCGCGGTCATGAGTCAGATCGTCAACGTCTACCAGTCGCGATCGGTCTTGTAATAGGAATAGGTTGCGTCGCGCACTGCGGCGCTGTCCGCTGCGACGAGTTCGTCAATCGAATGAGCCGGGGCTCTTTCCAGTTGATCCTTCGAGAACGGCACCACATACCCATCCCGTTCGTCGTTGTAGTTCAGTTTCGCCCAGGGAACGGGGTGAAATTTTTCACCCATTCCAAGAAACCCACCAAAGCTGACGACGCCGAACATGATCTGGTTCGTCGACTTGTCGAGCATGACGTCTTCGACCTTGCCGATCTTGTCGCCGTTCGAGGCGTAGACGGATGTCCCGATCACCTTGCTTGCGCGTATTGCTCTGGTATGACCGGAACTTACCTGACCGGCGCGTCTTGCGGCTTCGGCGCCATTGGTCGTTGGGTTCATTGACATGAGATTACCTCCTTACGTGACTGCGATATTGAGCCAACACCGACTGTCCGCGAACCGTTCCTGAAATTTCGGAGATTATCGTGATCCGCTCGATCAACATTCCCGCAGCCTTCGATCGCATTCCCGAACCGTGGTCGCCGCACATCGCCGCGCGCGTCAACGGACACGAAGTGCGCCTTACTAAGCTCGATGGCGCCTTCGACTGGCATCGCCATGCCGGCGTCGAAGAGGCGTTCTTCGTGGTGAAGGGGAGCTTCGTCATGCGTTTCCGCGACGACGAAAAGGAATGGGACGTGGCGATGGGGGAGGGCGACTTCATCGTCGTGCCGCCCGACGCCGATCACATGCCCGTCGCTGACGAGGAATGCTGGGTCATGCTCATCGAGGCGCCGGGGGAATTGAACACCGGCGATGCGGTGACCGCGCGCACGAGGGCGGTTCTGCCGGAGCTTTGAACGGCGCGGGCCGTTGCCCACCGGTTGCCCCCGTGCGTCTGCGCCGGTAAGACGCACCGCATCACGTTCTTAAGCAGCGTCCGCCGAAGCGGTCGCCTCCCGTTCCGGAACCGCCATGTCCATCCTTGTCGACAAAACGACCCGCGTCATTTGCCAGGGCCTCACGGGCAGTCAGGGCACGTTCCACTCCGAGCAGGCGATCGCCTATGGCACGCGCATGACGGCGGGGGTCACTCACGGCAAGGGCGGCTCGACATGGAAAGGCGGCGCCGCCGCCCCCGGCGCAACCCTGCCCGTGTGCGATACGGTCGCCGAGGCGCGCGACAAACACGGCGCAGACGCCAGCGTCATCTATGTGCCGCCGCCTTTCGCAGCGGACTCTATCCTCGAAGCCATCGAGGCGGAGATCCCCCTGATCGTCTGCATCACCGAGGGCATTCCGGCGCTCGACATGGTGCGGGTGAAGCGCGCGCTCAGCGGGTCGAAGTCGCGGCTTGTGGGTCCGAACTGTCCGGGCGTCATCACGCCGGGCGAGTGCAAGATCGGCATCATGCCGGGCCATATCCATCAGGACGGCCATGTCGGCATCGTCTCGCGCTCTGGCACGCTGACATATGAGGCGGTGCACCAGACGACGATGGCGGGACTCGGGCAGTCGACCTGCGTTGGCATCGGCGGGGATCCGGTCAAGGGCATGGACTTCATCGACGTGCTGGAACTGTTCCTCGCTGACGAGGATACGCACTCAATCATCATGATCGGCGAAATCGGCGGCTCGGCCGAGGCCGAAGCGGCAGAGTTCCTGGCGCAGGCCAAGGTGAAAAAACCAGTGGTCGGCTTCATTGCCGGCGTTACTGCGCCGCCCGGCCGACGGATGGGCCATGCCGGCGCGCTTGTCTCGGGCGCCAATGACACTGCAGCAGCGAAGATCGAGGCCATGGAGCGGGCGGGCATCGCGATCTCTCCAACCCCGGCGTCGATGGGCCGCACGCTGGTCGAGGTACTTGCCGGATAGGCGCGCAGGCGGGCGCTGCGGCTGAGGCTAACGCCTTGCAAGCTTGCGTGATCGCGTCCGAAAGTCGTTGAAATCGCTAGCCCTCGGGGCATATGAAAGCAGCGAACCGAATCGTTGCTTACACAAGACCGGAACAGATTGATGGCCAAGGATGGCGAGGGCCCTGCAGGCGGGGCGGCGGGCGCGGGAAACCCTGCGCGAGACATTGCCTTTTTGTCGGGGTCGAACGCCACCTATCTCGAAGCCTTGTTCGCCGACTTCCTTTCCAATCCAAGATCAGTTTCCGAAGAATGGCGGGCCTTTTTTGGCGGCCTCGAAGGAGCGGCGCCGCATCATCCGAGCTGGGCGCGCGCCGACTGGCCGCCGCGCGCCAATGGCGAGGCGACCGCAGCGTTTGACGGAAATTGGGGCGAGACGGGCCCTGAAGCTTTCGGCAGGACAGCGGAAAAACTCGCCGCCTCGATCAGCGCGCTTGAGCCATGCCTGCCCGAAGAGGCCGTGCATCAGGCGACCCGCGATAGTCTGCGCGCGTTGATGCTGATCCGCGCCTATCGCACGCGCGGTCACCTCATCGCCGATCTCGACCCGCTGCGGCTGGCCAAGAAGAAAGTCCACCCGGAGCTCGATCCGAAAAGTCTCGGCTTCACCGAGGCTGACATGGATCGGCCGATCTTCATCGATAATGTTTTGGGGCTGGAAACGGCGAGCCTCCGACAGATCATGGAGATCGTGAAGCGGACCTATTGCGGCACCTTCGCGGTCGAATTCATCCACATCACCGACCCCGAACAGAAATCCTGGCTGCAGCAGCGCATCGAGGGGCCGGACAAGGAAATCTCGTTCACGGTCGAGGGCAAACAGGCGATCCTCCGCAAACTGATCGAGGCCGAGGGTTTTGAGAATTTCCTGCACACGAAATATACCGGCACCAAACGGTTCGGACTCGACGGCGCGGAATCGACGATCCCGGCGCTGGAGCAGATCATCAAGCGCGGCGGGGCGCTCGGCGTCCGCGAGATCGTGGTGGGCATGCCGCATCGTGGGCGGCTCAACGTTCTCGCCGCGGTGATGGGCAAACCGTATCACCACATCTTCCACGAGTTCCGGGGAGGCTCGGTTACGCCAGTCGATGTCGGCGGATCGGGCGACGTGAAATACCACCTCGGCGCCTCGTCGGATCGCGAGTTCGACGGCAACAGGGTTCACCTGTCGTTGACCGCAAACCCCTCACACCTTGAAGCGGTCGACCCTGTCGTTATTGGCAAGGCCCGCGCCAAGCAGGATCGCTTCGCGGCGGGCGGGCCGGTGGCGCGGCCGGCCACGAAGACTGGTGCGGCGACTGACCGGTCTCCGGTCTTGCCGTTGCTGTTACATGGGGACGCCGCGTTTTCGGGACAGGGCGTAGTGGCCGAATGTTTCGGGTTTTCCGGCCTGAAGGGCTATCGCACAGGCGGGACGATCCATTTTATTGTGAACAACCAGATCGGCTTTACGACGAGCCCGAAATTTGCGCGCTCCTCGCCTTATCCGTCGGACGTCGCGAAAATGGTCGAGGCGCCGATTTTCCACGTTAATGGCGACGACCCTGAAGCCGTGGTTCACGCCGCCAAGGTCGCGACCGAGTTCCGGCAGAAATTTGGCGCCGACGTCGTCATCGACATGTTCTGCTACCGCCGCTTTGGCCACAATGAAGGTGATGAGCCGAGCTTCACCCAGCCGCTCATGTACAAGAAAATCCGGGCGCTGAAGACGACGCGCGAGCTTTACGCCGAGCGCTTGCGCGCTGAAGGCGTGATCGACGCCGGATGGGAAGAGCGCGAACGTGCGGAATTCCGCAGCTATCTCGATCAGGAATATGACAAAGCCGGCGCTTTCCAACCCGAGAAGGCCGATTGGTTGGACGGGCAATGGTCCGGCTTTGTGCCGCCGATTGACGATGATCGCCGTGGCGACACCGCAGTCGAGGTAAAAACGCTCCGCCGGATTGGCGAGAAGTCGGCCTTTTATCCGGAAGGCTTCACCGTTCACAAAACGCTTGAGCGCGTACTCGAACAGCGACGGCAGAATTTCGCGAAGGGCGCCGATATTGACTGGGCGAGCGCCGAGGCGCTGGCGTTTGGCTCGCTCGTATTGGAAGGCTTCGGCGTTCGCCTGTCGGGACAGGACAGCCGACGCGGCACGTTCTCGCAGCGCCATGCGGTATTCATCGATCAGGAGACGGAGAAAACCTATACGCCGCTGAACCACCTGAGAGGGGCCAAGGCGACCTTCGAGGTGCACGATTCGAACCTGTCCGAATTTGCCGTGATGGGGTTCGAATACGGATATTCAATGGCGAACCCGAAGTTTCTCGTTCTCTGGGAGGCGCAGTTCGGCGACTTCGTGAACGGCGCACAGGTGATGATCGACCAGTTCATATCATCCGCTGAGCGTAAATGGCTGCGCATGTCTGGTCTCGTTCTTCTGCTGCCGCATGGCTATGAAGGTCAGGGGCCGGAACATTCGTCGGCCCGGCTGGAGCGTTTCCTGCAGCTTTGCGCGCAGGACAATATGCAGGTGGCGAACTGTACGACGCCCGCGAACTATTTCCATATTCTGCGCCGGCAAATGCGTCGCAACTTCCGCAAGCCGCTCGTAATTATGACGCCGAAGTCGCTCTTGCGTCACAAGCGCTGCGTGTCGTCGCTCGACGACATGGGCCCCGGATCGTCCTTTCATCGCGTGTTGTGGGACGATGCGGAATACAAGCCCGGCTCAACCATCGTGCTCGCCCCGGACGACAAGATCAAACGCGTCGTCATGTGTTCGGGCAAGGTCTATTACGACCTGCTTGAGGCGCGCGAAGCGCGAGGGATCGACAATATTTACCTCCTGCGCGTCGAGCAATTCTATCCGTATCCCGCCCAATCCATGATCAAAGAACTGCAGCGCTTCAAGAAGGCCGACATGGTCTGGTGTCAGGAAGAGCCAAAGAACATGGGCGCCTGGTTCTTCATGGAGCCCAACATCGAATGGACCCTCGAGCAAGTCGGGGCGAAAATCAAACGCGCGCGCTATGTCGGGCGGTCTGCGTCGGCCTCGCCGGCGACCGGGCTTGCCAGCCGCCACAAACAGGAAATGGAAGATTTCCTGAATGAGGCGTTGACGGTCTGACGGGTGAGAGCGCCAATCAAGGAGAGCGTGCTTCCATGGCTACTGAAATTCGTGTGCCGTCGCTCGGCGAATCCGTCACGGAAGCGACCATCGCCAAATGGCTGAAAAGCGTCGGCGACCAAGTGTCGGTCGACGAGCCGCTGGTCGAGCTTGAAACCGACAAAGTGTCGGTGGAAGTGCCAGCCCCTGCTGCGGGCGTAATCTCCGAGATCGCCGCCGAGGCTGGCGCGACCGTCGGCGTCAACGCGTTGCTCGGCATGATTGGCGCGGCGAACGCCGCCGCAAAGCCAAAGGCAGCGGCAAAGTCCGCGAATGGCGCAGCAAAGCCCGAAGCGGCCGA
>JBGTFV010000230.1:0-1663 GCA_041747095.1 Parvularculaceae bacterium
CTCGCTGCGGCGCGCGACCGGATCCTGGCTGCTGCCTATCTCGAACGGCGCATCGCCGCCGCCGTGACGCCCGAGCGCGTGCGCGCCGTCTATGAGTCAAAATCGGACATCGCGAGCCTTGGCGATGAGGTTCGCGCACGCCAGATCGTTGTCGCCACGCAAGAAGACGCTGAAGCCGTTCTGCGTTCGCTGGAAGGCGGCGCAGATTTCTCCGCCCTGGCGCGTACCCTCTCAATCGATGCGCCGACGGCCGAACGCGGCGGCGATCTTGGCTTCATGGTGCGCGGAAGCCTTACGCCCGTGTTCGCCAACGCGGTATTCAACACGGCCGTAGGCGAACGCGCCGCGCCTTTCTACTCGGATCGGGGCTGGCATATCGTCGAGGTCGTCGAGAGGCGCGGCGGCGGCAGCATTCCTTTTGCTTCGGTCGAGCGCGACCTCGAGGAGTTTCTCCGCCTCAAGACCGTCGAAGACGCGATTGCCGAATTGAAAGCCCGTCACGACGTAATGATGTTCACGCCCGAGGGCGAGGTGACCCTTTCGGGGCGGGCCGCCTATGGCGAGCGGCGCTGAAGGGCGCGATTTCCCGGGCAATTTCCCACAAATTTTACCAACCTCGGTAATATTGTCTCAACGGCTGCGGCTTAGAAATTAAGGCGAAAGAATGGCAAGGCTCGTGATTGTCGTGGCGGCGGCGCTTGTAGACCGCGATGGCCGCGTCCTTCTGGCCCGCCGACCGCTCGATAAACCCATGGGCGGCCTGTGGGAGTTTCCAGGGGGAAAATTGCAGCCCGGCGAAACGCCGGAGGGGGCGCTCGTGCGTGAACTGAAGGAAGAACTCGATATCGATGTGACCGAGGCCTGCCTTGCGCCCATCGCGTTCGCTTCGGCGCCATCCGATGGCGATCACCTGTTGATGCCGCTGTTCGTCGCGCGTCGCTGGTCAGGCTCTCCGCAGCCGTTGGCGGCCGAAGCGCTGGCCTGGGTTCGGCCAGATAACTTCAGCGCCTACGATATGCCGCCGGCGGACCGTCCGCTTGCGGCGCAATTGAGGGACGTTCTATGAAGCGGCGGGCTATGAAGCGACGGGAAAAGTCACGGGCAGGCTTGCTGCAGCGGTTCTTCGGCGACGAAGACGGCGCGACGGCGATCGAATATTCGCTGATCGTGGCGCTGATTTTTCTCGCCATCGTCGGTGCGGTGCGCAATTTCACCAACGAAAATAATCGCATCTACGGCGAAATTACGAGCGCAATGGCGAGCACGTCTACGCCGTAAACGCGGACTGCCAGCGCGCCGCTAAGCGCTCGGATCTACCGCCGATCGTTTAATCGCGTCCGCAAGCGAGACAGTCGCCGACCCCGGCGCTAGCGGTTTGGGCTGCGACGGCGCTGGCGCCCAGCCGGTCAGGGTGACGATGGCGAATTTCTCGTGCGCCAATCCGTTATTCCCTACCGAATTCGCAATTTGCTCGAGAGCGCGCCCGAGATCATCCCGGCGCAGCGCCGCGCCGCCCCGCGCGAGCGCCGAAGTCTCGCCCATCGCCCTAAGATCGGCGACCAGTCGCGCCGGATCGCGATAGGCAATTTCTACGACATCAAGATCCGCAACCGGCAGGGCGAAGCCCGCCCGCTGCAAGGCGCCGCCGAGGTCGCGGACAGAC
>JBGTFV010000231.1:0-14530 GCA_041747095.1 Parvularculaceae bacterium
GGCGGCGCTGAGCGCCGCAACTTCGCGCGGCGCGCCGACCCACAAAAGGATCGCAACGCCTGCAATTGCTGCAAGAGCGGCCGGCCAAAGGCGCGCAAATGCGTCGCGGAGCGAGCCGCGCTTCCACGCAAGCGCCGCCGCGGGACCGATGAGAAACAACGTGAGCCCGGCGAAGGGAAGAAAGGCGAGGTTGAAATACGGCGCGCCGACGGAAAGTTTCTCACCGCTGACGACATCAATAAACAGCGGATAAAACGTGCCGATGAAAACCGTCGCGCAGGAGGCGACAAGAACCGCGTTGTTGACGAGAAGCCCTCCCTCTCTACTGACAGCGTCGAACCGCGCTGAACCCGCCAGCGCCGGCCCCCTGAGGGCGAACACTGTCAGGGAACCGCCGACAACGACCCCCAGAATGGCAAGAATAAAAACACCCCGGGCGGGATCTACAGCGAAGGCGTGCACCGATGTCAGCACGCCGGACCTGACGAGGAAGGTGCCCACAAGGCTCAGCGAAAAGGCCAGGATCGCCAACAACGCCGTCCAGGCCTTGAACGC
Source organism: Parvularculaceae bacterium (assembly GCA_041747095.1). Classification (GTDB taxonomy): domain Bacteria; phylum Pseudomonadota; class Alphaproteobacteria; order Caulobacterales; family Parvularculaceae; genus Amphiplicatus. The sequence goes on from JBGTFV010000231.1 coordinate 556, forward strand.
GCCGCGCACCTCCAGCGCTCGAACGGAATGGATCAAGGCCGTGCCCGCAAGCCAAGGCATGAACGAGGCGTTTTCGACCGGGTCCCATGCCCAGAACCCGCCCCAGCCCAATTCATAATAGGCCCACCAGCTGCCAAGCGCGATTCCGACCGTCAGGAACGACCAGGCCGCCAACGCCCAGGGCCGCACGACGCGGCCCCAGGCTTCATCGATCCGCCCCGTCAGCAGCCCCGCCACCGCAAACGCGAAAGTAATCGAAAATCCGACATATCCGAGGTAAAGGAAGGGAGGGTGCAGCACCAATCCCGGATCTTGCAGAAGCGGGTTCAACCCCTGCCCGTCAGCGGGCGCGGGCGTCAGTCGATCAAACGGATTTGATGTGAATAGAATGAAGGCGAAAAAAGCGACGGAGATCGCTCCCTGGACCGCCAAGGTATTGGCTGTCAGCGGGTCGCCTCGTTTGGCCGATCTTCCGAGGCCGAGCGCGGCCCCGTAACCGGCAAGGATCAGCGCCCACAGCACCATCGATCCTTCATGGTTGCCCCAGGCGCCCGTCAGCTTGTATATAAAGGGCTTGGCTGTATGAGAGTTATCGGCCACCGTCCGAACTGAAAAATCGGAGGTTGCAAAAACGTAAAGAAGCGCGCCGAATGCGCCAGCGGTAAGTGCGAACTGAATAATCGCCGCCCGGCCGGCAAGCGCCGCCAGCCGCCGGTCTCCGGCTATAGACCCGGCAAGCGGAAACGCGCTTTGGAACACGGCTGCAAGCAGCGCAAGAATGAGGAGGATCTGTCCAAGTTCTGCAATCATGGCGATGTTATAGGGCGGATTTTGGTTTCGCAGGATGACTCTTCGAGCCGCGCGACAATCTTTCCTGCCTCATCGACGGTGAATGACTGATAATCGGATCCATATCCAAGCTATTCCAATCGGGCGGTTCGTAGGGAACCCAAAAGGCGCAATTGCCGGCTTTAGCAAGCGAGAGCGATGACGGAAACACTGACTGGACTGATCGAACTGGGCGGTTATGGCGGGTTTGTCTGGCCCGCTTACGGTATTTCTGCGTTCGCCATCGGATTGACCGCATTCGTAATCCGCCGCCGGGCGCGTCAGCTTCGCCGCCGTCTTGACGCGTTTGATGAGCAAGGCAAAGCGGCCGGCAGCATCAAGACTTTCTCATCGCGGCGCGCCAGTCAGGCAGCGGTGAAGATGCCGCTTCCGCCTGTAAAGGTGGCGGGCGTAAGGCAGGCCGGACAGGTCAGCGGGTCTTCCAGCGGATCGGCGTCCTGAGCCAAATGCGATGAACGCACCGCCCAAAATTCCCCCTGAGCCAGCCGCCGGCGCCGGGCTGATTGTTCGAGGCCTCGGGGCTGGACGCGGCGGACGACCCGTCCTCGCGGGCGTCGATCTCGACCTCGAACCCGGAACGGCGACAATTCTCCGCGGCCCCAACGGCGCTGGCAAATCGACCCTCCTGCGCGCCATGGCGGGGCTTGTACGGCCCACAAGCGGATTGATCGCCGTTCGCGGAGGCAATGGCGGGCTGAGGGAGAACGTCGTCTACATCGGGCATGCCGACGCTGTTAAAGCGGCGCTTACGGTACGCGAGAACATTGATTTCTGGAGAAGCATGTACGGCGCGCGCACGTCTCTCGCGCCAGAGATCGCCGAGCGGATGCGGCTCATGAACCTTCTGGACCAACGCGCTGCAACGCTGTCGGCCGGTCAGCGTCGACGCCTCGGTTTCTGCCGTGCGCTGGTATCGGGGAAACCAATCTGGCTGCTTGATGAGCCGACGTCGGGCGTTGACGCGGGAGCCGTGGAGACGATCATCCGGGAAATCGAAACCCACTGTCAGATGGGCGGCCTCGTGATCGTCGCAACGCACGAGCCTATGGCGCTCGGAAACGCCCGCACGGTGTTCATCGAGCCCGCGCGATGAGAGTGGCGCGCGCAATCGTTGCCCGCGACCTGACTCTTGCGGTCAGGGCAGGCGGCGGCACGTTTCAGGCAGTCCTGTTCCTGAGCCTCGCGGTGATCATTTATGCGCTGGCGGTCGGACCGGACGTCGGCACGCTGTCGCTCGTCGCCGCGCCAGTTCTGTGGGCGTCGGCCCTTCTTGCGACCATCGTGTCGCTGGACCGCGTTTTTCAGGCAGACTTCGAGGACGGTTCTCTCGACGTCCTCGTAGAAACAAGCGACACGCTATCGTTGTCTGTACTCGCGAAGGCCGTGAGTCACTGGCTGTCGACCGGCCTGCCGCTGGTGATTGCCGCCCCCATCCTCGGAATACTGCTCGGGCTTGAGCCTGAAGGATATCTGCCGGTGGCCGCCTCGCTGGCGGTTGGCACGCCCGGTCTGTCGCTGATTGGGGCGTTGGCGGCGGCGATTACGGTCTCGCTGCGCCGCGCAAGCATTCTCGTCACGCTGCTGACCGCGCCGCTCTATGCGCCTGTGATCATCTTCGGCGTGGGAGCGGCCAAGGCGGGCGCTGCCGGTGAGGCGCTTTATGCGCCGTCGATGCTGATCCTTGCGGCGATAAGCCTCTTTGCGGCGATCGTGGCGCCGCTTGCGGGCGCGGCCGCAATCCGGTTGAACCTCGATTAAGAAGAGGACGATGAATCATGGCGGCGGCGATTTACGAGTTTGCCAATCCACAAAGATTTGAAACGGTGGCGCAGAGGGTCATTCCGTTCGCTGCGGCAAGCGCTGTGATCCTGCTGGGGTTTGGGCTTTACTTCGCACTTATCGCGTCGCCTGCCGACTACCAGCAGGGCGACTCGGTTCGCATTATGTACGTACACGTGCCCGCCGCGTGGATGGCCATGATGTGTTATTCGATCATGGCGATGTCATCGATCACGGGCTTTATCTGGAAACACCCCATCGCTGATGTCGCCGCAAAATCCACTGCGCCAATCGGCGCCGTGTTCACATTCCTTGCCTTGGTCACGGGCTCGCTCTGGGGCAAGCCGACTTGGGGCGCCTGGTGGGCGTGGGACCCGCGTCTGACGTCGGTTCTCATCCTGTTTTTTCTTTATCTCGGCTACATCGCCATCTGGGAGGCTATTGACGACAAGTCGCGCGCCGCCCGTATCGCTGCAATTGTTTGCGTCGTTGGGTTCATCAATGTGCCGATCATCAAGTTCTCGGTCGACTGGTGGAAACGCGGGCTGCACCAACCAGCAAGCGTTCTGCGTGCGGACGGGCCGAGCATTCACTCCACCATGCTGACGCCGCTTTTTTTGATGGCGCTAGCCTACATGGCGATCTACGCCTGTCTGGTCCTTATCTCCATGCGCAACGAATTTGCCGAGCGACGTCTCGCCCGCCTGGAACGCGGCCGCGAGGAGCCCGTCTCGACCGTGCGCGCCGCCTGACCGGGAAGCCAGAAAACGTATGGCGATGACGAAAAAACAGACGCGTATCGCGCTGATCGGCGGCGTCTTCGCCATTGCCTCGCTTGCGGTAACGCTCGTGCTCGTGGCGCTGGGCGATACGGTGGCGTATTTCTACACGCCCGGCGACCTTGCGCGCCTTCCGAACCAACCGACTGGCGTCATTCGCCTCGGCGGCCTTGTTGCCGATGATAGCGTTACGGTCGCGGATGGAAGCGAGGCTGAGGTGCGCTTCGACGTCACGGACGGAGAGGCGGCTAAAACGGTTACCTATCGCGGAATACTTCCCGATCTCTTTCGCGAGGGTCAGGGCGTCGTCGTGCAGGGCCGCCTGCGCGCCGACGGCACGCTGGAAGCGCTGGAAGTGCTCGCGAAGCACGATGAGACCTATATGCCGAAAGAAGTCGCAGACGCCCTGAAGGCAAAGGGGCAATGGCAGGGTGGCAGCTAGGTTCAAGCGACATCCGCCACCACGCCAAACGTGCAATCAACTGCGCTGGGCGCCCAAATCGGCCCACTTAAGAATGAGTTCCGCAGCCCGCTTTGCGGCTGGCGGACCATTAAGCTGCAGCGCCGTCAAAGCGGGCGCGACAGCAGACACTTGCGCAGCGCGCGCGGACGGGTCGCGCAGTAACTCGCCAACAGCGGCGGCGATCGCGTCAGGCGTGCACTTTTCCTGAACGAACTCAGGAATAACGAACGCGCCGGCCGCCACGTTCAGGATGGAAATATAGGGAATAATCATCTTGGGACGGAGCATAAAGGCGGAAAAAGGATCAACGCGGTACGCCACAACAACGGGCGTTTCGTTGATGGCGATCTCGGTCGTTGCTGTGCCGGATGCCGCAAGCGCCACATCCGCAGCGGCAAATAGATCGTCCTTCTCTTTGGCTGTGACGAGAATGGGTTGTCCCGGCCAACCCGACATCATCTCGCGCGCTTCCGCCGCAACGGCGGGCGCAAGCGGGGAAGCAATTCGCAGACCCGGCGTCTGCGCAGACAACTGCGCAATAGCTTCGCCGAATGGCCCGCCGAGGCGACGGACCTCAGCCCTTCGACTACCCAAAAGAACCGCGAGCAAAGGGCCACTTCCAATCGCGTGGCGGGCCCTGAACGCGTCGCCGTCGCCGCGGGCGGCGTAAGCCCGCTGAAAATTTGGATTTCCAACGAAGGCGGCGCGCACGCCGGCATGCTCGAATAGCGGCGGCTCGAACGGCAGAAGCGCTAGAACGCCGTCAAAGTGCTGGCGGACGAATTCGACGCGATGCGGGCGGGACGCCCAGATCTGCGGTGCAACGAACTTTAACCGCGTTGCGCGGGGCGCAATCACGCGAAATCTCTCCGCCGCAATGCGCGAGAACGCCCAGCCGTCAATAAATACGACGACATCGACCTTCTCGTCGCGAGCGCGCCTTGCAAGTTCTCGCGCGCGTCGCAGACCGAGCGGGAGGGCGCGCGCAACGTCGCTGAACCCGATGACCGACAAAGGAGCGATCGGAAAATCGCTGTTAAATCCTTCCGATGCCATCGCCACTCCCCCACACCCGATAAAGCGCGCGCCGACAGGGGCAAGGGCCTTCAATTCGCGTAATGTCGCCGCGCCAATTTCATCAGCAGAAGGCTCAACTGCGACGAGCATGATCGTCAGAGGCCGTTCTGTCTTTAACTCAAGGGCCATGTCGCGCAATTGCTCATTGTCGGCAGCGTCTATGCAATTCAATGCTCCGGCGCCGAAAATCCGTAGATGAAAAGTCCGCGCCGATCCGCTTCAGCTATCGATTTCTCAGGGTCGATGATGATCGCGCCGCCGGCCTCAACGGCAACCCCGGCAAGGCCGCACGCGTGCGCCCGAACGATGGTCTCAACCCCAATTGTCGGCAGATCGACCCGGCGCTCCTGCCCGGGCTTTGGGCGTTTGACGAGAACGCCTGAACGCGGGCGGGTCCCCTCGCCTGCCGCTGTAAAAGCGCCAATCAAGGCGGCGCAACGTTCAAGCATGGCGTCGGTTCCTTCGGCAGCCTCCACGGCCAGCACAAAGCCGTTCGCGACGACCGCGCCCTGACCGACATCGAAAGGCCCCAGCGCAGCGACGAGCGCAGCGCCCTTGGCGATATCAACAAGATCGATCTCATTTGGCGCAACGGCCCCGATTGGACCCGGGCGCACGGAAAACTCTGAAACAATTTCATCGGCTCCAACAACCGTGAAACCCTCCGCCTCCAGAGTGTCGACAAGCACACGAAGGAGCGCCCCGTCTCCTTCAGCGGCAGCAGCGACGACCCGTGGCAAAAGCCGCGCGCCGCGCCAGTCCGGACGCAGATGCCGGAAGTCGGGTCGGCGCACGACCCCAGCGAGGGTAACAGCGTCGCAACCCGCCGCGCCTAACGCCTTCAGGATCCGCCCGGCTTCCGCAATGCCGCAGAATTCTGTCTGGAACGCGCTGAAATCTGCATCCGCGATGCCTTGTAGAGCGATTACATGAACGAGCCTGCCCTGCTGCGCGCACGTTTCAGCAATCCGTAATGGCAAGACGCCAGAGCCTGAAATCACGCCCAGCTTGCGCCAGCGCGCCACGGCTCAGCGCCTCGGGGCCATCAGCGAGCGCCGGGCGTCCGCCTTGATGAAATCCACGATACGCATCACTTCCGGACATTGAGCGAATTTTTTTCCCACCATCGCCACGCGCTCAGCAAACGGATCGTGTCCATAGAAGAGGGTGTGATAGGCGAGCCGCATGTCGCGAATCGTTTCCCGCGGCACGCCGCGACGCTTCAAGCCGATGATGTTCAACCCTGCCAGTTCAGCATGATTGCCAATCGCCGACGCATACGGAATAATATCAGCCGTTACCGCTGCGCATCCGCCCACAAAGGCATAATCCCCGATGCGCGAGTTCTGGTGGATAGCGCACAGTCCGCCAAGAAAAACATGATCGCCGATAATTGTGTGCCCCCCCAATGTCGCATTATTGGCAAAAATAACATAGTCGCCAACAACGCAGTCATGGGCGATATGGGAGCCAGTCATCATATAAACATTCGCGCCAATTGTCGTGACGCCTTTGCCTTGCGCGGTGCCGATGTTGATCGTGACATGCTCACGGATCACGCAATCTGGTCCGACAACCAGCCGCGTTTGTTCGCCTCTATAGGCCAGATGCTGAGGCGGCCCGCCGAGAACTGCAAACGGATGCACGACGGTACGCGCGCCAACTTCCGTTCGGCCTACTACCACCGCATGCGGACCTATTCTGACGCCGGCGCCCAGGCGCACATCCGCGCCGATATTGGCATACGGCCCAATCACAACGTCGTCACCGATCTCGGCGCCGTCCTCGACGTTGGCAGTAGGATGAACAGACATGGCGATGAATATCCGAGGAGTGACTTTTGGAGACCGGTTCTCCGGCTGCAATCAGTGTGGCGCCTCAGCCAGCATGGCTGAGAAGGCTGCATCGGCGACGAGTTTTCCATCAACTCGCGCCTCACCCTCAAAGCGCCAGACGGGTGGACGCCGTTGAACGATGCGGACGCTGATAAGCAATTGATCGCCAGGCACGACGGGTCGGCGAAAACGCGCCTTGTCGACCCCCATGAAGAGAACGACCTTCCCCTCCACGTCGAGTTGCTCAGCGTAGGAAGCAAACGCCGCCGCGCCCTGCGCCATTGCCTCGACGATCAGAACGCCTGGCATGATCGGCTTCTGCGGGAAGTGCCCCTGGAAGAAAGGTTCGTTCGAGGTGACGTTCTTGACCGCGACCGCCCCCTCGCCCGGCCTGATGTCGATCAGCCGGTCAATCATTAGCATCGGATAACGATGCGGCAGCAGCCGCATCAGGTCCGTCACTTCCAGTATCGATTTTCCCGCCTCAATCACGATCCAGATCCGCCTTCTTTGTGGTTATCTGAAGAGGTCTTCGACCGCCTCGCAAGCAGACCAAGGGCCGCCACCTCCCGCATCCACGTCGCAAATGGACGCGCCGGCAGGCCGCCCCATTTCTCGCCGGGCCCAATATCTTTCATGACGCCCGACCCGGCAGCGATCCGCGCGCCAGAGCCAACTTTTAAATGATCGGCAAGTCCAACCTGACCGCCCAACATCACGCCTTCGCCAATCTCGGTACTGCCGGCAATGCCGGTCTGGGCGGCAATCACCGAATGATTCCCAATAGAAACGTTGTGGCCGATCTGTACTAAATTGTCGATCTTGACCCCCTCGCCAATAATCGTGTCGCGCAGCGCTCCGCGATCGATGGTCGTGTTCGCGCCAATTTCACTTTTTGATCCGATGATGACGCGGCCGAGTTGCGGGGTTCGGACCAATCCTTCCGGCCCTTCGACAAACCCAAAGCCGGCGCCGCCGATTCGCGCGCCCGGCCCGATAATGACGTTTTCGCCGATCAAGGCGTGAAATACCGACGCGCCAACGCCTATGTGCGTCCCTGCGCCAAGCCGTACGCCGGGACCGACGACGGCGCCGGGCGCAATGCTGACATGCGGGCCAATTTCAGCGCCAGCGCCGACGATCGCGGAAGGATGAACCTGCGCGCGCGCATCCACAACGGCGATTGGGTGGATGGGCGGGTCTTCAGGCGAGAGATCATGCTCGCGATGCAACGCGTTGGCGATCTTCAGGAAAGCCAGCCTTGTTGACGTCACGACGCAAACAATGCCGTCAGGCTCGACGTCGCCTGCTATTGCGGCGGCGGTCAATGTCAGTCCGACACGACGCCCCCGGATTTTTTCCGCCTGAGTCCGGTCATCGACGAAAACAACCACGCGAGCGAGGTCGGCCGCTGAGGGATCGGCTACCGCCTCAATGCGATCGGCGACGTACCCGCCACCGGGATCGGGGCGACGGACTCTGTCCAGGAGCTTAATGGCCTCTTCGATGGACAGCGGTGCGAGACATTGGAAGAAACGGACGTCAGGCACTGGCCCTCTCTCTCGTTTCAACCGGCCTGTCACATTCTGCGGATCGAGAAGCCGATGCGACGCGACTACTTCTTTTTGCCGCCGCTCTTTTGCGCTGCTTCGGCCTGTTGCGCCTGGCGCTGAAGCTCGGCAAGCGAGACTTTTTCAACCTTGACGGTCGACAGTTTCTTGTCGAGTTCGGTAATCACCTGCTGGGTGATATCCGTATCGGCAGCCGCATACATGACAGCCGACCGATCGAGAAGGACCGTTGCGCCACGTGATTCGACGATCGACTGGAGAATCGGCAGCATCGCGTCATTTATCTTTTGCACGGCTGACTGTTCAGCGATCGACAGTTCACGAACTTTCACTTCGCGCAAAGTTGGAAGGTTGTTCTGCTTGATGGCGACTTGCTGTGCGCGCTGGGTCCATACGTCTTCGGAAAGTAACCCTTTCTGCTTCTGCAGATCCTCGCCTTCCTTGACGATTTTTTCGACTTCAGCGTTCAGTTCGTCGTTTGCCTGCTTCTGAAGCGTTTCAAGTTGCGGCTTCATTGACTGCCCGGCTTTCGATGTCGCGAGCACCTGTCCCTGATTGAGGATGAGGATCACAGGCGCTTTGCCGGACTGTTGTGCTGTTGCGCTGCTGATCGCCGCCGCGCCAACGGCGCCAAAAACGCCCAACGCCGCCGTGAGAGATAGAAGTTTCTTGTTCATGCTCTGCACCCTTTTACCTATTCCAAATGCCAAAATTTCCAGCCCACTTGCATACTGGCGCGTTGCGCCATGCATCCCTAGAATGACGTACCCGCACTAAAGCGGAACCCCTCCGTTCGGTCGTATTCCTCTTTGCGTATGACTTCCGCAAAGTCGAAGCGAACCGGACCAAATGGCGAATCCCAGCTCACCGAGACGCCAGCCGTCACCCGTAGCGAAAGATCGTCCTGAACCGGCGCAAGCAAATTCCCATCACCGAACGGGTCTACGAAGAACGCCACGTTGTCGTTTATCACCTTGTCCTCGTCGTCCACCAGCCCAACAACCCCGAAATCGCTGAACAGAGCCGCCCGGATGCCATATTGTTTGGGCAGCGGCAGAGGTAGGCTGATCTCGGCTGTTCCAATTGCGTACACCTTGGCGCCAATGGCCTGGCCAAAAATGTTGCCGTTGCGATCAAGCTGGCCCGTCAGGAAGCGGGGCCCGACGCCGGCGACCTCAAACCCACGGAACGAACCGGCGCCCTCGAAGAAGCGATCCTGCAGTCGAACTGTATCGCCTCGGAACCCATCGATATATCCACCCCGCACCTGAAGTTTGCCAATGAAGCCCTTGTAAATCGGGCGATAATAGGCGCCGTTAAATTCTGAGCGGTGATAGTTAACGTCACCCCCAAGGCCCGCCACGGCTTGAGAAAATCCAAATCGCCAGCCACGCTTCGTGTCGATCGGGTCGTCTCGCGTGTCCCACGACAGAGAATAACCAACGAGAGAAGTCAGGAACGTGCCGCGCGAGGCGCATTGCGGCGTAAACGACTGAGACTGGAAATCGCATAGAGCGGCATTGATAAGCGTTACCGGATTGCCCAGCCCATCAACGGTCGGAACGAGCTGAAATTCCGCACCGGGCACAAGCAACGAGGCCGGGTCCGTTCCGTCCGGCAGCTGAACTTGAGTCCGCTGGTCAATTACAACCCGATCATTGGCGATCTGGTATTGCACGCTGCCGCGGCCAAACTCCGATATCTGGAAGCCAGCATTCAGACCGAACCCAATGCGGTCGCGAATAATCCCGACTTCACGGAAGTCGGTGCGAATATTTGAAATCGAAAATCCCGCCGCCAGGTTTCGATCAAGGAAATAGGGTTGCGTGAAACGCAGATCCACTTGACGGGTGCGCGAGCTCGCCTGAACCCTGAAGCGCAGAAACTGTCCCCTGCCAAGCAGGTTTCGCTCTTCAATCGAAAAGTCGACAATGAAGTTGTCGGTGTTGGAAATGCCGACGCCAACGCTGAACGAACCGGTCGACTGTTCCTTCACAGACACGTCGACTTCGGTTCGGTCAGGCGAGGCGGCGGGCTTTTCCTCTATATTGACCTCGCTGAAATAACCCAGCGAACGAATACGCGCCCTCGACCGATCTATCTGTACGCGGTTGAAAGGATCGCCCTCAGCGATGCGCACTTCCCGCCGGACGACCTTGTCGAGCGTCCGGGTGTTTCCCTTGATGTTGATTCGATCAACGTAAACCCGAGGGCCTTCATTTACCAGAAAAGTGAGGTCGATCGTCTTTGCTTCGATGTTCCGGTTCAATTGCGGCTGAACGTCAACGAATGCGTATCCCGTCGCGCCGGTCGCAAAGGTGATTTGCTCAACGGCTTTCTCAACTTTCTCGCCGTCGAATGTCGAGCCTTTGGCGATCGGCACAAACCGCTCGAGCACGGATTCATCGAGTTTGTCGAGACTGGTTTTCACGCGCACGTCGCCGACGGTGTACTGCGGACCTTCGTCCACCGTGAAGGTGATGAAGAAGTCTTTGCGATCAGGCGTCAGCTCAGCGACGGCCGAGATAACCTGGAAGTCTGCATATCCGTTCCGGGCGTAGAACTGGCGCAACAGGTCGCGCTCATATTCGAGGCGGTCGGGATCATAATTGCTGTTGCTGGAAAAAAACCGCCACCAGCGGCTTTCCTTGGTCAGGATCTCGCCGCGCAGCTCCGTCGCTGTGAAAACCTTGTTGCCGATGAAGTTGACTTTGGCGACGCCCGTCTTGGGGCCCTCATCGATTTCATAAATAACGTCTACGCGGTTTTGCTCGAGAGGCGTGACCTTTGGCGTCACCGTCGCCGCAAAGCGCCCGGTCTTGCGGTAGACCTCAAGAATGCGCTGCACGTCCGCCTGTACTTTTGCGCGGGTGAATACCGCGCGCGCGGCAAGCTGAATTTCCTCGGTGATCTTGTCTTCCTTGACGCGTTTATTGCCGTCCAGAATGACCCTGTTCACGATAGGGTTTTCAACGACATCAATTCGCAGCACGCCGCCGGGCTCCATCTGCAGGGCAACGTCAGCGAACAATCCGGTATTGAACAGGGTTTTAAGACCCAGATCGAGGAGCCGCGGGTCCGCCCGGTCGCCGGGCGAAATAACGAGGTAAGACGCGATCGTCTCGCCCTCAATTCGCTGATTGCCCACGACCTGAATAGACTGAATCAACGGCGAGTCGCGATCGATCAACGCCTGCTGGGCAGCGGTTGGCGCCGGGCTTGGCGGCGCGTCCTGAGCGTGGGCGGACGCTGCAAAAAAAGCGACATGCAGCGCCGCAAACACCACGCATAAAGCGGCCGTTCCAGACTTCCGAACGATCATCCCGCACACCTAGCTATTGAATGAAAGCAGTCCCGTTACGTCATTCCACATGACGAACAGCATGAACGAAGCCAGAAATATGATCCCGACACGAAACCCGACCGCCTGCGCGCGAGCGCCGAGCGGTCGACCCGCAATCCCTTCATACGCGTAGTACATCAGGTGGCCGCCGTCGAGCACTGGAATAGGCAGAAGATTGAGAAACCCGATCGAGACCGACACGACCGCCGCCAGATTGATGAAGTTCGCGACGCTGACTTTCAGTCGTTCGAAAAAGGCCGGCGCAGGCCCTTCAGCCTCGGTGTCTTCAAATCCCGACACGGCGGATTGTCCCGCGTACTGCGCCATTTTTATCGGGCCGCCGAGCTGGCGCGCGTCTTCCTGACCCAGCGCCAGCCGATATAAAAATTTTGTTGTTGAAGCGATGATGTTCCAGACTTTTCCAACCGCCGCGGCCGCCGCGTCCGGAAGGTTATAGGTGACAAAACGGTAACCGCCCTCAATCGGGCGCAACCCCAGAACGCCAACCTCAACCTTATTGCCGAACCCGTCCAGAATCTCCTGGCGACGGGGCGCAGCGTCTATGAAGAAAACCGAGCCGCCTCGATCAATTTCGAATCGAAGCGTTTCACCGGCGCTGAGGCGCGTTTGCATTTGCAGATCATCGAACTTGCGCACTTTGCGTCCGTTGACGGAAACCACGACATCGCCCGCTTGAAATCCGGCTTCTGCTGCGGCTGAGCCTTCGACGACGGTCCCGACTCTCGGCTCCCACGCAATTTCACCGAACGTCATCAACAGCCCGCTGAAGATGACGATGGCGAGCAGAAAATTGGCCAGCGGCCCGGCAGATACAATCGCGGCGCGCGCCCAGACCGGTTTGAAGTGGAAACAGACGCGCTTCTCCTCCTCGGTCATGCCGGCGCCCGCCTCCTCGGCATCAGCAGGACGCGGAAACTGCGTGGTTGCCGGTTTGCCAGCGGCTTTTCCCGCGTTCTCTTCGGCTATGTCATCGCGAGGATTGGAAGCAGCGCTCGCATCGCCGAAAAACTTTACGTAGCCGCCGAACGGCAGCATGGCGATTCGCCACTCCGTCCCTTTGCGGTCGACCCAACGCGCCAGCGGTTTGCCGAAGCCGATGGAGAATACGTCAACGCGGACGCCGAGCGCCCGCGCCATCGAAAAGTGACCATACTCGTGGATGAAGACGATGATCGTCAGCAGGACGATGAACGCCAAGATAGAAACCGGCAAAATCGCCAGTTGCTCAAGGGAAAATCCGCCTAGGGTCATCCGGTCGCACTCATCTCCATCACAGCCCGCAGCATCTACGCCGCAGCCCGTGCAGCCACGGATTCACTCGCCAGACGGCGCGCCTCCGCATCAGCGGCGATAACGTCATCCAGCGTCGAAAGCGGTCCGTGATTGTTCCGTCGCCCGACAGCGTCGAGAACGTGCTCCGTCACTGCGGCGATGTCCAGAAATTTAATCCCGCCTTGAAGAAACGCCGCCACCGCAATTTCGTTGGCCGCGTTGAGGCTTGCCGGATAGGCGCCGCCGAGCCCGATCGCCTCGCGCGCGAGCCGAAGCGCCGGAAACCGCACTGGATCGGGCTGCTCAAACGTCAATTGGCCGACAGCTGCAAGGTCTAACCGAGCGCTGGGGCTCGGCATGCGATCTGGCCAGGCGAGGGTTGACGCGATGGGCGTGCGCATGTCGGGCGAGCCGAGTTGCGCCAGCACGGAGCCGTCGACATATTCAACCATCGAGTGAATAACCGACTGCGGGTGCACAAGAATCTCGATCTGCTCATGCGGCGTCGGGAAAATATGCGCCGCTTCAATCAGTTCGAGCCCTTTGTTCATCATCGTCGCAGAGTCGACCGAGATTTTTGCGCCCATGCTCCAATTCGGGTGAGCGACCGCCTGACGCGGCGTCGCCGCCGCCATGTCGCCCAGAGCCCAGGTTCGGAACGGGCCGCCCGACGCGGTCAGGATCAAGCGCGAAATCCGGTGCGGCCGCTCAAAGTCGTAGACCTGAAAGATAGCGTTGTGCTCGGAATCTACGGGCAACAACTTGCCACCCGCCTCGCGGACCACTGCGGTGACGATGTCGCCTGCGCAAACGAGACATTCCTTGTTCGCAAGAGCGATCGCCGCGCCGCGTTTGGCGGCTTCGAGCGTCGGCTTGAGCCCGGCCGCGCCGACAATTGCCGCCATCACCCAATCGGCGGGCCGGGCGCCTGCTGCCGCGACGGCTTCCGCACCGGCGCCAATTTCAACCTCTAGGCCACGCAGCGC
>JBGTFV010000232.1:0-20115 GCA_041747095.1 Parvularculaceae bacterium
CGTTTCCCGACAGGTCGGTCGACGCCTATACAATCGCATTCGGTATCCGAAACGTGACCCGCATCGACGCGGCGCTTGCCGAGGCTCGCCGGGTGCTGAAAATCGGCGGTCGGTTCGTGTGCCTTGAATTCTCTCGCCCGATCACCGCCTCGTTTCAGAAGATCTATGATCTTTATTCGTTCAACGTCATCCCCTGGCTTGGCGAACAAGTGGCCAAGGACGGCGATAGCTACCGGTATCTCGTTGAGTCGATCCGGCGTTTTCCAGACCAGGAGGCTTTCGCTGGGAAAATAGCTGACGCGGGCTTTTCGCGCGTTAAATATGAGAATCTGACCGCGGGCGTTGCGGCGGTTCACATGGGCTGGAAGATCTGAGCGGCAGGATCAATGTTCAGCGCAATCGCCGATTGGTTCCGACTGGCGGGAGCCGCCTTTCGATTGACGCGGCATGACGCGCTTGTTCCGACCGAGTTCAGCCACTTGTTGCCGGCTCCGGTCGCGTTTGCCGGACGCCTGACGCGCATTGGGGCGAAACGGACGCGGGACGGGCGAACCCTGCGCCCCGGCGAACGCCTCGCTGCGGCATTCGAGGGCATGAGCCCGCCTTATGTGAAGCTCGGGCAGGTCATGGCGACCCGCCCGGACATCATCGGATTTGCGATGGCCGACGATCTCGGCCGCCTGCAAGACCGTATGCCCCCCTTCCCGCAGGAAGAGGCCATCGCCGAGATCGAGCGCACGTTCGGCAAGCCCATCGGCGAACTATTCGCCGAGTTCTCGCCCCCGATCGCCGCCGCGTCGATCGCGCAAGTGCACAAGGCGCGTCTTTCCGATGGAAGACCTGTCGCGGTAAAGGTGTTGAGGCCCGGCATCGAACGCGCCGCGGCGCTCGAATTTCGCGCATTCGCACGCGCCGCGCGCGCGGTCGAGGCGATGTCGAGAACCGCACGGCGCATGGAGCCGGTCAAATTCATCGATACACTGACGGAATCGGCGGCGGTCGAGCTTGATCTCAGAATGGAGGCAGGCGCGGCCTCAGCCATGGCCGATAGCCTGAAATCCGACCCGGGCGTGCGCATCCCTGAAATCTACTGGCCGCTTTCTTCGCGTCGCGTTCTTACCCTCGAATGGATCGACGCAACGCCAGTAAGCGATCTTGCCGCGCTAGACGCGCGTGGCGTTGACAGGGCGCGACTGGCGCGCCTCATAATTCAGGTTTTCCTGAAACAAGCCCTAAATATCGGTTTCTTTCACGCCGACCTTCATCAGGGCAACATCATGATCGACCACGACGGCCGATTAGTGCTGATCGATTTCGGCACCATGGGGCGGCTCGATGTCGATGCGCGGCGAACATTTGCGGAAATTATTCACGGGTTCGTAACGCGCGATTATCCGCGTACCGCCAAAGCGCATTTTGACGCTGGGTATGTCCCACGCCATCATTCGCAGGAAGCCTTCGCCCAAGCGTTACGCGCCGTTGGCGAGCCATTGTTTGGTCAGTCTGCCGATCAGGTGGACATGTCTCGGGTGCTGCAGCAGCTTTTCGATGTTACTGACCTTTTTGACATGCACCTGCGACCCGAACTCGTCTTGCTTCAGCGGACCATGGTGACGGTCGAGGGGGTGGCGCGCGCGCTCGATCCGGCGGTTAACATGTGGGAGGCGGCGACCCCAGTCGTACGGGCTTATATTGCCGACTCAATCGGTCCGAAGCGCCAGATCGAGCGCTTTCGCGAGGCGGCGACAAAGGCCCTCGAGATCGCCCCCCTACTGCCCACTTACGTCCAGCGGATCGGCGAGGCTACTGAACGCCTTTCGGATGAACGCGTTAACCTTTCGGAGGACAGTATTGCGCGCCTGACGGCGGCGCTGGCGGGGGAACAAAAGCAGACCCGACTCGCCTTCTGGTTTGCCGGACTCGCCGTTCTGGCGCTCGCGGCGGCGCTAATTCTGGGCTAAAATACGCAAATGACCGATAGATCAGTACTTCTCATAATTGGCGGCGGAATTGCTGCCTACAAATCGCTCGAATTGATCCGCGAGTTGTCGCGCCGCGGCGTAGCGACCCGCGCCATCCTCACGCGCGGGGGCTCTGAATTCATTACGCCGCTGTCAGTCGCCAGCCTTTCCGGCAATATGTGCCACACGGATCTTTTTGATCTGACGAGCGAAGTCGAAATGGGTCACATAGAGTTATCGCGCTCCGCCGACCTTGTCGTTGTCGCGCCCGCAACCGCTGATCTGATGGCAAAGGCGGCGGGCGGCCTGGCGAACGACCTCGCTTCGACAGCGATACTGGCGACCGACAAGCCGGTGCTATTTGCGCCCGCGATGAACGTGCGCATGTGGGAGCACGCAGCGACCCAGCGAAACGTCGCCACACTGACAGATGACGGCGCAATCTTTGTGGGGCCGCGCGAAGGCGACATGGCTTGCGGCGAATACGGAATGGGGCGCATGGCCGAGCCTCTGGAGATCGCTGACGCCGTCGACATATGGTTTGCGCAATCGGCTGAAGGCCCATTGCAAGGCCGGCGCGTACTTGTAACCGCCGGGCCGACGCATGAACCGCTCGACCCGGTACGGTATCTCGCCAACCGGTCCTCAGGCAAACAGGGCTACGCGATTGCCCGGTCGCTGATGCGGCTTGGCGCAGAGGTCACTCTTGTTTCCGGCCCTACGGAGCTCGCCGCGCCTGCGGGCGTCAAGACGATCCGTGTAGAGACTGCGCGCCAGATGATGGACGCCTGCGCCCGTGCGCTGCCAGCCGATTGCGTGGTCATGTGCGCCGCCGTCGCCGATTACCGGCCCGAATTCGAGACTGAGCACAAAATCAAGAAAGAGCGCGGCGGGCTGTCGAGCATTCCTCTGGCGGAAAACCCTGATATCTTAAGAACTTTCGCCAATCTCGAAACGGGGCGTCCCCGTCTTGTTATCGGATTTGCGGCGGAAACGGACGATATTCTGGCGCATGCCGAGGAAAAGCGGCGGCGCAAGGGCTGCGACTGGATCGTCGCCAACGACGTATCGGCGGGCGATTTATGCGCGATGGGCGGCGACAGAAATTCGGTTACTGTGATCACAGAAGAGGGTCAGGAGACGTGGCCCACCTCCTCCAAAGACGATATTGCTCACAAATTGGCGGCGAAAATCGCCGCGGCGCTCGGCTGAGCCCGACCGTCTGACAAGTCAGGCGCTCGTATCGACCCGCCCGCCAATAGGGGCGGGTCCATCGGTTTGGTTCTCTGCGTCACACGGCTCCTCTGCGGGGCTCGCGGCTGCAGGGTTTCCGGCGGCTGATGGCGGCTCGCCTGTCGAGACCACGACCATTGCGGCGCGGAGCACCCGGTCTCCGAGAACGAAACCCGGCTGGGCGACGACCGCTACAGACCCGGCAGGCACGCCCGCGGCAGGCGTTTGCGCCACCGCCTGATGCAAGTGAGGATCGAAACGCTCCCCTTGAGGGTCGATCCGGCGGACGCCGTGTTTATCGAGCGCTGACTGCAGCGCCTTTTCGGTCATTCTGACCCCGGTGAGCAGGCCTTTCAGGCCGTCCGCAGACAGCGTGTCATCGTCCGCCGGCGCCAATTGCAACGCCCGCTCAAAATTGTCGGCGACAGCAAGCAGGTCGCGCGCAAAGCCCGCAATCGCATAGCGACTGGCGTCCTGTTTTTCGCGTTCGGCGCGCCGCCTGTTATTTTCAAGTTCGGCCGCCATCCGCAGCAGCTTCTCGTTCATCGCCTCCAGCTCGGCCCGGAGCGTAGCTTCTTCCGCGGCGAAGTCAGCAATAGCCGCTTCCTCCTCCTCGATCTGACCGGCGTTCGGTTCGTAGTCTTGCTCGCTCATTTTTATTCCAGATTTGTCAGATTTCACTTGGGGCATAGCCTCTAAAAGGGGCGCATCGGCCGCGCCTGCGCGCTGCCGCGCCGCTCGGTCGCCATGTACGCTGCGACCGTCGGCATTTCAACCAATGGCTATTTCAGGAGGCGGGAGACGACTTCCGCCGTGTAGTCGACGATCGGGATGACCCGGCCGTAATTCAGCCGGGTTGGACCAATTACGCCCAGAACGCCGACAATCTTGCGCGACTTGTCGCGGTAGGGCGCCACGATCACCGATGAGCCCGACAAAGAAAACAGGCGGTTTTCCGACCCGATATAAATGCGCACGCCGTCAGCCTCGCGCGCAGCGTTGAGGATCTCGATGACGTCCCGCTTGCGCTCCAGATCGTCGAACAACATGCGCACGCGCTCAAGGTCGTCGGCGGTTGCGTCTTCCAGTAGGCGCCCGCGCCCACGGACAATCAGCGACAGGCGCTCGGCTCCTGAGACCTCCGCGACGCCTTCACGGACGAGACGCGAGGTTAACTCGTCGAGAGCCGCCTGATTGGTCTCAATTTCGCTAACGATTGTCTCGCGCGCCTCGCTCATCGTTTTGCCGCGCAGGCGCGCCGACAGGTAATTGCCGGCGGCAATCAGCGCTGACGGCGACAGACCCTCAGGCGCCTTCATCAGGCGGTTCTCAACGCGGCCGTCCTCGAACACGACGACAACCAGCGCCTCATCCGGGGCAGTCGAGACGAACTCGATATGCCGGAAAGGCGCTTCATTCTTCTGAGCGACGACAAGGCTCGCGCTCTGGGTCAGCCCCGAAAGCTTCGCCGCCGCAA
Source organism: Parvularculaceae bacterium (assembly GCA_041747095.1). Taxonomy (GTDB): domain Bacteria; phylum Pseudomonadota; class Alphaproteobacteria; order Caulobacterales; family Parvularculaceae; genus Amphiplicatus. The sequence continues at coordinate 4,672 of JBGTFV010000232.1, forward strand.
GCTCCAGCACGGATCCGCCGGCCGTTTCCTCGGATTGCACGTCGAGGGCGCGCCGTTCCTGGTCGGACAACTCGCCAACTTGCAAAAGACTGTCAACGAACAGCCGGAGCCCGAGATCAGTCGGCAAACGGCCGGCCGATACATGGGGCGCCTGCAGGAGACCGAGATCGGTCAGATCGGCCATGACGTTGCGGATGGTCGCTGCGGAAACGGCAAGCCGCCGGTCCTGGCTGAGAGTGCGAGACCCAACAGGCTCGCCGGTTTCCAGATAGGATTCGACGAGCTGGCGGAAAATCTCCCGCGAGCGCGCGTCAATTTCCTTCAGGACGCTCATGTTTTCTCCGATCAATTATTGGCGCTCTAGAATTAAGACTGGCCGTGCGCGCCCACAACCTCATCGACGCAGGCGACCGCCGATGCTCGACATCCGGCAATGCGACGTTTACCCGTCAGCTTGTCTGTCACGCCGTTAAGCCCTGAACCGGAGTTCCCGCCCATGCGCCCGTCTGGCCGCAGCTTTAACGAAATGCGTCCCATCAGTCTGGAGCCAAGCGCCGCGAAACACGCCGAGGGTTCATGCCTTGTGCGTTTTGGCGACACCCATGTGCTGTGCGTCGCTTCGTGGGATGAAACCACGCCGCCCTGGTTGCGCGGTCAGGGACGCGGCTGGGTGACCGCCGAATATGGCATGCTGCCGCGCTCAACCCATGAGCGCATGAGGCGCGAAGCCAAAAACGGGATCAGTGGCCGCACCCACGAAATTCAACGCCTAATCGGCCGCTCGCTGCGGTCGATCGTTGATCTGAAAGCGCTCGGCGAGCGCCAGATCCTGATCGATTGCGACGTCATTCAGGCGGACGGCGGCACGCGTACGGCCGCCATCACTGGCGCATGGGTCGCCCTCGCCCAATGCTGCGGCTGGGCGGTCAAACAGGGGATCATCAAGGCAAACCCGATCGTCGATACGGTTGCAGCGATTTCGTGCGGCATCGTCAATGGCGCACCGGCGCTTGATCTCGACTATGTCGAAGATTCATCGGCGCAGACGGACGCAAACTTTGTCATCACCGGCAAGGGCGGACTTGTCGAGGTGCAAGGCACGGCCGAAGGCGCGCCATTCTCAGATGAGCAGTTCCTCGCTTTGCTCGCGATGGCCCGGACGGCCTGCGAGGAGCTATCGGGCCTGCAGCGGCAAATCCTTAAGGCCTGAACTGGCGGAAATCGGCCCCAAAAGGGCGAATTTGAGTTGCCCGCAGATTGTAATCTGCAAATTTCTGAATACATACACGGATGAACTGTCGCACATAATTGCATCGACGTTGCGTAACGCGTCAGACCTCGTAGCCATTGAAACTCAAATCACATCGCTCCGCCCGGAGGGCCCACAATAATGCCGAAGCGCCAACTCATAGCCCGCGAGCTGTCGGAGCTTATGAAGGTTGTGGCCCATGCCGACCGCATCCGCCTGATCGAGGAATTGCGCGTCGGCGAGCTCGATGTGAACGCGTTACATGAACGGCTCAACCTGCCGGCCGCCCGCGTGTCACAGCATCTGGCCCTTCTCAAGGCGCACCGCCTCGTTGAGGAACGCCGCGAAGGGCGCCGCCACCTGTACTCACTGTCTCACCCCAAGCTCGCCGCGTGGATTATCGGCGGCGCAGATTTTATTGAGGCGCGCGCGCTGCGAAGCCATGACGCAGAAGCTGCGCTCGACGTCGTACGGCAAATGTGGGCGCCGCCGGCCGCCGAACAAACTGTTGCGCCCTATCCAACTCAAAAGGAGACCTCCCGATGACCAAAATCGCCGAAGGCGTTCTGAAGTTTCAGCGCGAGGCCTTCTCGCAGCGGCGGGAACTCTTCAAGACGCTTGCTGATGGGCAGTCGCCAGAAGCGCTTTTCATTACCTGCTCGGATAGCCGGATTGACCCGAACCTCTTGACGCAGACCGAACCGGGCGAGCTATTCATCTGTCGCAATGCTGGCAACATCGTTCCGCCACACACCTATCAAACAGGGGCAATGACGGCTTCGATTGAATTTGCGGTTGGCGCGCTGAATGTGCCGCACATCATCATCTGCGGTCATTCCGAATGCGGCGCAATGAAGGGGGCGATGGCGCCTGAGACGTTATCTGAGTTTCCTCATGTGCGCGAATGGCTGAATTATTCCAAAGCCGCGGCGTTGATCACTGAACGCCTGGGCGAGGGTCTGACCGATCAGGAAAAACTCGATCTCATCATTCAGCAGAACGTCGTTCTACAGATGATGCACATCCGCACGCACCCGTATGTGGCGGCGGCGCTCGCTGCGGGCCTGACTCAAATTCATGGCTGGGTCTATGACATCCGCACCGGCGGCGTGCTCGCCTATGACGAAGAAGCGCGGGATTTCATTCCGATTGAGGAGCATTACCACGAGAGCGTTGCGAACGTGATTCACCAGCACCATTCCAACGTTGGCCCGCGGACCTAGATAAAACAAGGCTCTAAACGCTAGGGGCGCGAGAGACGCGCTCGCCCATCATGCCCGGACACGAGATAAACGATGAAGAACTACTTTGATTTCAGCAATGTGCGCGGCGACGTTCTGGGCGGGATTACTGCCGGCATTGTCGCCCTGCCCCTCGCGCTCGCTTTCGGCGAAGCTTCAGGGGCGGGCGCCATTGCGGGTCTTTGGGGCGCCATCTTCGTCGGCTTCTTCGCCTCGCTCTTTGGCGGTACAGGAGCGCAGGTCTCAGGTCCGACCGGGCCGATGGTCGTTGTGTTCGCTGGCGTTTATGCGGCGCTCTCCGACAATCCATCGCTGGTTTTCGCCGCAGTTGTGCTGGCGGGCCTTTTCCAGATTGCGATGGGTGTACTGCGCCTCGGCCAGTACATCAAACTTGTTCCGTTCCCGGTCATTTCCGGTTTCATGTCCGGGATAGGCGTCATCATCATTTCACTGCAACTCTCGAAGCTCTTCGGTCGCGAGCCGGAATCCGGCGGTACTATCGGGGCCCTCGCAGCCATTCCAGGCGCCGTGGCGAACCCTGTGATGCCCGCCCTGGCGGCGGGCGTCGTCGCGCTGATCGTCGTCTTCATCTGGCCAAAGAAATGGGGGAAGTTTTTCCCCGCGCCGCTCGCCGCGCTGTTCGCCGGTACTGCGCTGAGCCTCGTCTATCCCGGCGCGCCGGTTATCGGTCAAATCCCAACCGGGTTCCCTGCGCTGACAATTCCGAATTTTACAGCCGACTCCGCCTCTATGGTGGTGCAGGCGGCTATTATCCTTGCGATTCTTGGCGCGATCGACAGTCTGCTGACCTCACTCGTCGCCGACAACATGACAGGCACTCGGCACAAGTCTAACCAGGAACTGATCGGACAAGGCATCGGCAACTCAGTCGCCGGACTGTTCGGCGGGATTCCAGGCGCTGGCGCGACCATGCGTACGGTCGTCAACATCCGCTCGGGCGGCGCGACGCGACTTTCCGGGATGGCGCACTCAGGGCTTCTCCTCGCCGTCGTCATTAGCCTCGCCCCGCTAGCCGAGCGCATCCCGCACGCTGTGCTCGCTGGCATCCTTGTCAAGGTCGGGTACGATATTATCGACTGGACCTATCTGAAACGCGCGCACCGGGGGCCGCGCTGGGACCTCGCGCTCATGGCGTTGGTCCTTGGGCTGACTGTTTTTGTCGACCTTATCACGGCGGTCGGGGTCGGGGTCGTTCTAGCTGCGCTCGCCTTCGTCAAACAAATCGCCGACATCCAGATCGCCGCTGTCGCGCAGTCGGCGCCGGCGAACCTTACCCCGGAGGAATTGGCTTTGCTCGAGCAAGCGCCGGGCCGCATCGCCATCTTCGATTTCGCCGGCGGTCCTTTAAGCTTTGGCGCTGCAACAGATCTCGGCTTTCACGTGCGCGAGAAAGCCCGGCAAGGGATCGGGGCAATGGTGCTCGACTTCGCCAAGGTTCCGGCAATCGACTTATCGGCGGCCCGGGCTATCGAGACGATCTGTCTGGACGCCAAGTCTGCCGGCAGGCTCGTCCTCGCCAGCAGCATGAACAGCAAAATTTCGGACACTCTGACGTCGCTGGGTCTCGGCGCCGTCCTGCCAAAAGAAAACCGCTTCGCCTCGCGAGCCGACGCGCTTCGGCGCGCGGTTTCCGTCATTGATGGGCAAGAAGAGCCGCGCACGGAAAAATTAGCGACAGAAGCCGCCGCAATTACTGCGTGATCGACGCAGAGCCCGGCGGCTTACGGTGGTATGTCAATTCGAGAAACACGTCCTCGAGGTCCGCTTCGACGGTTGTCAGGTCCTTCACGCCGACGCCGGCGGCTGTCAGACGTTCCAGCACGGCGCCGACGCCAATTTCGCTTGGCTTGAAGGGTATTGAGAGGCTGCCATCGGCGTTCAGCGTCGCCTCGAATGGCGCAAGGTTCGGCGCGTTTATCAGTGGCGAAGAAGGAATGATCCGAAGCGTCTTGGCGTCCAGCGACGAAATCAGCGATGCTGTTGGCGCACAGACGACGACTTCTCCCTTATCGATGATGGCGATCTCGTCGCAAAGTTCCTGAGCTTCCTCGAGATAGTGCGTCGTCAGAACGATTGTAACGCCTTGCGCGTGGAGGCTGCGCACATACTCCCAGAGCTGGCGGCGCAGTTCGATGTCTACGCCCGCCGTCGGTTCGTCGAGTATGAGGATCGGTGGATTGTGTACCATCGCCTTGGCGACGAGCAGGCGCCGCTTCATGCCGCCTGATAACTGGCGCACATAGGCATTCGCCTTGTCAGTTAGTCCAAGCGCGGCAAGAATTTCGTCGGTGCGGCGCTCGCGTTCCGGCACGCCATATAGTCCGGCCTGAATCTCAAGCGCCTCGCGCGGCGTGAAAAAAACATCGGTCGTTATTTCCTGCGGAACAACGCCGATGGCGGCGCGCGATTGGCGCGGATTTCGATCGATATCAAACCCCCAGACTTCGACCGATCCGGAAGTCTTCGTGACGAGCCCCGCCAGAATATTGATAAACGTCGATTTGCCTGCGCCATTCGGACCCAGCAGCCCAAATATCGAGCCGGCGCGGATCGACAGATCAATACCGCGCAAGGCTTCCTTGGCCGGGTTTTTCTTCGTCGCAGCGTAAGTTTTTTTCAACCCGCGCGCGGCTATCGCGAGCGGAGCGTTGGCGTCGGTCATGTGCGAACCTTTGATCACATTTCGCCAGATAAATGGCGCTTACCCGCCGCAAAATCAAAGAAATAGCACGCCCGGCGCGTTGATGGTTGCTTGACCGGAGCCAGCGCCGGTTGCAGTTGAGGCGTCATGAAACAGTCTCCTGAGGCCGACATGAACGATACCGCCCGCCCCGCGCCTCCGCCGCCTGAGATCATTTATGTTGCGACGCGGCGTATCGCCTGCGATGGCAGCGGCGGCGCATTGGGGCACCCGATCGTGTGGTACGCCCTCGACGATGGCGAGGCTGAATGCGGTTATTGCGATCGAAAGTTCATTTACGATCCTGCGCGCTTTGGGAAATAGCGTCGCGGATCAGGCTTCCTCGGCGCGCATCAATCGCCAGATTTCCTTCGCGCGCGGCGGCGATGAGGAAAGGATCGCCCGCTTGAAGATGCGACCCATGATGCGGGCGAGAAAAATTGCGAACGCCAGCATCAGGCAAGTCGCCCCTAAAATCTCCCAGAGCGGCGGATTGGCGGCGGCGCGCATCATTACCGCGTAGGGAGTGTAGATCGGGATCCACGTCAGGATCGAGGCGACGAGCCCGTTTGGATTTTGAAACACCATCACCATGAACGGCAATGGCGCAAAGACGAGCAGCATGACCGGGCCCATGTAGCTCTGCGCGTCCTGCAATGAATTTGACACTGCGCCGATCGCCAGAAAAATCATCGCGAAAATGACGTAGGCGGCGAAGAAATAGAACAGATAGACTGGGATCAAGTGAGAAGTGAGCAGAGCGATCACCGCCTCTTGGGCGACGCCGCCGCCGAGCGACCCGCCAAGCGCGACAAGGCCCGCTCCTACAAGAAAAACCGTCGGCATCGTCAACCCAACGGCCGCGATGCCCAGCAGCTTGCCGAACATCAATTGGTCGGCCGTGACAGATGACAGCAATACTTCGATTATCTTGTTCGAGCGCTCTTCGATCGTATTGGTCAGCAGAAGATTTCCAACGGCGAAAATAATGACGAGGAGCATGTAGGTCATAACTGCCGGCAATACGGCGGTGCGGATGCGGTCTTGCGTGCTTAACTTCGCATCAGCAGCGCCCCTGTCAGGACGGAACGCCTCCAGAGGCGCCGATACGTCAGCGAGCGCGTCCAACGTTTCAGGCGCGATGCCGTAATCGGCGGCAGCCGTACGGCGCATCGCGGAATCGAGCGCGCGGGATACCGCAACTTCAAGCGCCGGGTCGGTCAGGTTACGGCTCCAATACTCCGCGGGCGGCCCATCCGCACTGACGCCGAAATCCGCCGGTATCAATATCGCCGCAAACAACTCGCCGCCTCCAGGCAACCTTATTTCGCCGAGCAGATACGGACGAAGCGCATCGGCCGCCGCTGCCGTAGAGGGCGCCTCCGCCGCTTCCGTTGGAAGCTCGAGGCGCCGGAAGGAAGCCCTCGGCGCAGTAAAGTCCGGCGCGCCCCGTCGCAACAGGGGCCGGACGATCTCCATGCCAGCAGCGGCCCCGCCGGCCGCCTCAAATGCGGCGCTCCGCGCGAGCGTCACCTCACCGGCGCCGAACGGTTCGGCGATGTTCGCTGGATCGACTTGCGTGCGGTCGATCGCCCCTTCCAGATACGCGTTCCACGCGCCGAGCAGTTCGAGCGCGCGCCGATCCGCCAACGACTCGTCAATTATCGGGGCGTACATGCCCGTCTGGTCGAAAACGACAAACTCGCGAACTGGCCGCGCCCGTTCGACAAAGCTGACGGCAGCCCCTCCGACGAGCACGCCCACCGGGAACATCACCATGAAAATCAGGAAGCCGCGCGAGAAAACATATTGCCGATATTCACGCCAGGCGATCAGGAAACTCGACCTCATGCTGCTTTATCCTCGCGAGCGCTTTCGCCGGCCATGGCGACGAAGATGTCGTGCAGCGACGCCATTGACTGCTCGAAACGGCTGAGCCGCATGCCAGCATCGAACGCCGCGCGCAAGACGCGCTGCGGGTCAGCGTTCGGGGCCAGCATGATTTCATAGGTAGGATCGCCCGGCGGGTGCTCGGGCGTCCGCCTGACGGCGAGAACGCCCTGCGCCGATACCAGCGGATCAACCGGGTCGGCCGTGCGGATAACGAGGCGCGTCGGAAATCCGGTGCGCGCGTCTTCCAGTTTTCCCTCGAACCGCTTTTGACCTCCAGCGAGGATTAAAAAGCGATCGCACAGCCGTTCCGCATGCTGCATGACGTGGGTAGAGAAAATGATCGTCCGCCCCTCGGCTTTCAGCTCAAGGATTAATTCTTCCAGCGTCTGCTGATTGATCGGATCAAGTCCCGAGAACGGCTCGTCGAGAATGAGAAGATCAGGCTGGTGCGCGATCGTTGCGAGAAGTTGAACTTTTTGAGCCATTCCCTTTGATAAGGCTTCGTTCTTCGAACGGGCGAAGGCGGCAAGTCCAAAACGTTCCAGAAGCGCATCTGCGCGCTTGCGGGCAGACCGTCCGTCTACGCCGCGAAGCTGCGCGAAATAGGCGATCGTTTCCGCCGCTTTCATCTTGCGGTAGACGCCGCGCTCCTCAGGCAGGTATCCAATCCGGCGGCGGACAGCGCCAGCGGTCGGCGATCCCAGAACCTCGATCCGGCCAGACGTTGGCGGGATGATGTCGAGGATCATCCGCAGCGTTGTCGTCTTGCCGGCGCCATTGGGGCCGAGGAAGCCGAATATCTCCCCCTTGGCGACGGAAAATGACAAGTCCCGCACCGCCTCGAATGCGCCATACCGCTTCACTACGCTGTTAAGCGTCAGAACTGCCGCTGTCATGCAGAGATCTTCCCCGACCTTTTCCAGAATTTATGGGCGGTCGCTAATTAAGAAATAAATAAGGTTGCCGGGTCTTCGCCAGCATTACCAAGTTCCTGTATTCGGCATGCTCGCCCATGGCTCGGCAGGCGGCAGCGGCGCGCCCCGCTGCAATAACTCGATGGAAATGCCGTCTGGGGAACGGACAAAGGCCATGCGTCCGTCGCGCGGCGGGCGATTGATGGTGACGCCGCCATCGCTGAGACGCGCGCAGGCCGCATAGATGTCGTCGACCCGGAAAGCGAGGTGACCGAAATTGCGGCCGCCGGCATATTCCTCCCGATCCCAGTTATACGTCAGTTCGATCATTGGTCCCTTGCGGGTTTGCGCCGCCTCTACGTCGCCAGGAGCCGCCAGAAATACAAGCGTGAAGCGTCCTTGTTCATGATCGCTTCGACTGACTTCGACGAGGCCTAGTTTAGCGCAATAAAAATCGAGTGCGGCGTCAAGATCGCTGACGCGGACCATCGTGTGCAGGTACTCCAATTCACGCTCCTTCGTGTACCACTTCGGGCGGGTGCGCATCTCGCTGGCGGATGAGTTCATCGCGCATATAGCCCGGGCGACGCAGGTGATACCGCCGCATGAAGATCGCGACAATCGCCAGCCAAGCGCCGATAACGCCGAAAAAGTAATAGAAGCCAGAGAAATTCTGCGCGAGCACCAACGCCATTTCCTCTCGTTCGGCGGCGGTCGCTGAAGTTCTCCAACCGTCGATCGGGACATACCGCGCGAGTTCCGCCGGCTCTGCGGTCAGGCCGATGCGCTCGGCGAGGACCGCCGCGCCGCTCAATGCGCCAAGCGCCAGCGGGAACGACATGATAAACGCGGCGACGCAGGCAAGCGCATATTTCGGGAAACGGGGGAAGTGAACGCGTCGATAGACAGTTTCGAAACGCGCCGCGTCGTAGCCCGCGACAATCGCGGGATCGCTGTTTTGCAACGCCTTAAACGCATGAAGGGCGCCTTCGCGGATTTCTTCGTTGACCCGCATCGACCAGCGCCAATAGGCGAGCGCCAGCAAGCCAACCATTCCCGCCGCAATCGCGAGAAATGTGATCAAGATCGCGTCTCTCCGTTAGCGATCGTCGTCGAAGCGTCTGGATGTCTGCTGGCGTCGTGCATGGCGCTTTCGAGCGTCTCCGCAAAGGCGGCGCGTTCCTCTGGTGAAAGGAACGAGCCAAGGACCAGAGAACGCCCCTTGCTGACAAGGCGCACCTGCGCTTCATGTTCATCTGGCCGGTCAAGCACCAGTTTCGTCCAAAATGTCTGAAGACGCCAGCGGGTTTCGTGCCCCGAGGGCAAGACCCGCGAGACGAGAATCTCGCCCGGCGTCACCCGGACCCGCTCATGCAACCGGCCCTGACGATAACTGAGCTTGAAGGCTGCCCAGACGAGAAGAATGTCAAGTCCGCAAAACCCGAGCACCGGCCACGCGCCGATGGCGAAAAAGGCCGCGCCGAAAGTGACGTTCGCGATAATGACAACGCTCATCACCGCGATGAAACCAGACGGCGGCAGCGATCGGTTGGGATACAAGAGCGCCTCGAACGCCCCGCCTTGGTCCACAGGGTGGGGCGACGCAGGCAAATCGCGCGCGCGCCCGGCCACATCTGGCGGCATGTCTTCGATGACGGTCGCTAGTGCCATGCGCGGGACATTAGGCGTGCGACCATACCCTGCAACATGCGGCGAAAGGGCCCGGAAGGGCGGCGTCAAACCATGCGGCTTGCGCGGCTCTCACAGGCAGGACTAAAGGAGCGACATGCCTCGGAAGATGACACGCGCTGCAGCCGCCGAATTCTTTCGTCGACTCGCTGTCGCCGCCCCGGCTCCGACGACAGAACTTGTTTACACAAATCCCTTCACCCTTCTGGTGGCGGTCGTGCTGTCCGCTCAGGCGACCGACGTCGGCGTCAACCGCGCTACGGGCCCGCTTTTCAAGGCGGCGGATACGCCAGCGAAGATGCTCGCGCTCGGCGAGGAAAAAATCGGCGAATATGTGCGCACGATCGGGCTGTGGCGCACCAAGGCCCGCAACGTCGCTGCCTTGTGCCAACGGCTGGTCGACGAGTTTGGCGGCGTCGTTCCCTCGGATCGGGCTGTACTCGAAACCCTCCCGGGGGTCGGGCGCAAGACAGCAAACGTCGTCTGCAACGTCGCGTTTGGTCAGGCGACCATGGCCGTCGACACGCACATCTTCCGGGTCGGAAACCGCACAGGCCTGGCGCCCGGCAAGACGCCGCTACACGTCGAACTCGGCCTGATGCGCATCACGCCAGCAGAATATCTCCGCGACGCGCATAATTGGCTAATCCTGCATGGACGTTACGTCTGCAAAGCGCGGAGCCCAGCATGCCCCAAATGTCTCGTGAACGACCTCTGCCTTTTCCGGGACAAGACGATTGATGCGCCCCCGCCCGCGAAAACGGCGGCAAGGCAGCCAATGATAAAGGCGAGAGCGCGAACGACGAACAAGACGGGCGCGACAACAGCAAGGGCCGCGACCGCTAAACGCGCGTCGCGCGGCGCGAGGCCGGCCGAGCCATGAGGATATTCAGATGACGACGCCGTCTCAACCAACGCCAGCGCGCCTTTCTCCGGCCGAGCGATTGATCGTCGCTCTTGATACGCCGACGGCGGCGGACGCCGCAGCAGCTGTGGCAGCGGTCGGGGACGCGGCGGGCGTTTACAAGATCGGCTATCAGTTGATGCCAATTGGGGGGATCGATCTTGCGCGCAGTCTTTCGCTTTCAGGGCGCCGAACGTTTCTCGACTTCAAGTTTCTCGATATCGGCTCGACGGTCGAGCGCGGCGTGCGGAGCGTCGCGCGCCTCGGCGCAGATTTCCTGACCGTCCACGCAGAGGCAGACGCCTTGAAGGGGGCGGTCGCTGGCAGAGGCGACGACCGCCGTCTGAGGATTCTCGCCGTCACCGTTCTGACGAGCCAGACAGAGGAAAGTCTCGCCGCGCAAGGATACTCCGGCGCGCTCATTGACCTCGTTCTGAAGCGGGCTGAACTCGCGGCAAGGTCTGGCGTCGACGGCGTTGTGGCCTCGGCGCAGGAGGCCGCCGCCATCCGGGCGCGCTTCGGGAATGAATTACGCATTGTGACGCCCGGCATCCGCCCGGCGGGCGCGCCGGCGGACGACCAGAAACGCGTGGTGTCTCCGGCCGACGCAATCAGGGCGGGCGCCGATTATCTCGTCGTCGGCCGTCCCATCATTGGCGCGCCCGATCCCGCCCGCGCCGCCGCTGCCATCGTAGGCGAAATAGCGGCTGCGCTGCGCGATTAAGCGCTTTGCGTCACCCTGGCCCTTGGCGCTAAAATGTCGGGAAAATCCGTCAACCGCCAAAAAGACGGACAAGGGAGAACGACCCATGAGTGAAGCCCTGAAGAGGGTCGCGCGCCGTTCACGACGGTCGCTATTTCAGGCGTTCCTGCAACGCGCCCGTCAGAAGCCCTCAAAGACCGCCTTGATCGATGGCGACGGACGCGAACTCTCCTATCGCGACCTGACCAGAGCGGCCTTCGCCCTGAGCGGACCCATCGCCCGCCTGACGGCGCCTGCAGAAAAAGTCGGCATATTACTGCCGACGGGGGCCGGTGCTGTCGTTGCCCTCTTTGCGCTGCATGCGCGAGGGCGCGTTCCTGCAATGCTGAACTTCACAGCCGGACCTCGGAACATCAAGGCGGCGGCGCGCGCAGCGGAGGTCAAAACCGTCGTGACTGCTCGCCGCTTTGTCGAAATAGGCAAACTCGACCCGCTGATCGACGAACTCAAGGGCGATCTTACTTTCCAGTACCTTGAGGATTTGAAGGAAGCGATCGGCCCGCTCGATAAAGCGCGGGCGATACTCGGCCCGCTGCTGCCAAGCCTGCTTGCGGCGGCTCCTGATCCTGACAGTCCCGGCGTGATCCTGTTCACGTCAGGCACTGAAGGCGACCCCAAGGGCGTCGTTCTCAGCCACGCAAACATCCTCGCCAACATTGCTCAGATATCTGAGCATGTGGCGATAGAACGGACGGATGTGTTTTTTAATCCCTTGCCGACCTTCCATTGTTACGGGCTGACTGCTGGAACGCTCTGGCCAATCATCGAAGGCTACAAGGCGGTGCTGCACCCGACGCCGCTTCAGCCCAAGATCATCGCGCGGCGAATTTTCGAGACCGGCTCGACCGTATTGTTCGCGACCGACACTTTTCTCCAACAATATATGCGAGCGAGCGACGATGGCGGGATGTCTTCGCTGCGGATCGCCGTCTGCGGCGCCGAACGTGTCAAGGACGAAACGCGCCAGACCGCCGAGCGGCGCTTTGCGTTTGAAGTGCTCGAAGGCTATGGCGTCACCGAGGGCGCGCCGGTGCTGGCGGCCAACCAGCCGGGCGACATCCGCAATGGAACGGTCGGTCAACTTCTGCCAGGAATCGAACATCGCCTCGAGCCGGTTTCCGGCCTTCCCGATGCCGGCCGTCTTTTCGTCCGTGGTCCGAACATCATGCTCGGCTATATCACGCAGGCTGCGCCCGGACGCATCACGCCGCTAAGCGATGGATGGCATGACACCGGCGATGTCGTGCGGATCGACGAGGAGGGATATGTCACGATCCGCGGGCGCCTGAAGCGCTTCGCCAAGATCGGCGGAGAGATGGTCTCGCTCGCGGTTGTCGAGAACTGCGCCTCGGCGCTGTGGCCCGATAACATGCATGCCGCCGCTTGCCTGCCCGACGATCGCAAGGGCGAGCAGATCGTGCTGATCACCGACCGGCCCGAGGCGGACCGATCAAAACTTCTGAGTTGGGCCCAAAGCCACGGCGTGCCCGAACTTGCCGTGCCTAAACTCATCGCGACGGTAAAGGAAATTCCAGTGCTCGGTTCGGGCAAGATCGACTACGTGACGACCCATAGGCTTGCAGCCGAAGCGCTTGCCGCGCAAAAGGCCGCGCAGCAGGAGGCCGACGCAATCCGGAAAGCTGCCGAGTAAAACTTCAAGCGCCGAGCGCTTGCGCCAGGCGAGGCAAGCCCACGGCGAGCGTGACGCTGATGACGAGGCCGATGAAAGCCTTGCCCACGTCCATACCAACGATCTTCGCCGTGGCGCCGGGCGAACGGATCCGGTCGATCGTCGCCACGGCAAATTCCCGGCCGCCGATAAACCCGAGGAACGCCCATGTGGTTGAGAGCGGCGTCGTGGAGATATAAGCGAAATAGGCCAGTAGCGACGCATAGGTGAAGTCGATGAGCGTCGCCGAACGGATGTCGGTTACGTTGGTTTTCGATCTTAGAATCTTCTGAACAGGGCCGCCCCCATCGGCGAACGTGATGAGCAGCAAAAACAGAATGATCCCGGCCCCGAAAAATGCCTCTAGCGGCGTGATATCGCGAGGCAGGAAGATGAAGATGTTGGCGAAATCCTGAACCAGCCAGACGCCCCACAAATAGGCCGTCGTCACCCACTGCAACAGGATCCAGAAAGGCTTCTGCGCGAGATGCTGCGTGCGCAGGAAATAGCGTTCGACGGTCGGGGCGAATATCGAATAGAGAACGCCGCCGACGATAAAAGAAGTGGCGTAAGCATAGAGCGACTTCTCGATCATCGACCGCATGCCTTCCATGCTGGCGAAGATCGACAGCACCATGAAGGTCGTCGACACCGGAATACCGAAGCGCGTGAGGATCAGGAGCGCCAGCGGGGGAACGGCGTGGTACCACTGCACCTCGAAAACAGGATACTTTTTCTGGTCCGAGAGCCGGCCCCAGGACGGGTCGCCGTCAAATTGCAGATAGCCGAATACGAAAGTCACCATCAAAACCGTGCCGGCGAACAGGAATAGCGCCCACCACGGCAGTTTCTGGTTAGAATTGATGAACGTTCCGAGCGTCTGAAGCGCGTCGTTGCCCACAACAGCGTAGGCGGCGAGGGCAAAGCCCACCCAAGCCCAGATTGTAATGCTTACGTCCACTTTCCCCGCTCCAAAGTCGTTGCCCCTCAGCCATTCCCGGCGGGGCGCTTATAGCCGATGAGCCCGGAAAGGCTCGCTTTTTGTTGTTTCTTTTTTGTGACACGCGAACAAGGCGAGGTTGGCGCTCATCGGAAATCGGCTATAGGCCGTATATCAACGCACGAAACGCGGAGACGGCGGTGGACGTCGACCTCACATGGACAGACGGCCAAGGCATTGAAACGCAGGCTGCGGCGCCCCACGCGCCGGCCGGACACCCCCCCGTGCGCGTGCGCCGGATCGGCGTTCTGCTCGTCAATCTCGGCACCCCGGATGAACCAACTGCCCCGGCTGTGCGCCGCTATCTTGCCGAGTTCCTGAGCGACCGCCGGATCGTCGATTACCCGCGCGCGTTGTGGTTGCCCCTGCTCCATGGCGTGATCCTGAACGTCCGGCCGGCCCGAACGGCAAAGGCCTATGCGTCGATCTGGCGCGATGAAACGCAGGAATCTCCGCTTCGCTATTTCACCCGGAGATCCGCCGAACGGCTCATGTCTGGCAGCAAAGACGGCGTGATAATTGATTGGGCCATTCGCTATGGCAATCCTTCAATCGCCGAGCGCCTCGGCGCTTTGCAGGAGGCCGGGTGCGACCGCATCCTTGTTGTTCCCCTTTACCCGCAATATTCGGCGACGACGACGGCAAGCGTTAACGATGCCGTCTTCGACGCGCTCAAAGCTATGCGGTGGCAACCGGCCATTCGCACTGCGCCCGCTTTCCACGACGATCCTGTCTATGTCGGCGCACTAGCCGAAACGACGCGGGCATTTCTGGCGGCTCAGGCATGGGCGCCCGAGCGGGTCATCCTGTCTTTCCATGGCCTGCCCAAACGGTATTTCGAATCCGGCGACCCCTATCATTGCCATTGCGCCAAGACCGCGCGTCTTCTGCGTACGGCGATGGGCTGGAATGAAGAATTTGCGCCGCTGACCTTTCAATCGAAATTTGGCCGCGAGGAGTGGCTTGGCCCCGCTACCGATCTGACGATCGAAGAGCTTGGCCGCAATGGCGTTCGCCGTGTCGCCGTTCTGACCCCGGGGTTTGTCGCCGACTGCATCGAAACGCTGGAAGAAATCGGCATCGAGGCGCGCGAGAGCTTTCTCCACGCCGGCGGCGAGGAATTCGCCAACATTCCGTGCCTCAACGATTCAGACGAGATGATCGAGCTTTTGCGCACGCTCGTCGAGCGGGAAACCGCCGGCTGGCGGTAGACAATCAAATTTATGCGCACGCCGTCAGGCATCGACATCTATTTTTCCGATGATTTCGACCTCGCCTTGCCGCCCGGCCATCGGTTTCCCGGAACCAAATACGGTCAACTTCGCCGCACGCTGATTGAGACCGGCGTTGCTCCGGCGCAGGGACTCGTTCCCTCGCCCGTCATGGCGCCGGAAAACGTCGTCATCGCGCACGATCCGGAC
>JBGTFV010000233.1:0-2681 GCA_041747095.1 Parvularculaceae bacterium
AGCCCAGTTCGAAGCCGCGACCGCGCGGCTTGAGGAATCTGTCGCGGCGGCGCGGGAGACATGCGGCGCCGAGCCTGACGCCCTGCCGGCGATCGCTGAAATCGATCCGGACAAAGACCTCCCCGGACGCGATGACGTCGAGCGGCGTCTCGAAAGGCTGAAGCGCGAGCGGGAAAATCTCGGCGGCGTCAACCTGCGCGCCGAAGAGGAGCTGAACGAGATCGCCGGGCGGCTCGAGGAAATGGCGCGCGAGCGTGAGGACTGCGAGAGCGCCATCCGCAAGCTGCGCGCCGCCATCGGCGGCCTCAACCGCGAGGCGCGCCAACGCCTTCTTGAAGCGTTTGACATCGTCAACCGCAATTTCTCGACGCTCTTCACGCGACTCTTCAACGGCGGCCAGGCGGAGTTGCGCCTCATCGATTCCGAAGATGTGCTGGAAGCTGGACTTGAGATATTCGCGTCCCCGCCCGGCAAGAAGCTCGCTTCGATGTCGCTGATGTCGGGCGGCGAGCAGGCCCTGACCGCGACGGCGCTCATCTTCGCCGTATTCATGGCCAATCCGGCCCCGGTCTGCGTGCTCGACGAGGTCGACGCGCCGCTCGACGATGCGAACACCGAGCGGTTCTGCCGTCTTTTACACGAAATGGCGACCGAGACCGAAACGCGTTTCATCGTAATTACGCACCACGCGCTGACCATGTCGCGTATGGACCGCCTTTATGGCGTGACCATGATCGAGCGCGGCGTCAGCCAGCTTGTGTCCGTCGATCTCAATCGGGCCGAACAGCTCGCCGCAGCGGAGTAACGGCTCGTCGCATGGCCCATGGCGCGGCGCGTTGGCGCTTCGCGCCTGATGATAACAGTTCTATAGATTTCCCACACGCGGGGCCGGCAAGGCGCCGACAACGAAAGAGAGTACGCATATCCTCAGGAACGGCCTGCTCTTGACGGTCGCGGGAGCGGCCATGATGTTTGCCGCCGGATGCGGTGGCGACAACCGGGCTGAAACCAGCGCAGCGCCCCCGACGCTCGCAGAAAACACGTCAGGAGAACTGCCAATGGCGGACGGTCAAGCAATCTCGGGCGCAAACGCGATTACTGCAGAATGGACGGGGCCTTATGGCGGCGTGCCGCCCTTCGACAAGGTGAAAGTCGCCGACTTTCTGCCCGCGATCGAGACCGCTATCGCCGAACAACTCGCCGAGATCGACGCGATCGCAACGAATGCGGAGGCTGCAACCTTCGAGAACACCATCGTCGCCATGGAACGCGCGGGACGCTCCCTTGACCGCGCCGGCACGCTTTATGGCGTGTGGTCGAACGGTCTGAGCACGGCGGAATTTCAGGCGGTAGAGCGTGAAATCGAACCAAAGTTCGCAGCGCTAAGCGATGCAATCGTTCAGAACGCGGCGCTTTTTGCGCGGATCGAAGCTGTCTACAAGGGCGAGGAATACAAAAGCCTCACCGGCGAACAGCAGCGGCTCGTATGGAACGCCTATAATGATTTCGTCCGCGCTGGCGCGACGCTCAACGACAATGAGAAGGGCCGTCTATCCGAGATCAACCAGCGCCTGGCGCAGATCTATACGCAGTTCAGCCAAAATGTCCTCGCCGATGAAGAGAACTACGTGCTTTATCTGACGGCGGACGATCTGGACGGCCTGCCGGATTCGGTGCGCAGCGCCGCCGCAGCGGCCGCCTCTTCGCTTAGCCGCGAGGGCGAATTCGCCATCACCAATACGCGCTCCTCGATGGAGCCATTCTTTACTTATTCAACGCGCCGCGATCTGCGCGAAAAGGTCTGGCGCACGTTTTACAACCGCGGCGACAATGGCGACGACAAGGACAATAACGCGATTATCGCGGAGATCCTGAAGCTGCGTTATGAGCGCGCGAACCTTCTAGGCTATCCGACGCACGCCCACTGGCGCCTCGAAGTCGCGATGGCGAAAACGCCTGAAAACGCGATTGAACTGATGGAAGCGGTCTGGCCCGCCGCCATCGCGCGCGTTGGCGAGGAAGTCGCCGACATGCAGGCGCTCGCCAATGCCGAAGGCGCAAATATCACCATCGAGCCATGGGACTATCGCTTCTACATGGAGAAGGTGCGGAAGGCGAAATACGACCTCGATTTCAACGAGGTGAAACCCTACCTCCAGCTCGACAAGCTCGTCGACGGCATGTTTTTCGTCGCCGGCGAATTGTTCGACTTCAATTTCAAGCCGCTTGAAGGCATTCCCGTTTTCCACCCTGACGTCCGGGTCTTTGAGGTAACGCGGCGGACGAACGGCGAACATGTTGGACTGTTCTATTTCGACGCCTACGCACGAACCGGCAAACGCTCGGGCGCGTGGATGAACGCCTATAGAAGTCAGTCTACGTTCGACGGCCCGGAGACGACGATCGTTTCCAACAACTCGAATTTCGTCAAAGGCGCGCCCGGCGAGCCCATTCTGATTTCATGGGACGACGCGTCGACCCTGTTCCATGAATTCGGCCACGCGCTGCATGGCCTGTCGTCGAACGTGACCTATCGGTCGCTGTCGGGCACCTCCGTCGCCCGCGACTATGTCGAGTTTCCCTCACAGCTTCTCGAACACTGGCTCGACACGCCGGAAGTGCTGAACCGCTTTGCCATACATTATCAAACAGGCGAGCCTATCCCGCCGGAATTGGTGGAA
>JBGTFV010000234.1:0-4725 GCA_041747095.1 Parvularculaceae bacterium
GCCCGCGCCATAGCTTCCGGTTTCCTGCCGGTCGCCTTCGCCGGCCGTGACGGACACATTGAGCCGAACGAGCGGGCGGATGTCGCGGACGATCTGCCCGTCGGGGCGCACGATCTCGATCGTCGACCATTCGCCGGTGAGCGACGCCGATACTTGGCGGACGCGCGGGTCGAGCGCCCGGGCGTATTCATTGATCTCAGCCAGAAGCGCGGCTTTGTCGGCAAAGGCTTCGCCGTCGAGCGGGTTTTCATCGGGATAGAGCTTCGCATTGGTCCGCGCCGGACCGGCCGCGAGCTTGCCCCGATGACCGGTCTTGACTGCCTGCACGGAGCTGGCGGCGCGCTTGAGCGCCGCTTCCGACAATTCCGAGGCATGGGCGTACCCCGTCGATTCGCCGACAACGGCGCGCAGGCCAAAGCCCTGCTCCACGTTGAAACTCGCCGATTTTAGGCGATTGTCGTCAAAGAAGAACGACTCGGACTGGGCGTATTCGAGGTAAAGTTCGCCATCGTCGGCGTCTTTTAACGCCTCACGGACAATCGTTTCGGTTCGGGACTGGTCGAGGTCGGCGCGGCCGAAGAAAAATGATGAGGTCATAGGTGATTACTTAAGGACCCCCGAGCGGCTCGGCAACGGGGCGGACGGGCGGCTAGAGGCGGAGTAGCGCCGTTGGGCGTGCGACCATTTTTCCGGGCCGCCTCGCGTGACGCCATCTCGTCGCGCGGCCTATAAGCCGATTGGAATTCAAAGCGGCGACGGGTACTTGCTTCACGAAGAGATTTCTGTCGGTAAACACGCCGGAATAATCGCGCGAGCCCTTGGTGGGCGCGCCCATCCGAGCCGCAATGTCAAGTCGAGGGATTGATGAGCATTTCCAATTTGACCGCCGCCATCGCGCAGGCCGTCAGCGATAACCCGGTAAACGGCGGCATTGGCCTTGTGCCGGCTGCCTCGCCAATCGCGGAAGAGGTGCATTTTTTCCATAATGTGGTTTTGATGCCGGTCATTACCGGCATCAGCATCCTTGTGCTTGCCCTCATTATTTGGGTTGCGCTGCGCTACAACTCGCGGGCCAACCCGACGCCTCGGCGTTTTAGCCACAACACGCTGGTCGAGATCATCTGGACCGGCGTTCCAATTCTGATCCTGCTATATATTTCGGTGTTCTCGTTCGAGCTTCTGTTTAACGAAGGCATCACCCCTGACGGCAAGCGGGTCATCGTCGCGGGCGACGGCCAGACCCGGGAGTTTGCATTCCCGAACGACTTTGCCGAGCGACGCCGCGTCGCGCGTCCGGAACATCTTCAGGTGTTTGTGGCGCAGGGCGACACGATGCAAAAGCTTGGAAAGGATGAGTATGACGTTACTGGTCTCGGAGAAGAAACCGTTGCGATCGCGATGAGCGCAGCGCCTGCCGCCGGTTCGCGCGTTGTGATTGAAGGCGGCCGCAGCCGCGTCGGCGGGGGTAAGGACAAGCGGATCGCGCTCGCCCCGACGATGACTCTGAAAATCAACGGCTATCAGTGGGGCTGGTCGTACGCCTATCCGGACTTTGGCGATTTTGAGTACGCATCCAACATGCTGCCTGCTGATCAAACGACGCCCGAGCTTTATCGCTTTGCAGTCGATAACCGCGTCGTGGTTCCCGTCGGTGAAACGGTCCGCGTAACGACGACGGCTCGCGATGTCATCCACTCCTGGGCCATGCCGAATTTTGCGATCAAGATCGACGCCGTGCCGGGGCGTATCAATGAAACATGGTTCCGGGCCGACCGCGAAGGCGTTTTCTATGGTCAGTGCTCGGAAATCTGCGGCATCAAGCATTCGTTCATGCCGATTGCGGTCGAGGTCGTTTCCCGGCCGGCCTTCGAGGCATGGGTTGACAGCCAACGTTTGACGGCGGGTCTCGATCCGATGTTCGAAACGACGCGCGATGAGACACGGTACGCAGCGCTGGCGGCCGCGGCGACGCGGTGATTGCTGACGAAAAAATCCGGGCGGTGACGACCCGGAAGTAACGAGTAGGTTGACGTTAGGTAGTTGAAGTCACGCTGGCGGGTTCGACTTTCTCGAACAGCCTGTCAGTCGGCGAACAGACAAAACTGAAGGACAAAGCACATGGCGTACGCGCCCGCTTCCGCCGCCGAAGCCCACGATCACAAGCCGCCGTTTCTGGTGCGTTGGCTATTCTCGACCAACCACAAGGACATCGGCACGCTCTATCTCCTGTTCGCGATCGCGGCGGGCGTTATCGGCGGAGCGATGTCCGGCCTGATGCGGATGGAGCTGGCGGAACCGGGCGTTACCGTTCTGACGGCATTCACCGGCGGCGATCTCGACGCGGCAGCCAATTTTTATAACGTGCTGATCACCTATCACGGCCTCATCATGATCTTCTTCATGGTCATGCCGGCGATGATCGGCGGTTTCGGCAACTGGTTCGTGCCCATCATGATTGGCGCGCCGGATATGGCGTTCCCACGGATGAACAACATTTCGTTCTGGCTCTATGGCGCGTCAGGGATCCTGCTGACCTTGTCGATGTTCGCGCCGGGCTACGCACAATATCTTGGCTTTGGCGGCGGGTGGGTTCTTTATCCGCCTTTGTCGTCCACTGTCGGGAATCCGGGTCCGGCGATGGATCTCTTGATCCTGTCGCTGCACCTTGCGGGCGCTTCGTCCATTCTCGGCGCGATTAACTTCATCACCACGATCTTCAACATGCGCGCGCCGGGCATGACGCTGCACAAGATGCCGCTGTTCGCCTGGGCCGTGCTGATCACCGCGTTCCTGCTCGTGCTGTCGCTTCCCGTCCTTGCGGGCGCAATCACCATGCTATTAACTGATCGGAACTTCGGCACGTCGTTTTTCGACGCGGCCGGCGGCGGCGACCCGATCCTTTATCAACACCTCTTCTGGTTTTTCGGTCACCCGGAGGTCTACATTCTCATCCTTCCGGGTTTCGGCATCATCAGCCACATCGTCTCGACCTTCTCGAAAAAACCGATCTTCGGCTATCTCGGCATGGCCTATGCGATGGTGGCGATCGGTTTCGTCGGCTTCATCGTGTGGGCCCACCATATGTATACGGTCGGCCTCAGCCTTAACATGAAGGCTTACTTCGTCGCCGCGACGATGATTATCGCAGTGCCGACGGGCATCAAGATCTTCTCATGGATCGCCACGATGTGGGGCGGGTCGCTCGACTTCAAGACGCCGATGCTGTGGGCGATCGGATTCATCTTCCTGTTCACCGTCGGCGGGGTCACGGGCGTCGTGCTCGCCAACGCCGGCATCGACCACTACATGCACGACACCTATTATGTCGTCGCTCACTTCCACTCTGTGCTGTCGCTCGGGGCGGTGTTCGCGATCTTCGCCGGGTGGTATTACTGGTTCGGCAAGATGACGGGCAAGATGTATCGCGAATGGCTGGGGGCGCTGCACTTCTGGGTCATGTTCGTCGGCGTCAATCTGATCTTCTTCCCGCAGCATTTCCTCGGCCTGCAAGGCATGCCGCGCCGGTACATCGACTATCCTGAGGCTTTCGCGCAGTGGAACGCCGTTTCGACCTACGGCTATTATGTGACCGTGCTTGGGATGCTGGTGTTCCTGGTCGCCATGGTCGATGCGTTTTTCATCTATCGCCGCAAAGCGCCGGCCAACCCATGGGGCGAGGGCGCCACGACGCTGGAATGGACGCTGTCCTCGCCTCCGCCCTTCCACCAGTTCAACGAGCTGCCGCGCTTCGACACGCCGGCCGCCGACGCCAAAGCCTTCCACTAACGAGGCTTTTCCAGTGAGACTCAGAAAACCCCGCTGATGCGGGGTTTTCTTTTTTACACCACCGGGAAGTTTTTTCTGGCCCATCGCCAAAACATGGAGGCCTCCCATTGGCCTCGCGCCGTGTTGCGGTTAATCTTGGTTAATGGGTTTGCCTCGACAGGGCGCGGGGCGATCTGGGGTGACTGATCCAAACAAACTGATCCAAACAAGGGGTAATGGAATGTCCGACACGATCATTGGCGATGTTCAGGCGATCCTGCAGGCGACTTTCTTGCGCGGCGACTGGATTTCACTGGCGCTGGCTTTCGGGTCGGTTCTTGCGGCCGCGCTGATGATGCGGCGGGGCGGTCAGATCGGTTCCATGACGCTGCTGGCGCTGGTCATTTTCGCGATTGGCAGCTTTTTGCGTGGATTTCTGGGTGCGTCCGGCGGAGAGGCGAGCGTCTCGGCGACTGGTCAGCGCGCCGCCAACCAGCTTGAGGCAAGCTGGGGTCAGTTGATGAACCTGCAGGCCGGCACGCTGCTCGCCTATTTCCTAGCCTTCATGGTCCTGATTTTCGTCATTTTCGGCCTGAAGTCGGTGCTGAACCGCGGCTAAAACGACTGACGGGCTTGGGCGCCCGTCGGTGCGTCGAACGCGACTATTCCCTCGGCAAGTTGAATGCGCGATAAGCGCGTCATGAACGACGCCGCGCCGCAAATCGTCTCGCCTGCGCCAACAAGTTCTTATGAGCTTGGCGGCGCGCGCGATTATTTTGCGCTGCTGAAGCCCCGCGTCATGTCGTTGTCGATCTTCACCGCGCTGGTTGGCATGGTGGCTGCTGGCGTCGCGTCACCAGAGCCCGTGAACCTCGCGCTCGCCGCGATTTCGCTGCTGGCGATCGCCATCGGAGCAGGCGCCTCGGGCGCGCTCAACATGTGGTTTGACGCCGACATCGA
>JBGTFV010000235.1:0-6075 GCA_041747095.1 Parvularculaceae bacterium
GGCGGGCTGACGCCCGCAGCGCGCCGGTCGCTCGTGCATGTGGGGAGCCTCGCTCCCGACGCGCTCGCCACACCTCAAACCATGGACTATGAAAGGGCCAGACTCTCGAAATAAATGAGGGAGCCGAAGGGCTCAGGTCACTCACGAAGCACTTCCAGACTGCGGGATAGGGTCTTGCAAGCGGGTTGCCAAAAAGTAACGAAGATTGGTTAATATTGGTCTGGGTAATTATAAAATCTTAAAAATTTACGGTGTTTCCCGTTTTGCGCGAAGCGCGGGACGCACACGCGCAATGCCTTGCGCCGCCGTTGAATTTCTTAATTTTTTATGAATTTTTCCGTCGATACACCTCGACAGGGGTTTTTCCCCCATGTAACTCTATCACAAGCAGGTGTACGGGGGGGGCTGTGCGCACTTGCGTCGGGCCAACTGATAACAACGGGGCGGGTATGTCGTTAGCGGCGACGGTGGGCTTTGCGATGCTGGCGCTGACCATGGTTCTAGTGATCGGTCTGATGCGTCAGCTTGGGGCTGGCGACGCGGCGAAAGGACTGATGGTTCTAACTGGCGTTGTATTCATTCTTGTCGTGGCCGCGACCTATATCCCTGCCATCCTGCTCGGATTTAACTGAGTTATTTGCTGATTGCTCTCCAGCGTCCCGATTTGGCGCACTGCCCCCAACTTCGCAAATCTGCATTCCATCTGTCGCAATTTCTCCATATCGAAAGCCTAACAGGCGAACGGGGGGGAGAGAATTTCGGCTGCCGGGCGAGTACGACGGCCAGTCGCCATGGCGGCGCGCCGACCCGTCCGCCGCCGATATCGGATAGAGAGGGCAAATCCGGTGTTCTCGTTCGCCGCTTTTCTGGGCATCATCTCGTTAATCGCGCTGGTGGCTTTGATCGCGCTGATATTGCGCGACCTCGGCGCGGCCGGCGCCGCCAAAGCCATGCTGGCAATCGTTGCGATCGGCGTCCTTGTCGGGCTGCTGAGTACATTCGTGCGCTGACGCGAGAGCCGACCAACAGCGCATCGAAGTCGTCACGCAGCATAGCTCAACGGCGCGCCGCGATATTGTGGCGCTGCGCAGGCCAATTGCGGCGGCACCGGAACGCATTAGCATTCATGTAGCGAAAAGCTTCGTCAGGAGACCCCGATATGTCCGCCCTCAACACCGCCACGCCCGCCTGGAAGACGCCGGATCTGTTCCTCTTCGAGGAGGAAGCGGGCAAGTTTTTCTCGCGCGAGTTAGCGCCCCATGTCGAGAAATGGCGCGATCAGGGCGTTGTCGATCGCTGGGCGTGGGACAAGGCCGGCGAGGCGGGTCTGTTGTGCGCCTCGATGCCGGAGGAATATGGCGGCGCGGGCGGCACCTTCGCGCATGAGCAGATCCTCATTGAACAACAGATCAAGGCTGGCGTTGAAGGCTTCGGCATGGGCCTGCACAACTGCATCGTTGCGCCCTACGTGCTTCATTACGGCACGGAGGAGCAGAAACAGCGCTGGTTGCCGCGCCTTGCGACTGGCGAGCTTGTCGGGGCAATCGCCATGACGGAGCCTGGCACGGGCTCAGACCTGCAAGCTGTCCGCTCAACGGCGCTGAAGTCCGGCAACCAATATGTGGTGAACGGACAGAAGACCTTCATCACCAATGGCCAGACGGCGAACTTCATCATCGTCGTGACGAAAACTGATCCCTCCGAAGGCGCCAAGGGCGTCTCGCTCGTCGTCGTGGAAACGGATGGCGCGGATGGCTTTAAGCGCGGACGCAATCTGAAAAAGCTCGGCAACAAAGCACAGGATACGTCCGAGCTGTTCTTCGACGATGTGAAGATTCCAACGGAAAACCTGCTTGGCACGGCGGAAGGACAGGGTTTCTTTCAGTTGATGGAACAACTGCCGCAGGAGCGTCACCAGATTGCGGTGCAGGCGATGGCCGGCATCGAACGCGCGCTGGAGCTCACCATCGCGTATGTCAAAGAGCGGCATGCCTTTGGGCGGCCGATCATGGCGTTCCAGAACACCCAGTTCAAACTGGCCGAGGCGAAGGCAAAGGCGACCATGGCGCGCGTCTTTGTTGATTACTGCACGGATCAACTGATCGCCGGCAAGCTCGACGCGCCAACGGCCTCAATGTCAAAGATGCTGCTGACCGATCTCGAAAACGATATCATCGACGAGTGTCTCCAGCTATTCGGCGGCTATGGCTATATGGACGAATACCCCATCAGCCGAATGTACGCCGACGCGCGGGTGCAGCGCATCTATGGCGGGACAAACGAGATAATGAAGCTGCTAATTGCGCGGTCGCTTTAACCGCGCGAGGGCTACTGGCCGGGCTTAGCCGCTGCGCTCGGTCTGGCCACGGTCACAGCAGGCGCGGTTTTTTCTACCGGCCCCATAACGCCGCTGCGCAGTATCTCGCTGGCAACGTTGCGCGTGACAATTTGGGCTCCGGACCAGTTAAGGTGCGACGCGTCCGACCAGTAAAGCGGGGTTTGGATTACTTCGTCCGGCATCCGGAAAACCGGCCCTTTGGTGGCGAAATCCGCCTCGCGCGCGGCGTGCAACGGGCCATGGTAACGCCCAAGATAGACATAGGCGACTTTGGCTCCATGCATGGCCGCGAGACGATCTATCTTGCTCATGTAAAGCCGAGGATACCGAAATTCGAGCCAGTCGAGCGATGGCGGCATCAGTACGGGCGTATCGCCGCGGTCCCGCTCGCGTTTGAGGTCATCCAGCGCGGCCTCTCCCGGAAAATCTTCATTGGCCATATACCCGCCCTTGCGCAAAACATGACGTTCGGCGTGATCGAGATTCGGGCCGAGATAGCGCTCCGGATGAAACTCGCGATCGACTAGGCCAGCCCGGCTCTCGAGCGTCTTTAGGAAAAGATCGATCTGGCGTCCCGGCAATCGGATGAGGTCGGCCGCAAAGTTGAAATTGATGACCAGAGGGGCCGTCACGACATCCGAAGCGTCGGCGACGACAATGAAATTATCGTGCCCTAGCCTGTCTTCGACTTCAGTCAATTCAACGACAAGAAGCTTCACTTTCTTCGACTTCAGAAGGTCTTTTGCTATCGAAAAGTGCAGGTTCCTCCCGGTTAGGACGATATGTAGGTTCACCGCCTTCGCAGTAACGCCGCCGGCGGCGAGTTCACTTTCCAGAAGGCCGGTATGGATCGCGGATTTGGTGCGTGAGCTGCCGATAAAGGCGATGTCGATCGGCGTCTTGTCGAAATGGATGCGCTCATAGATCCATGTGCTCTGGATCGCTTCGCTGAGATCGAGAGCCTGATAGCGGATGTATTTGTCATGCGGCAAAAAACAACTCGCCGCGAGCGCAATGATGGCGCTACCGAGAAAGGCGGCGATGAATTTCAGCGGTCGTGATGTGGCTTTATCTGTCATATGGGCGTCAAAAGTCGAAATAGATGAATTCCTGCGGCCGCCACATCAGCGCGAAGGCCACCGCAAAGATGACGCCTGTTACCGATGCGGCAATCACGGAACCGCCCGCCGACGGGCCCACTGCGGCGGCGACCGGCAGGACGGGCGCTGCGAGCGGCTTGTCGGGGTCGGGCGTATACCGTGTCAGATCAATGGAGTTTGGCGCAAAAAGCGCGAGCCCGGCGGCGAATGCAATAGTCAGGATCGGCATCGCCCCAACCGTCTCGGAAATCGGCGCGCCGCCGGGCTCCATGAAAAACATGGCCCGCCATACGCCGACCGCGCCGCTCAGCGTTTCGGCTCGGAACAACACCCACAGCAACGCCACGATGAACATGACGCCAATAACCTTCAGAGCACGAATAAACGAGCCATCCCCGGCGATCTCTTTGCCGCGCGCCTCGATCCGCATCCGGTGCGCGTGGTTGAAGGCGACGCACACGCCATGCGCCGCGCCCCAGATGACGAACCCCCAACCCGCGCCATGCCAGATGCCGCACAGGAACATCGTGATGAAAAGATTGCGCAGCGTCGCTATCTGACCGCCGCGATTGCCGCCTAGCGGGATATATAGGTATTGGCGCAGAAACGCGCCCAGCGTCATGTGCCAACGCCGCCAGAACTCAGCGATAGAGGTCGATTTATAGGGCGAGAGAAAATTGATCGGCAGGCGGACGCCAAACAACAGGCCGAGGCCGATCGCCATGTCGGAATAGCCCGAGAAATCAAAATAGATCTGGAATGTATAGGCGAGCGTTCCAACCCATGCCGATGCCGCGTCGAGCGCGGCCCCAGCGTCCGCTGCTTCAAAAGCCGGATTGGCGATCAGCCCGAGGGGGTCGGCGATCAGGATCTTCTTGGCGAGGCCAATCGCGAACAGCGCGAGCCCCACCATGTAATACGCCGGGGGGATCGACCGCACCGCCAGCGCATGGAATTGCGGACGCGTCAGCGAGTGGTGGACAATCGGCCCGGCGATGAGCTGTGGGAAGAAGCTCACGAACAGGGCGTAGTCGCGAAAGCTCGCCTCATAGGTTCTGTCGCGCCGGCAATCGGCGAGATAGGCGATCTGCTGGAAAGTGAAGAAGGAGATGCCGAGCGGCAGGATAATCGCCCTTAGCGCAAAATCAAAACCTGTCAGTGCGCCGACATTGTCCAGGATGAAAACGGAATATTTGTACCAGATCAGCGCGGCGAGGTTGACCGCAATTCCAATGGCGAGGCTCGCCTTCGAAACCTGCGCTGACCCTACTGCGATCTGGCGCGCAATCAGATAGTTAAAGATGATCGAGCCGATCAGGAGTACGAGATAAGCCGGGTTCCAATAGGCGTAGAAAACCCACGATGCGACAACGAGAAGACCCAAAGCCGCCGGCGCCTGCCCGAAACGTCTCAGCCCGTGAAAGGCTAAAAGCGTTACGGGGAGGAAAATCAAAATGAATTCGTAACTGCTAAAGAGCACGCCAGCGCCTTCCGCTTCTTTCTCTGTCGGGCACTATTATTAGTGCCTTCCCCAATCAATTCACGGTAATAGGGTCTGCCAGATTTTCGTTAATTGAGCCTTCCAAGGCTCGCGGAGATTGGCGACGAAAGAAAAACGAGCCCTCCGGGGCCAATCGACTGCCCGTCACAGGCAAGAATCGGCGACCAGCATCCGAGGACCGTATGCGCGTTCGTTAACTGTTTCACAATGATGCCGCCGCGTGGATAAGCGTCAAAAAAATATCAAAAAAAGTTATCCCCCACCCCTCGCGGCGGGCTTACCATCGCTTCAGACCGAAGAAGCGAGGAAACCCATGCCGCTGATCGCCTGCACCCGTGTTGTCCATGCGCCGCGCGAGGGCAGGCTGACTGGTGTGGCGAAAGGTAGATCCACTGTGTCCATTGTGGCCACAGTGGATCGGCACAAGTCCTATTCGGCGGCGCCTAACGCGGCTCTTTCTCCAGCGAGGCGTAAATTAGCCCCGCCCTCAGGCGCGACATCCTCGCATTCGGGCAGGTCTTCGAGCAGGCGGTCAACTTCCGCCGCCGTTACCCGGGCGTCCGCCTCGGCGAAACGGGCGAGACGCTCGGCGAGCGTCGCCTTCTGGCGGGCGAGCTTCAGGGCCGCCAGTTCCTCATACAACCGAGCGGAAATAACAACGCCAGCCCTCCGGCCACTGCGGATGATCGCCACCGGCCCGTCGCGTGCGGCGTCAAGCACCGCGCCCAGTCTCTGTTTTGCTTCGCGCGCCGCGAATAAGCGCATATCAGTCTCCATCGTCTTTCATTCGCCCACGGGCTCCATTGTGGATCCGCCCGAGGGGGTGGGGGATGGCCCGCGAGAAAAATATTTTCATGGGAGCGATTGCTGATGACTGAGGAAGGCGCACGCGAGCGCACGGCCGCCATTCTCGCCATTGGCGACGAGCTTCTCTCGGGCCGCACGCGCGATGCGAATATCCATCACCTCGCCGGCTGGTTGACCGAGCGGGCAGTCGCGCTGAAAGAAGCGCGCATTGTCGCCGACGACCAGCCGGCGATCGTCGCCGCGCTGAACGAGATGCGCGCCCGGTATGATTATGTCTTCACCTCAGGCGGCATCGGGCCGACGCATGACGACATCACCTATGACGCGGT
>JBGTFV010000236.1:0-5325 GCA_041747095.1 Parvularculaceae bacterium
ACCTTGGCGGCCAAAGGAGAGATGGTGGCGTTACCCGCCCTCCCCGCAATCGCCGCACGAGACGATGTGCCCGCCGTTCGCGCGTCCGGCAACGCCGCGCTGGAGGACGCCTTTGACGCAGCCATGGCTGATACGGCTGCGGGCCATCGCGCGCTGCCGTATCAGCCATGGCTGCGTCAAAGGCGTCCTCCAGCGCGGCGTTGCCGGACGCGCGAACGACGGGCACATCGTCTCGTGCGGCGATTGCGGGGAGGGCGGGTAACGCCACCATCTCTCCTTTGGCCGCCAAGGTGCAGCCATACCCCTCGCGATAAAATGCCTGACTGCGGCCCATGCCAAAAAGAGCGGTCGTGACCGTCTTCTTCTCGATATCGATCTTCACTGAAACGCGTTCCAGCGCAGGGTCGATGCCGTTGAATTCGCCCGCCTTTACAAGGGCGGCATCGCGACCAGCGACAAACACTTCGGAGCAGGCGATTTTGGCGACATATCCGGAACCCGTTCGCGCGATCGGATCAATGCGTGAGACCGCAATGGCGCCCCCTGCCAAAACGGCCACAAGCGCCAATCCGATGATGAGCCGGGATTTCAGAATGCCGCCTTTCCTGCGCGATTTCTCGTTCAAAGGCCACTTGCGCTGATTCTAGTCCAACGGGCGGAAGACGAGCGTCAGCACGAGGCCGATGATGCCGACAACGGCCCACAGGGGGATGCCCATCACGGTCTTGATCGCCTGCGCGACGCCGCCGGGGGCGGCGTCTGCGATGGAAAGCCCGTCGATGCCGAAAATGCTGAGGATGGAAGCTGTAGATCGAATAACCGGTTCGCCCGTTTCGAGTGACGAAACTGCATCCGCCCCCAAGAGGGCGATCGCCATCGCCACAAGGGTCCACGCCAAGAATCTAAACGCCGCCATTTTACCGCCCCTTATTCCCCTACCATTCACACTTTAGCCGCGCTGTGGCGACGACGCAATTGATCCGCCTCGCAGAACGGCGTTCGTGCCGATCGCGCAACTGGTGCGCTGTCTGGCTTGAATTGACCCGAGCGATAGGCCTCGCGCCTGTGGGTATGGCGCAGCGCTTGCGCTGGCGGGACGCGCTTGTATAGATGCCTGCCGTCGGACGCGACCTCGCGCCGGTTAGGATGGGTGGCCGAGTGGTCGAAGGCGCACGCCTGGAACGCGTGTAGGCGGGTAACCGTCTCGAGGGTTCGAATCCCTCTCCATCCGCCACAACCTGGACGTGTTACCTCAGTGCACAGATAATTTCTTCGAAACCCGCATAATTGGCGGTTTTTGCGGGTATTTTGCACAACCATCTGGGGAGTAGAGACTGAGGCAGAGACCTATCGGGCCTGAAAGACCCGCGCGTCTCTCGTGGCTTTCTAGCGGTTCCATTGCGGCCGAGAGACGGGACGGCGGGACTCCGGGCGAGGGGGTCAGCATGACACGAGAGTGCGGACAGAGACGCTAAATGACGGTTCGTTTTCCGGCCGGTTCGATGGGTCAGCCAACTCTTCGTCCGTCTCCTGTGAGGAAACTCCACACAAATACAGGGACCGACGAGCTCGCAGCTACGTAGCGAATAAATTGTAAAGGCCGGGAGGTAACAGTCTGTGCCCATCCTAACTGTGGGCCATTGGTTAGTGATTCTCGAGTTGGGCTTGGTTACAGCAAACTGCTCGATTTTTTTTAAAACTTGCAGATACTGGCGTGAGCGCGGGGTGCTTTGCAGGGGTTATACGCAAGCTAAGTCGGCAAATAGGCGGGCATAAAATGTTGCACGATCAGGCTAAGTTCGTGAATGCGCCTCGACGAAATCGACGACACGAAATCGAGCCAGAAGTTTTAAGATTTGGCCGCTTGTGTCTAACCATGCTGGCTCGTTAATTGCCTGCAGCGGATAGCGATGGTGATAACTATGAAGACCTTCGCCGATCATTAAAATAGCAAGCGCCAGAATATTGCGTGCCTCATCACGTGAGTCAGGAACTTTCGCTCCGAACATATGGCCAAAGGAATTGACAGACCAAGTGATGTGGTGGAGCAGAAATACGCGAAAACACCCCGCCCATAGGAAACATTGCATCGCCTCCGTAGCACCTCCCATGATGTAACCGCGAGCGAAGGGGAACAACAGCCCACTGGCCGCTACAAATCTGTAACGAGGGCTGCCAACTTGCGGTTCGAGTGGTTAGTACTCCGGTAGGTTGGGATATTCCCAACGATAGGGCACGCCGGTTTCGCCAAGAGCGATGCGCACCAGTCTCGGAAAGGCGCTTTCGGCTCTCACATCGTTCGAGAGGATCAGAACGCAGCGGCGACCGTCTTTCAGGCAAACAAGCGTATTGGCCGTCGTGTCGTTGTGTCCGCCCTTGTACCATCCCGGGCCCTGAGGGCCGGAGAAAGCAATCACGCCCCACCCGGCTTTGGCTTGCGGGCGCTCAGCCTCGGGCGCGTCTTGCAGCAATGTCGGGAATTGCTGCCTCGTCGTGATCGGAAGCGTGCCCCCCGGATAGAGGAGACGCCACTCTGGCGGGAGCCCCTCGCCGCGAACCAGGTACGCCGCCATTTGCGCCATGTCTGCGATGGTCGTGTCCATTGATCCTGCCGCCCTGACGCGGCTGCGCTCGTCATGCGGCTCGATATTGCCGTTCGCATCCCAGCCATCGGCAAGATTGTTGGCAAAATCGGCTCGCCACATCAGACTTGTGCGCGTCATCCCGAGTGGCTGAAAGTAGCGCTGCTGCAGCTCTTTCTCGATGTTCATGCCCAGTCCGCGCTCCAACCCGAACTGAAGGAGCATCATGCCCTCGCCTGAGTATGCGTAGCGCGTGCCCGGATCGAAATGGATGCGCAGACGGCCATCGGGTTCGAGAAACGCGAAATTCGCAAATCCCGTCGAGTGGGTGAGCACCATCCTGGGCGTTATCAATTTCCAACGATCGTCGGATGCGAGGTCTCCCCAGTTCCCGTAATCATCCAGATTGCCGTAGCTGGGTAGCGGATCGGAAAGCATGTCGGCGATTGGTCGATCAAGATGAAGGCGTTCCTCTGCAGCAAGTTGCGCCGTGAGATACCCGAAAACCGCCTTCGTAATGGACGCTCCGTACATCACGGTTTCGGTTGTGAGCGGATCGCCGTTGCCATTCCGCACCCCGTATGCGCGAACGCTGACGACCTGCCCTTCATCGATTACCGCAATTGCGAGCCCCTTGGCACCTGTCTGTTCCATTGCCTCATGGACGGCGCGGTCCAGTGTTGTCGAAGTTTCTTGCGCCATTGCGCCACCAGCGAGAGACAGAGCCGCAAGGATCCAAGACGCAAATCTAAACATCATGGCCTTCAACGGTCTATTCCTTCGGTCATCCCAAGCCGGGTTTGTTCCCATAGGGACGGAAAGGCGGCACGAAATCTATCACGGCCTCGCTAATCTCCGCTAGGGGACCTGCTCCAAGTTGCCGAGGATGACCGCATGGGTGTCGGTTTGAGAAATTCAGCTTCTGGCGAGAAATCCTTGGAAGCTGCCCGTCGGGTTTCAGGATCGCGATCGGTGGCCGGACATGGCCGTTTGTGGGTGGGATGCGGACTTATTGCACTCCGACGATGGTCGCCTGGCGCGCCAGAAAGCGCCATCGGCCCTCTTCGAAAAGAAAGATATTGGAGAAGCGCCGTTGCAGTGTCTGATTGGGGTGTGAGCGACCCAATTCGCTATCTGTGGCAGGCATTACGAGTTCACGGCCCATCACGATGCCGACGTTGCCCGTGATCGCTGTACCTTCGACAACACGCTCGAACCGCTCGCTAGCGATGCGGCCTTGAGCGAGCATGGAGACAACCTGCGATTTGCGCAGGATACGATTGGCCGGAGCGTTGATGATATAGTTGGGATGCATGAACCGTTCTTGCGCCTCGACGTCCTCCTCGACAATGATTCGCATCTGTTCGGCATCAGCCGCTCGAAGGCTTGCTTCCGTTGGTTCTTCAGCTGGCGATATTGCCGCCAGAAAAAACCCCGATGCTGCGATCCAGACCCCATTATGCATTGGCGACTCCATTATCGGGCGGGTGGAATATCGGTGAAGCCTTGAACGTCCGCAATGGGGTCGCTTTGAGAATTTCCGCTCCTGGCAACCGGGCCGACATTGCTGCCTCGCCGGTTTTTACTAGCGCGCCGGGCGGCCCCTCATGACTGAGAATGGTAATCCAGCACTTTGACCACGAGCGCATCCCGCTTCGGCTATCGTCGCATATGGGTCATGCTGCCGCGCGAACAATAACGGCGTATCCGGGGCTGCCGGCGACGAAAATTTGGGAGACGGCAATACTGATTGTTGTTGACCGTGCGTATCGTAGCTATAGCGATTGACGGGCGGCCCCAAGATATTGCACCGTTGAGATCGCGTCATCAATGCTTTTTGGCGGCGTGCCCACCCGCCGTTCTGAACTCAAAGATATCCGCATCCGGATCAACCCCGCCGGTGAGCGACGTGCGGATGATTTCCGCCGCAAGGCGGCTGAAGGTGATTCCGTTGCCGCCATAGCCGAGAACCGCCCAGCAATTTTTGAGACCTGGCACTTCAGCGATCGTCGGAAGCCCGTCGGCGCTGGCGCCGAATGTTCCGGCCCAAGCGAACGCAGGCGTGACATCGAGCTTTGGAAACAAGCGCCGCGCCTTTCTGCCGATGGCTTTGATCTTGCGCTCAAGCATTGCGTCGCGCTTTTCCGCATCGACGAAATCTTCATCTTCTCCGCCAATGACGGCGCGCCCATCAATGGTCGTGCGCATATAGAGATATGGATCCGAAGCCTCCCAGATAAGACATTCTTGAGGCCACAGGCGGCGCCGTTGCGGCGCCGTTGCGAAGGCGAAAGTTGAAACCATACTATGGCCGTCCAGCGGCACGAATTTTGGAAATTCATAGCCGGTGGCGAAAATGACCGTGCGGCATTTGATCGTGACGCCGCTCTTTGTTCGCGCGGTGACGCCTCGCGGACGCGCGTCAACGCCGGTGATTTCCACAGGGGCGTGGAACGTAGCGCCGGCCGCCGCCGCCGCCTTCAAATATCCCTTGGTCAGTCGCGTAGGGTCAGCGCCAAAATCTCCGAACGCTCGCAAGGCGGCGGGCCGGTCAATTCCATAGTCAGCCCTCAACATGCTTCGCGTAAGAATATCGGTCTCGAACCCAGCTTGCCGTCGCGCTTCGCCTTCGCGCCTGATGCCGGCGGCATCGAGTTGGTCACCGGCGAGATAAAGGCTCGGCCGCGGCTGTCGCGCGCAATTGATGGCTAGCCGGTCGGTGCGCGCGGCGAGGTTGGCGACG
>JBGTFV010000237.1:0-3874 GCA_041747095.1 Parvularculaceae bacterium
ATCTTGCGGCGGGGCGTGCGCGCGATCCGCCCGTCAAGCGCAACGGCGAAGGCGCCCTCGAAAGGAAGCGCCGCAACTTCATTATAGGGCCGGACGGGCGCAGCGTTGTCCTTCATCGCGCGCTTCGCTTGCGGCCGTGGAGAGCGGATGTTGGGTCCCATGGATCTGCCGCGTCGAGATCAAAGCTCAAGAGTCGCCACGTCTCCAGCATCGGTTTCGTCAGCGGCGCGACGACCGTTACCCGGCGGCCATTCTCCGGATGCGGAAAGCTCATGGAGCGGCAAAAGAGATGCAGGCCATCGGCAACGCCGGGAATGCGGGAGGCTGGACCGCCGTATTTTCGGTCGCCAACGATGGGCGCGCCTATAGCGGCGCAGTGCACGCGCAGCTGGTGGGTGCGGCCCGTCAGCGGGCGGAGCGCTACAAACGCAGGTCCGCCGCCGGCGCTCTCGATTGTCTCGTATTCGGTGATCGCCTTGCGCGCGTCTTCGCCTTCCGCCGGAACGACCCTCTCCTGCGCCCCGTCCCCGATCCGCACCATCCGTTTCGCTATGGGCAGGTCGATAACGCCCTCCTTTGGGGAGGGTGTCGCCGCACACAGCGCCCAGTAGGTCTTTTCGACCTCATGACGTTGAAACGCCCCGCCAAGGCGCGCGGCGCCTTCGCGGGTTTTCGCCAGCACGAGAACGCCGCCCGTATCCCGGTCAAGTCGATGGACAAGACGCGGCCGATCGCCATCGGTTTCAAGCGCGGCCAGCATGCCGTCGACGTGCCGCTCTGTACGCGTGCCGCCCTGCACGGCAAGCCCGAAAGGCTTGTTCAGAACGAGGAGCGCGTCATCTTCAAGAATTGTCCATTCGGCAAGCCGCGATGCGTCATCTCTCAGCGTGCGTTTGGACGGCGTTGGCCGCACATGGGTCGGCGCATCCTCCTCATTCTCCCACGGGGTGCGCAGGCTGACGTCGAGTGGCGGTATGCGGATCACCTGTCCGGCTTCAAGCCTGTGGTTCGCTTTCACGCGACCGCCATCGACGCGCACCTGTCCTGTGCGCAAGAGCTTCTCAAGCGCGCCGTGACGCACTTCAGGAAAATAGGATTTGAACCAGCGGTCGAGCCGCAAGCCTGCATCGCGCGGCGCCACCGTCCGCATATCAACACCCGTCATGAGGCGCCCCTTGTGATCGTCCAACCGGCGACGAAAGCAAAGATCGAGCAGGTCAATGAGCCTGCGGCATAAGCCGCCGCGATCCAGATGCTGCGCTCACGGAAGAGCGATACCGCGTCAAGCGCAAACGTCGAAAACGTCGTGAATGCGCCCAGCACGCCGACGGCAAGGAAGCCGCGCAGGAGGGCGCTCTCCCCGGGCTTTGCGGCGAGCAATGCTGCGATAACGCCAAGGCACAGCGAGCCTGCGACATTGACCATCAGCGTGCCCCAGGGAAACGCAGGCCCGAATGCCGCAAGGGCCGCCTTGTTCACCGCATGGCGCGCCATTGCGCCTATCGCGCCGCCAACGCCAATTGCCGCCCAGATCCCCCAGCCGCCGCTCATCGCCTGCCCTCCCTCGCTACCGGCCAACAAAGAAGCTCAGGCAGCGATTTCTCCGCCGCGCCCTCAACGCCAATCGGCATTTCCGGCGTGCGCCTCGTTTTGCTCCGGGTACCAAACATCAGATCCCAGAAGCTGAAAACGCCGCCATAGTTGGAGTCAGTATCCGCGCGCACCGCATGATGATGCACCCAGTGGATGGACGGCGTCACAAAGATGCGTGAAATCGCCCCCTCGACGCGCGGCGGCAGTTTGAGATTGGAATGGTGAAAGATTGAGACGAGCGCAAGCATGATCTCGAAAAGGACAACATGCGCAATCGGTATGGCGAGAGCGACAATGAGCGGCACGCGCAACGCGGCGGACAGCGCCACCTCGCCAAAATGAAATCGCATGGCGGAACTGGTATCGAGCGTGCGGTCGAAATGATGCGGCGCGTGGAGCCGCCACATTAGCGGCGCCTCATGATACGCCCGGTGCAGAACGTAGGTGAATAAGTCGAGGATCAAAATATCGACGACAAGGCTTGCCGGTCCCGACCATTCGGGTCCTCGCGTCCAGAAGCCGATCGACTGCGCAAGAGCAAGAGACGGCAACACGATCAGAGGCGAGGCGACGATCGCCGTCGCCCACATACCGCCATTGCGCAACAGGCGCTGCATGTTGCGCGCAGCGGGACGCGCCGGCGCAAGGCGCTCTGACATGAACAGAAGCCCAAACCACCCAGCGATCAGAAAGGCCTTTGCCCCAATGAGGGTTTCAAGCGTCATCGGAGGCGCCCTTCCAGCCGTAACGCACCCAGTCCGGACGATCGAAGGCGACGTCGAGCCGCCTCATTCCGATATGTTCGTAAAAACCGATCGCGCCGGGTGACGACAACAGAAAAAAATGCGCAAAAGGTCCGGCCGCCTTTGCGCTCTCATCGAGCAGGCGCTGGCCGACGCCCCTGCCCTGCCACGCTTTGTCCACCGCAAGCTCGGAACAGTAACAGCAAAAGGCAAAATCGGTCAGGCACCGCGAGACGCCAACCAGGAAATCGCCAGCCCGCGCCGTGACAATCAGGTCAGCCCCGCGCAGCATGGCTTCCATTCGCGCCCTCTCATCGACCGGGCGGCGTTCGGCAAGCGTTGAGCGCGCAAGAACGTCGATAAATTCATCTGCGCCGAGATCATTCTCGATGCGATAGACGACGATCTCGGCGTTCATGACTTGTGCTCGTCGCGAAGTCGCGCCCATTGCGCCATGCGGGCGGCGATCGCCGCCTCGTCGCCTGTATCGCGCGGCTCATAGAACGACGCGCGCGGCATTTGCTCGGGAAAATAATCCAGTCCGGCAAATGCGCCTTCATGATTATGGTCATAGGCGTAACCGGCGCCATAGCCGAGTTCTTTCATGATCCGCGTCGGCGCATTGACCGCATGCCGAGGCGGCGGGAGCGAACCCGTTTCAGCGGCTGCCGCCTTCGCTCGTTTGAAGGCGACGTGCGCGCGATTGGATTTCGGCGCTCCGGCGAGGTAGGCAACCAACTGACCGATTGCGATCTCGCCTTCCGGCTGGCCGAGCCGCTCGTAAGCCTGGCTCGCGGCGATCGCGAGCGGCAAGGCGCGGGCATCTGCGTTGCCGACATCTTCCGATGCGATCACGATCAGCCGTCGGAGGATAAACCGCGGATCCTCGCCGCCCGCGAGCATCCGCGCCGCCCAATAGAGCGCCGCATCGACATCCGACCCGCGTATCGACTTCTGCAGCGCGCTTGCAAGGTCATAGTGGAACTCGCCCGCCCGGTCGTGGCTCAGCGCGCGCCGCTGCGCGATTGCTTCAAGATCAGCAGGCGTTAATTGCGCCGACGCCTCGGCGGCGCCAAACAGTTCTGATGCGAGGTTGAGCGCATATCGTCCGTCGCCGTCAGCCATCGCGATGAGGGCGGTCCGCGCCTCGGGCAGCAGTGGAAGCCTTCTGCCTGCGTCCTGTTCGGCCCGCGCGAGCAGCGCCTCGATGGCAATTACATCAAGGCGCTTCAGGGTCAGCACCTTTGCGCGGGACAACAGCGCGGCGTTGAGCGCGAATGACGGGTTCTCGGTCGTCGCGCCGACCAGAATGACCGCCCCTGACTCCATTGGACCGAGGAAGGCGTCTTGTTGCGCGCGGTTAAAGCGATGGATTTCATCCACAAACAAAAGCGTCCGACGCCCCGCCTTGCGGCGCGCCTCCGCCGCTTCAAACGCCCGCCGAAGATCGGCGACGCCGGAGAAAACCGCCGACAAGGCGCTCAACTCTAACCCGCCCTCGGCTGCCATGAGGCGCGCGATGGTGGTCTTGCCGACGC
>JBGTFV010000238.1:0-6335 GCA_041747095.1 Parvularculaceae bacterium
CATTTCATCCTGTCGTCCGGATTGCACGCAGATACGTATCTCAACAAGTCGATTGTATCGATGTACCCGGATCGCACGGCGCGGCTGTGCGCTGCGCTGGCGGCGCGCATCAGGGCGCGCGTCGAAGCGCCGCCGGACTTCATTGTCTCGCCCGCCATGGGCGCGATCATCTTTGGTTATGAAACGGCCCGTCACCTCGGCGCGCCCTTCATGTTCGTCGAGCGGGTGGATGGAGAATTCAAATTGAGGCGCGGGTTTTCGCTTCCCGCAGGCGCATCGGTCGTTGTGGTCGAAGATATTGTCTCAACCGGACTATCGGCCCGCGAATGCGTGGCGGCTGTTCGCGCTGCTGGCGGCAGGGTCGAAGCTCTTGCCTGTCTTATTGATCGTTCGGCGGGCGCAGCTGATGTTGGCGCGCCGATGATCGCGCTGGCGGAAATGAAGGTCGAGGCCTGGCCCGCCGACCGTCTGCCGCCGCATCTGATGGCCACGCCAGCCGTGAAGCCAGGCAGTCGGGGCGTCAGTCAATAATGGCCGCGCTCTCGCCTATCCGACTGGGCGTTAATATCGATCATGTCGCAACGCTGCGGAACGCGCGCGGCGGGCCCCATCCCGATCCTGTTCGAGCGGCGGAACTCGCGATGAGCGCCGGCGCCAACAATATCACGGCGCATTTGCGGGAGGATCGTCGCCATATACTCGACGGCGACCTCCGTCGCCTGCGCGAAGAGCTGCCGCTGCCACTGAACTTCGAGATGGCCGCAACTGCCGAGATGCGCAGCATTGCCTTGAGCGTCCGGCCGCACGCCTGCTGTCTCGTGCCGGAGCGTCGTGAAGAACGCACGACAGAAGGCGGGCTCGACGCGGCTGGCCAGCGCGAGGCTCTCACTCCCTACGTCGAGGCGTTGCGCGAGGCCGGGATCAGGGTTTCGCTGTTCGTCGATCCTGACCTGCGCCAGATCGAGGCGGCGCAAGCCTGCGGCGCGGCGGTTGTTGAACTGCACACCGGCGCTTATCACGCGGCTTGCGCGGCGACGGACCCGCAACTCATCGCGCATGAACTTGGCCTTATTCGCGCCGCGGCCGCGGCGGCCGACGAGATCGGACTTGAGGCGCATGCCGGGCACGGCCTCACTTTCTTTAATGTTCAGCCCATCGCTGCCGTGCCGCAGATCGTCGAACTCAATATCGGTCATTTCCTCATTGGCGAGGCGGTTTTCATGGGCCTGCGCGAAGCGGTCAAAGAAATGAAGCGCCTGATGCAGGACGCGCGCAGCGGCGGCCATTACTGAACGCCATGATCATCGGCATCGGCAACGACCTCATCGACATTCGCCGCATTGAGAAAACCCTCGCCCGACATGACGAGCGCTTCACGCAGCGAATTTTTACTGACATCGAACGCGCGAAGTCCGACCGGCGGCATCTGCGGGCGGCCTCCTACGCGAAACGTTTCGCCGCAAAGGAGGCCTGCGCCAAGGCGTTGGGGACGGGCCTGTCGCGAGGGGTCTTCTGGCGCGACATGGGCGTGGTAAACCTGCCGAGCGGGCAGCCAACCATGGCTCTTACGGGCGGGGCGGCGGACCGGCTCGCCGCGCTGACGCCTCCCGGCTCCACGCCTTTCATCCACCTGACGATCACCGATGAATTCCCCATCGCGCAGGCGATTGTGATAATCGAGGCGAGAGGGTATTCGGAAACCGGGCAACGTGTTGAATCGCCCGCACGGGCGGCGAGGGAATAGATCGCAATGAGTTTGTTCGGTTCGGGAAAAGGCTCGGTCGGCGATCGTATTGGCGCCCAGCCAGTGAAAATGACGGCGGCTGAGGAAGCCGTAGATTTGGCGAAGACCGTCCTCTACGCCGTTGGAATTGCTTTGGTTTTGCGCATCATCTTTTTCCAGCCATTCAATATTCCGTCAGGGTCGATGGAGCCGAATCTGCTCGTTGGCGACTTCCTGTTCGTGTCGAAACCGACTTATGGCTATTCGCGCGCTTCGCTGGTCTGGCCCCTGACGCGCGCCCCGTTGGACGGGCGCGTGCTGGGTCGCGCGCCCGAACGCGGCGAGGTGGTGGTGTTCAAGAACCGGCTCGACGGAAACAGGGATTACATTAAA
The DNA here is from genome assembly GCA_041747095.1 of Parvularculaceae bacterium. GTDB lineage: Bacteria > Pseudomonadota > Alphaproteobacteria > Caulobacterales > Parvularculaceae > Amphiplicatus. The sequence goes on from JBGTFV010000238.1 coordinate 2,117, forward strand.
CGAATCATCGGCCTGCCGGGCGACGAGATCCGCGTTATTGCGGGCCGAGTGCACATCAATGGCGCAGCGGTTCAAAAGGAACGTATCGGTTCGGTGACGCGGTCGTGCGCCTATCGCAACGACGTCGAAGTGCCGGTCTACCGTGAGACGCTCGACAACGGCGTCAGCTACGTCGTTGAGGAATGTCTTGGCGACACGGGACCCTACGACAATGTCGGGCCCTATCTCGTGCCCGAAGGGCATTATTTCATGATGGGCGATAATCGCGACGAGAGCCAGGATAGCCGGGCGTCGTCTGCCGTCGGCTACATCCCGCTTGAGGATTTTGTCGGCAGGGCCGAGCGGCTATTTTTCTCCGTAGACGGAGATAAATCCCGCTTGTGGGAAATCTGGAAGTGGCCGTTCGCGATCCGCTATGGTCGGATTCTCGACCCGGTCGAATGAGCGCCGGCCGTCTTGACGAGCTTGAGGCGCGCATTGGCCATAAATTCGCTGACCGAAAGCTGCTCACGCGCGCGCTGACCCATTCGAGCCTTGCTGCGACTTCGAAGCTGGGCGACCTTGAGCGCCTTGAGTTTCTCGGCGACCGCGTTCTCGGCCTGATGGCCGCCGAAGCGCTCTGGCGGAAATTCCCAAAGATGCCGGAAGGCGAACTTGCACCGCGCCTCAACGCGCTCGTGCGCAAGGAAACCTGCGCGAAGGCTGCGCTTGCGCTGGGTCTTGATCAGGTCATTCGAATGTCGAAGCAAGAAGACGAGGCGGGCGGCCGGCGCAAGAAGGCAATTCTTGGCGACGTGTGCGAGGCGTTTCTTGGCGCATTGTTCATCGATGGCGGCCTGCCCGCTGCGCACCGCGCCTTTGATCTTTATTGGACGCCCAATCTCGATACGTTGATGCGCCGTCACCGAGACGCCAAAACGACGCTGCAGGAATGGGCGCAAGAACGCGGACTCGGCGCGCCGAAATATGCTGTTGTCACGGAAGTGGGCCCCGCCCACGCGCCGGCCTTCGCCATTGACGTACAGGTGCCCGGCTTTCCTGCGGCGCGGGGCGATGGACAGTCAAAGCGCGCCGGACAGATGGCCGCGGCCGCAGCGTTTCTTGTGCGCGAAGGAATCTGGAGCGAGGTAGAGGCATGACGTCCGCCGAAGATCCGACTGCTGAGGCGCCGACGCGGGGGCCGCAGCGATGCGCCTTTGTCGCGGTCATCGGCGCGCCGAACGCAGGCAAATCATCGCTCGTCAATGCGCTCGTCGGCGCAAAAGTCTCGATCGTCACCCACAAGGTTCAGACGACGCGCACGCGCATACGCGGCGTCGCCATCGTTGGCGATGCGCAACTCGTTTTCATCGACACGCCGGGCATTTTTTCACCGCGACGCCGGCTCGATCGCGCGATGGTCGCCGCCGCATGGGAAGGGCTGAAGGGCGCGGACTCAGTGCTGCTCGTCGTAGATGCGCCTGCCTATATCGCAGGCGAGAACGGTCCTGCGGCGGCGCGGCGCTCGCGGGCCGATACGGACGCTATCGTCGCAGTACTGAAAGAGCAGGGCGCGGCCGCGAGCCTCGTCCTCAACAAGATCGACAAGACGCCTCGCACAAGTCTTCTTGCGCTGGTTCGTCATTTCAATGAGGCGGCGCCGTTCGCCGAAACCTTCTTCCTGTCGGCAGAGCGCGGCGACGGTCTTGCCGAGCTGCGAGATTTGCTGGCAGCGCGCGCCCCGGCGGGTGCATGGATGTATCCGGAAGATCAGCTCTCGGATATCTCAGACCGCCTGATGGCGGCGGAAGTCACGCGCGAGAAAATCTATCTGCGCCTGCATGAAGAGCTTCCCTACGAGACGACGGTCGAAACCGAGAGCTGGACCCGGAATCAGAAGGGCGAACTTAAGGTCGAACAGACGATCTACGTCGCGCGAGACGGCCAGAAGGGTATCGTTCTCGGCGAACGGGGTCAGACTTTGAAGGCAATTGGCGCGGCGGCGCGGGCCGAGCTTGCTGCGCTGCTCGGCGAAACGGTGCACCTCTTCCTGCATGTGAAGGTGCGCGAGGGGTGGGCTGAAGAGGCGGCGCGCTATCGCGGCATGGGCCTCGACATCGTCGATTGAGGTTCTCAGAAAGCCTGCGCGCCTCAGTTTTTGGGCTTTCGCGATCGACCTGATAGCTGAGCGAGCCAACGTTCCGTATCGGCCCGCCATTTGCGTCGATCCTGTTTGGCCTTGCGTCGCAGCAGGGCGTAGACGGTCACCAACAACAATTCGCCGGCAAACATGACGTTGCTGATGAGCTGGAACCACCAGCCGGACATGCCGAAGGCGTCCGGGAGAACTTGTTTGGCGACGAGTTGCACCGTGTAATGTCCCGTCGTCGCCAGGTAGCTGCACATCAGCAGGAAATGTAGCTGGCGATGCTGGGTCGCAGGTTCGACCCAGCGGCGGTAGAAATACATCAAGGCGACGCCGTCGATGATGGCGTATTTCCACACGGCGCCGACCGGCCCCGCGAGCCAGACAATATTTGAGCCGATCCAGACGAGGGAGATGGCGTGGGCTGCGCCCACAATGTTCTTTGAACCAGACCAGTAAGCCGCCGCGACCATGGCCAGCACGGCCGCGGCGTAATAGCCAACGACTATCCAAGACCCAAGAGAGATTTCGCGCCCTCCAGCACAGGCTCTTTCGGCGTGCCCCGGGCTTGCAGCAATTCTGCGCCCACAGCCTGCGCCTTCGCCTCGATGGCATCATGCGCGGCTTGCATTGTGGCGACAAGGTTAAGATAAGCCGCTTTCATCGACTCAGCGTGCGCCGCAACCGACTCGCCGAGAATCTCCTCGGCTTGCGCGCCGGAGGTCGTCGTCAGAGCCGCAATGCCGGCCCCTAGGGTAAGGGCCTGCTTTTCGACTCTCAGCAGCGCTACCTGCTGCTTCTTCAAGGATTTGGTCATACGCAACTGCTCCCGTTACAAACGCCCGCCCACGCTGGCGTCGGGAAAGGGTGCAGAACTGCCGTAAAGACTTCGCTAAGTTGTGACTTGCCTTGGGCTTTACAACTCGATTACCATACCGTTCATACATTGATTTTTCGGGGGAAAAATTGGTTAAAGACGATTCTACTGGTACAAATAAAAATAAAGAGCGCCGCCCCGAGCGCCTCTATGAGCGCGCTTTATCGCTGTTTGCGAGGCCAAAGGGAAACGTTATTCCGCTCGCCGCGGTGCGCCGTCCGAACTCCCCGCCTCGCCCGGGAGTGGGGACGCAGACATTATCTCAATCATCGCCGCTGCAGCTTGGGTCGTCTGGCGAAGCGCTCCCAGATCTTGCTCCGTCAGCACAACGCCGCGGGCTTGAAGGATTGCTACGACAGTTATTTGAAGAGATTGAAACAGACGACTGACGTCTGGCGGCGTCGCGTCGCTGCGCCTGTCATGCTCGACAAAGTCAATGATGTTGCGGACGGCGATTGCCAGTTCATCTTCCGGCAGGCCCAAAGCAAGGCTCAGGCCCGCCAACCGAGCGACAACAGCGGTCAGGGCGAAACGGATCGTCGACGGGCAAAGTCTGAATGGCTCGGCGAGTTGAACCGCCGATTCGCCAATCAGCGCGTCGTAGTCGACGCGCCTTGCGATAACGGCGTCTGACGGCACGCCCAACGCCTCCGATACGGACTCGATCCATTCGGCTGGAAGCGGTTCTTCGCTCGCCTCGAGGCGCAGCACCTGTTCGGGATAGGTGCCCATGCGCGCCGCAAGCTCTTGCGGCGTCAACAAAAAAGCCAGTCGCAATTCCTTGATGTTATTTCCGTCTGGCGCCATCTGCTAAACACATCCCCCACGCGACAGTTTCCGGGGTTTGGTCGGCGCATGCAATAGCGCAATCTTGCGCTCAAGCGCCGCGCCGCAAATCACAGGTCGTTCGCGACATGGAATTCACAGATGAAGGGGTCGTTCTGTCTGCGCGCGCTCATGGCGAGACGCATGCGGTGGCCGACATCTTTACTGCGCATCACGGGCGCTGGGCCGGACTTGTCTATGGCGGGCAGGGGCGACGGATGCAGCCGATCCTTCAAGCCGGCAACGAAGTCCGCACGGAGTGGAAGGGGCGACTTGATGAAAGCCTTGGGCATTTTTCGCTCGAACTGAACCATTCCCGCGCTGGCGCGCTGTTGCACGACCGGACGGCGCTGGCGGCGTTATCGGCGGCGTGCGCGGTCGCCGGCGCCGGT
>JBGTFV010000239.1:0-2223 GCA_041747095.1 Parvularculaceae bacterium
CTCGGCGCCGTTGCCGGCGACGTCGACGCGGTGCCCGGCCCGCTTGATGAGGGCCGTCGCCAGCACGGCGTTGATCTGATTGTCCTCGGCGAGAAGAACCCGCAACGCGCGCGTTGGACGCCGAGCCAGCGTTGCATCCGGATTTGCGAGCGGCGGCTCGATGCCAGGACTGCGCGCCACCTCGCGCATCAGCGTCGTCTGGCGGATTGGTTTGACGAGATACCCATCGAAGCCCCGGTCGCGCAGCCCGGCGATGGCGGCCCGTCCCGTCGGCGGAATGAGAACGAGCGCGCGTTGCGCCGCCCGCAATGCGGTCGCGCCGAGTTGGTGGGCAATGTCATAATCGCACAACAGCATGGCGCCTTGCGCGTCAGCGAGCGCCGTCTGCGCCTCAATTGCCGACCGCACAAAAAATATCCGGTCTGCGCCGAAGGATCGCAAATGCAGGCGCAAGGCGCGGGCGAGGATCGACGAGCGCGTGGCGACAACCACGGTCGGCGTTGACAAACGCGCAGGCGCCGGGATTTCGGCGGCCGCTTCCGTGGTCGCACTGAAGAGAAAGACGCTGCCCTTGCCCGGGCGGCTGCGCACCAGGATGTCCCCGCCCATGGCCCGCGCAAGACGTCGCGAAATAGCAAGGCCAAGGCCGGTTCCTTGCGACCGGCGCGCAGCGATATCGTCAGCCTGTGCGAACTCGTCGAAGATGCGCGCCCGATCTTCGCGAGGGATGCCCACGCCGGTATCGCGCACGGAAACTACGAAAAGCATGCGCCCGTCATCGCCGTTGCGCACGCTCGCCTCAAGGCATACGCCGCCATGATCGGTGAACTTAACGCCGTTGCCGGCAAGATTTATCAACACCTGCCGCAGGCGCGCTTCGTCGCCAAAAAGTCGGCGAGGCGTTTTCGGGTCGAGATAGCTCGCGATCTCTATGCCCTTCTCGCCGGCGCGCGGGGCGAGAAGTTCGGTCACCCCTTGCAAGAGAGCGGAGGGATCGAACGGCGCCAGTTCCAGATCCAGCCTGCCGGCGTCGAGCTTCGAGAAATCCAGAATGTCGTTGATCAGGGCAAGGAGCGATGCGCCGGACTGGCGGACCGCTTCAACATAGGAGCGCTGATTGAGCGACAAGTCCGTTTCCAACAGCAACGAAGACATGCCGAGAATGCCGTTCAGCGGCGTACGCATCTCGTGGCTCATCGTTGCGAGAAACCGCATGCTGGCCGGCGAGGGCGCCGCCATGTCGGCGTCGGATATTTCTGCCTTGTCGGCAGGAGCGTCCTGCATGGCGGACTGCACCTTACCGCCGTAAAGACGCTCGCCGCCGTCAAGGATGGTCAGATCCCAGACGATCGTGCATCGGCCGCGCGCAAGCTCCGCCGCCGTTCTGAACGACCGACGCGCGCCAATGCCGTCGAGGTCGCCCGGCGGCCCATCGGGGGCGAAGACGCGGCCGTGCCAGTCGATGGCTGGTGCCCCGAAAAGCTCCGCGAAGTGACGATTGACGAAGCGAATGCGATCGTCGCGATCGCATACGACCAGAAGCTCGCCCGGCTCGGAAACCTGTGACGCGATAGCCGGCATCGATGCGGAGCCCCTGCAAATAGCGAAACCGCAATTTGCGGCCGGCGCCTGAACATTCTGTTAGGCGTAATGGTTAACCGCGCAGGAATTTGCTTCACCCGGTTGCGCCCCTGCCGGATTTCCCCAGGCGCCAGCGCCAGAGGCGCCCCAGCGCTCGCCCGCAAGGTCGTTGAATCGTCGCAATGATCGCTTATGTCTGTAACGTTGGGCGTGGGGTTCTGGAGGGGGCGGCACGATGGCCACAAGGCGCTTGAAATCGCAGCGGATCGGGTTCTTCGCCGCACTGCTTCTCGTCGGCGCGTTGATGGCCGCGGTTGGCGCGAACGGCCAGACTTCTGGCGACCCGCCAGCGAATAGCCCGACTACCCAGCAGACGACCCAGCAAACGACAGCGCAAACGCCGCAGGCTAATGACGGTGACGGCGTTAACGCCCCTAACGCCGCGCCGCAATCCGGCCCACGCAGCGCTGTCGTCCTTTCGCTGACCGGGGCGGTGACGCCAGCAAACGCCCGTTACCTGGCGCGCGAAATCGCCCGCGCCGACGCTGATGGCCGCGAGCTTGTGGTCATAGAAATCGACACGCCCGGCGGGCTCGTCGACTCCATGAAAACCATCATCAAGGCGATCCTCGCCTCTGACAC
>JBGTFV010000240.1:0-11749 GCA_041747095.1 Parvularculaceae bacterium
AGGCGCTCGACCCATTACGCGACGCGCTCGCAGCCGACGTCGAAGCCGAGACCGCCGCCGCTGCGCGCGAACGGCGCACGCGCCCCCAAATCATTCCCCCCGCCGAGTGAAACGCGAATTATGCCGTCCCCGGAAGAATTCTACCGCATCAAGCGCCTGCCGCCTTACGTCTTCGAGGAAGTCAACGCGTTGAAAGCGCGGCTGCGCGCTGCAGGGCGCGACGTCATCGATTTTGGCATGGGCAATCCGGATATGCCGACGCCGCAGCATATCGTCGACAAACTTCTCGAAACCGCCGTCAAACCTCGTACCAACCGCTATTCCGCCTCCAAGGGCATACCGGGTCTGAGGCGCTCCATCGCGCGCTATTACGACCGACGTTTTAGGGTGAAGCTCGATCCCGCGAGCGAAGTGATCGCGACGCTTGGCTCTAAGGAAGGTTTTGCAAACTTGGCTCAGGCGATGACCGCGCCGGGCGACGTCATCATCGCGCCGGATCCGGCCTATCCGATCCACGCCTACGGCTTCATCATGGCCGGGGGCGTCATACGCGGCGTCCCGGCGCCAAGCCCCGAGGCTTATCTGTCGGGCATCAGCCGCGCCATCGCGCATATAACGCCGAAGCCCACAGCGATGGTGCTGAACTATCCTTCGAATCCCACCGCGCAGGTCGTCGGCCTGGACTTTTACAAGGACGCGGTGGCGCTCGCGAAGAAGCACGACATCTGGATTCTTTCCGACCTTGCCTATTCGGAAATCTATTTCGACGAGCCCACCGTCTCGGTGCTGGAGGTTGACGGCGCGAAAGACCTCGCCGTTGAGGTCAACTCCCTTTCGAAGACCTATGCCATGGCGGGCTGGCGCGTCGGCATGGCCGTTGGTAACGCGCGCCTTATCGGGGCGCTCGCGCGCGTTAAATCGTACCTGGATTACGGCGCTTTCACGCCGATCCAGGTCGCCGCGTCCGCCGCTCTCGACGGGCCGCAGGACTGCGTCGACGAAATTCGCGGCATCTATCGTGCAAGACGCGACGCGCTTGTCGAAAGCTTTGCCAAAGCGGGATGGGAAATTCCATGCCCGCCGGCCTCCATGTTCGCCTGGGCGCCCATACCGGAGGCCTATCGCGAGCTCGGCTCGGTCGGTTTCGCCAAACGCCTGATGGAGGAGGCTGATGTGGCCGTCGCGCCGGGTCTTGGCTTCGGCGAACACGGCGAGGGGTTCATCCGCATCGGGCTCGTCGAGAACGAACAGCGCATCCGTCAGGCAGCGCGTAATGTGAAGAAAATGCTGTCGCGGCGGAACGCGGCGTAACCAAGGAGGCCGCAAGATGGCGCATGAAGACACCTATCTCGACCGTGTGCTGACGATGGAGGCGGGACGCTGCACCGAGGCGGCCGCCATCGCCGCATCCACCATGATCGGCCGGGGCGACAAAACCGGAGCCGATCAGGCGGCGGTGACGGCCCTGCGCGCGGCTTTCAACAAGCTTGATATGGACGCAACGGTCGTCATCGGCGAGGGCGAGCGCGACGAGGCGCCGATGCTCTTTATCGGCGAAAAGGTCGGCACCGGCAAAGGTCCGAAGATCGACATCGCCCTCGACCCGCTCGAAGGCACCGACCTGACCGCCAAAGCCATGGGCGACGCGCTCGCAATCGTCGCCATGTCGACAGGCGGTACGATGCTGCATGCGCCGGATGTCTATATGGACAAGATCGCCATCGGGCCTGGCTATGCGGAAGGTCTCGTCGATCTCGATCGCTCAGTTGAAGAGAACGTGCGCGCTCTGGCGAAAGCCAAGGGGGTCGATCCGGCGGATATCACCTTGTGCGTGCTCGACCGCGATCGCCACAAACACATCATCGACGAGGCGCGCAAGATTGGCGCGCGGGTGTTCCTGATCTCCGACGGCGACGTTGCAGGGGTCTTTCACACGACCGAGCGCTCGACCGGCATCGACATGTATGTGGGGCAGGGCGGCGCGCCGGAGGGCGTTCTAGCCGCAGCTGCGTTGCGCTGCGTTGGCGGGCAGATGCAAGGGCGGTTGGTGTTTCGCAACGACGCCGAGCGCGGGCGCGCGTCAAAAGCTGGCATCACGGACTTCAACCGAAAATACGGCCTGCACGACCTCTGCGGCGGCGACGTGATTTTCGCCGCGACCGGCGTCACCAACGGCACGATGCTCGACGGCGTAAAGTGGGAGCCCGGCTATATCAACACCCACACCGTCGTCATGCGTTCGAAGACCGGCACGGTGCGCTATGTCAGGGCGCGGATGCGAAGATAAGACCGGCCAACGCGCGACCCACCCGCGTCCATCACAAAAATTTGAATTGTCTCGAACAACCCTCCGCCTTTTGATAAACGTAAAAGGGGGAATCGTGAAAAATCTAATCATTGCAATCGCATGGTGCTGCGCCGCTTTTAGCGCCGCGACCGCGCGACCGCCCATCGAGGCCTATGGCGAGTTGCCGGACACGCGCTCGCTGGCAATATCCCCTGACGGCGCACATGCCGCTTTTCTGACGCGCCGGGACGGCTCGGATATCCTCGCGGTGACGACTGCGAGCGGCGCGTTCATGCGCGGGATGCGAACGGACCGCGTCAAGGCCCGATCAGTCGGTTTCGCCGGCCCCGATCACGTTATCATTCAGGCGTCGGAAACTACGTTCATCGGATCGGCGTCGAACAAATATGAAAACTCCGGCGCCTATTCCTTTAACATAAAGACCGACAAGCTCGTTCAAATCCCGCGCCTGACGAAAGGTGGCCTCGCGCCGCAGAAGGGCCTCGGGCGAATCGTTGGCAAGACGCCGGACGGCAAGCGCGTCTTCATGCCGGCGTTCACTGCGCCGGAAACGGGCGACGCCTCATATGATCTCTATGAGGTTGAACTCGATGGCGGCGTGGCGCGGATCGTCGCGCGCGGCGACGCGGGTACATTCGACTATTTCGTCAATGGCGGCGGCGATGTCATCGCGCGCGAAGAATATAAAGAGCGAGACAAGCGCTACCGCCTGTGGGCGCGGCGCGGTGCGGGTTGGACGCCGATCCTCGAACGGCAGGGGGAGGGCATTCCCTTCAGCATCCATGGTCTTACGCCCGACGAGACGAGCTTTGTCTACACCATTACCGATGCGGAAACCGGTGTGCGGCGCGCCTTTGCGCTGTCGCTCGACGGGGCCTCGACCCGCCCGCTTTTCGTAGACGCCAACCGTGAGATCGATGGCGTTCTCGTCGACGACTTTCGCCGGGTTATCGGCGTGCGCTACGCTGGCGCGACGCCGAGCTATAAGTTCTTTGACGCCGAACTCAACGCCGACATGGACAGCGTTGTCGCCTCGCGCGAGGGACTCTCGGTTTCCCTCGTCGGCTGGACGGAAGACCTCCGCACCCTGATTGTGCTTGTCGAGGGGGGATTCATGACGCCGGCCTATCTGCGATACGACCGCGATACCCGTCAGCTCACGCGCCTCACCAGCAGGTACGCCCGCATCGCTGATGCCGATGTCGGGGCCGTTTTGGCGATCGAGTTCAAGGCTCGGGATGGCTTGACCATCCCCGCAATCGTTTCAATGCCGCCCGGCGTCGAGCCGGGGGCGACGCCACTGCCGGCGATCGTCATGCCCCACGGCGGTCCTGAAGCGTATGACACGATCGGGTTCGACTGGATGGCGCAATATTTCGCCAATCGGGGCCATATCGTCATCCAGCCCAATTTTCGCGGCTCGGCGGGGTTTGGCGAGGCGTTCCGGCGGGCCGGGGACGGCGAGTGGGGCGGAAAGATGCAGGATGACATCAGCGACTCGCTTGCCACGCTGGCCCGGCTCGGCTGGGCCGATCCCAAGCGAGCCTGCATCGTTGGCGGCAGCTATGGCGGTTATGCCGCCTTGATGGGCGGCGCGACAACGCCCGACCTGTTCAACTGCGTCGTCGCCATTGCTCCGGTCTCGGACCTTGAGCAGCTGTTACGAGAGATAGAAACCGAGACGGGCGCGCGCAGCCTGACCTACAATTATATACGCAAGCTTGTCGGCGACCGCCGCAAGGACAAGGAAAAGGTCCGCGCGCTCTCGCCCGTCAATCTCGCGGCGCAGTTCAAGGCGCCCGTCCTGCTGATCCACGGCCGGGACGACACGGTCGTGTCCTTTGACCACAGCCGCAAAATGGCCGCTGCCCTTAAGCGCGCGGGCAAGCCTGTGGATTTCGTCCAATTGAAAGGCGAAGATCACTGGCTGTCGCAAAGCGACACCCGCCTCGAAACGCTGAGATCCATGGCGAAGTTTGTCGAGACGCATATCGGCGGGCCCAAATGAAAATTAAATTCCACCTCGGCGCGGTTCCCGGTCGTCTCATCGATCGGTACGTTGCCTCACCGGCTGTCGGTTGTTAGCACCCTGCCGCGCTGAAGCCTCGCTTCAGATTTTCATCTATCGCTTACAGAGGGACCCATCGGCGTGGCAAGCAATCGAACCCATCATGAATTTGCGGTTACGGGCGTTCGCCAAACAGGAATGGCGCTGGCCGCGGCAATGATCGCTTGGGGGATGTCGGCGCTCGCCTACGCTCAGCAGCCCGATGAGATTGCCGTTCGGGACTGGCGGGCGCTGGCAATTGCAGACGTGGAAGCAGCCTACGCCGCCTTTGCGCAGGAACACCCCGGCTATTACGACCCGGCCAATCCCGGTTTCCGCGACCAACTGGAAAAGGCGCGCTCCGGCGCGCTTGCGCTGGCGGAGCGGGTTTCGAAGCCAGAGGATTATTCGGTTGTTCTCGACGCCTTCTCTTCAGCGTTCCGGGATGGCCACGCAGTCGTATTTCCAACAGAAGCCTACAGCCGCGAAGCGCCGGAAACGCTTCGCTGGCCGGGATTCATCGCCAATTGGCGCGGTTCTAAAATGCTGGTGACGCGCAGCGCGTCCGATCACGCCCGTCTCGTCGGCGCCGAAGTGATCAGCTGCGACGGGCAGCCCATTCGCGATCTGGTGCTGCGCAACGTCTTCTCCCTGCGCTATCGTCCCGACGAGCCGGGCCAATGGTGGCGCCGGGCGCACAATCTTTTCCTGGCGAGCAGTCACAGCGGATTTGACCTCATTGGCGCTTCGTTGCCTGCGACGTGCCTCCTGCAACAGGCGAACGGCAAACGCATCCGTCACAAGCTGACGTGGACGGACATTCCCGACGAGGTTAGCGGCTCATGGTACCGTGAAAGCTTCATTGGCGAGACGACGCCCATTGGGCTGAGCGAGCCGCGCCCGGGGCTCTTTCTCATCGGCTTGCCGGACTTCAGCCCCGGAGCGGAAGGTCAGGCGGCCTATGAAGTTCTCTTCGCAGATTTGGCGGCGCGCAAGGATGACCTCGCCGGCGCGCGGGCTATCTTTATAGACATGCGCGGGAACAACGGCGGGTCCAGCACTTGGCCGCGGCAGGTCGCCGAACATCTGTGGGGCGAGCCGTTCATGACCGCCGCAATGGATGCCTACCACGCCGACGTCCGTATTCTCTGGCGCAACACGCCGGCCGTCCGCGCGGTCGTGGATACATACGCAAACCATCCCGAAATTCCCGAGCGTTTCAGGAAGTCGCTAACGAAGCTGTCGCTGGCGTTAGCCGAGGCGCCCGACGGAACGCCGCTGGTCCTCGAACCCAGGGATGAAGAAAACGATCGTTCGCAGGAAACCCCAGCGCCGCTGATGCCGCATATCCCCGTTTATATCGCCAGCGACGGCAGCTGCGCGAGTTCTTGCAACAATGGGCTCGACATCTTCACCCGGTTTCCTGGCGCGCGGCTGATCGGCGCGCCCTCGTCGGCGGACTCCACCTATCTCGAAGTCAGGGTGGAGCCGACAGGCTCTGGCTATGCTGAAATGGTCCTGCCGATGAAAATCTGGGTCGATCGCCCGGCCCGCCCCGGACCGGCGGATACCTACGCGCCCGATATTCCCGTGACGTCGGCCGACTGGAGCACGAAGACGTTTCTCGATCTGATTGAGCGGGATGTAGCCGCATCGCAGGCTAAACTGCCGCGCATCTCTGACTGACCGCAAATCCCCACCCGGGTGGCGCAGGGCGGGCTTGATCGCTATCTAACGGCGTGAGCGGCGGCGGCCTAGGCCGGAATGGCGTGGCGGCCACGCAAGGGGCGGGGGCAGGTCCGGTCGCCTGCAGGGCGGACGAAGAGCGCGATGTTTTCCTGGTTCGAGAGGCAGATCGATCCCTTCCCGAAGACCCGCCACGGCGCGCCGCCGGCGGGGCTTGTTGCGTTCTGCCGCCATTATGTGGGCGACGCATGGCCATGGCTCATCGCCATGTCCATCCTGACCGCCATCGTCTCGGTCGGCGAGGTGGCGCTTTTCACTTTTCTGGGCAGGATCGTCGACTGGCTGTCGACCGCCGACCGGGCGACTTTTCTGGAAACCGAGGGGCCTGCGCTCGCCCTGATGGGCGCTCTAGTGCTCATCGTTCTGCCCATTCTCGTGCTGCTGCGGTCGATGATCGTGCACCAGGCGCTGCTCGGCAACCTGCCCATGAGCGCCCGCTGGCGCATGCACCGGCAGATGCTCGGCCAGAGCCTCTCGTTCTTCTCGAACGAATTCGCCGGCCGGGTGGCGACGAAAGTCATGCAGTCCTCGCTCGCCGTGCGCGAGACGGTGATGAAGCTCCTCGACGTGTTCGTCTATGTGGCGGTCTACTTTACGACGATGATTGTCGTGGTGGCGGCCGCGGACCCGCGCCTTTCGGCGCCCCTCATCGTCTGGCTCGTCAGCTACATTCTCATTGTACGTTACTTCATCCCGCGCCTGCGCGCGATTTCCGAGAAACAGGCGGACGCTCGCTCGATCATGACCGGGCGGATCGTCGATAGCTACACGAACATTTCGACTGTCAAGCTTTTTGCCCATGCGGGCCGCGAAGAGGATTACGCGCGGGACAGCATGGTCGGGTTTCTCAACACGGTGCACCCGCAGATGCGCCTCGTCACGCGCTTCGATTGGCTCATCTATCTGAATAACTCGCTTGTCGTCTTCCTGATTGCGGCCTTGTCGATCAATCTTTGGATGCAGGACCTGATCTCGGTCGGCGCTATCGCGATCGGCATTGGCCTTGCGTTGCGCCTCAACGGCATGTCGCAGTGGATCATGTGGGAGGTGTCGGCGCTGTTCGAAAATATCGGCGTCGCGCATGACGGCATGGCCATGCTCGCCAAGCCTTGCGCTGTGGTCGACAGCCCGGCGGCCCGGCCCTTGCCACGACCGACCGGGCGCATTGAGTTTGATCGCGTCTCATTCCACTACGGCAAGGAAGGCGGCGTCATTGAAGACCTCTCGCTTGTGATCGAGGCGGGGGAAAAGATCGGCCTCGTCGGCCGCTCGGGCGCGGGCAAGACAACGATCACCAATCTTCTCCTGCGCTTTTACGACGTCGAAGGCGGCGCCATCCTGATTGACGGCGCAAACATCGCCGAGGCGACGCAGGATTCCCTGCGCTCGCAGATCGGCGTCGTCACGCAAGATACCTCGCTGCTCCACCGCTCCATCCGCGAGAACATCGCCTATGGGCGACCCGACGCGAGCGATGCCGAAGTGATCGAGGCCACGCGCCGCGCCAACGCGTGGGAGTTCATCCAGTCGCTGGAAGACAATAAGGGCCGCAAAGGTCTCGATGCGCAGGTTGGCGAGCGAGGCGTAAAGCTCTCCGGCGGCCAGCGCCAGCGCATCGCCATCGCCCGCATCTTCCTGAAGAACGCGCCGATCCTCATTCTTGATGAGGCGACGTCTGCGCTCGACTCGGAAGTCGAGGCGGCGATTCAGGAGAACCTCCTTGCCCTGATGGAAGGAAAAACCGTCATCGCCATTGCGCACCGGCTGTCAACGATCGCCGCAATGGACCGGCTGGTCGTGCTCGACCGTGGACGGATTATCGAGTCCGGCTCTCACGCCGAACTCGTCGCCCAAGGCGGACTCTACGCCGATCTGTGGGCGCGCCAATCGGGCGGGTTCATCGCCGCGCCCGCTGAGGGCGCGCACACCGCTGCGGCGGCCGAGTAGCTCGCAGCAAGGTTGTCAGAGATTTAACTGCGTCTGAATCGAGAAATAACGGGTTGTTTCCGATTCTGGCGCGTTCGGCGCTTCGCGCCTGAAGCGTCCGGCGCCAAGGAACGACCCATTGACGTCGATGCGAACGTTCTCGCGAATGCGCCAGCCAAGCTGGATCTCGCCATGATGGCCGATGAAGCGACCTGATTGGCCAGTAGGATCAACAAGCCCGGCGGTGGTCCATACGTCCCGGCTGCTGGCGAGCGCAAAGGCCCGATAGGCAAGGGTAGCGAACACGTGTCTCGCAGGTTCCGCAACAAGCCTAGCGCCGGCGCTTAGCAGGTTCGCACGGGAGATCGGGCCATAAATCCCGGTTGGGGCAAATTCAAAACCACGCGCGCCGAATAACGGATCGAAACGATCGAAGCGGCTGTCGGCAGGATCGCGGTCGCCACTGGCGTAGTCAATCTGTGCGACAAAGCGGAGGTCAGTGCGGCTCTCCATCGAATATCCAATTTCTGCGTGAGTGAACCAAGCCAGATGATCCAGATCGGTCGTGTCGTCCGATCTCGTGCTGCTCCGACTTAGGCCTGACTGAATCGCGGCTTCAAGTTCCGCGTCGAAGGTGCCTGCCGCCGGAGCGGCCGCATATCTCGCGCCAATCGTCCCCAGGCGGCGATTTCGACTGGGCGACCGAGCGCCATCCCACTCGGCGATGCCGATCGCGTAGGTCTCCAAAAGCATTCGTTCATGGGCCCAAGGACGAATATGCGCTCCGAAAAGAACTGCGGGCGCTTCGCGATCCAACTGCGTTTCGTTGTTTAGAATATCCACGGCGTCGGCCGGAAATCGCGCAACGGGCGCCGCCGCAAAAATCTGCGCCGAACGACCATTTGGGGTGCGCACCGTATATAGCCCACCGGTGAACGCGTTGATTGTATTCCGGTAACCGTTACGCGCGATCAGGCGCCTCCGGCCCAGATCAAGCGTGTAACGCCCGACAAGAAGGCTTTGCTCCGGCAAATCGCTACCTGGCGCGCGCAGATCAACCTTCAGGTGCGCCTGAAGCAGGTCCGCCGCGTCGACAACACTGGTGTCGAGCACCGAGCCCGCGTCAGTCAAATAGCTGCGAGAGTCGATTCCCTCGGCAAGTGCCTCGATCCGGCCGCGCCGCCATCCGGCGCGCAAAAGCCCCCGAAGCGCGATGGCTTGATCACCGCCTTCGCCGCCGACGCGGAACTGGCCGTTCAGCGTCTCATAGCGAATGCGGTACTCGCCCCCAATCAAAAATTCGCTCGATCTCTCCGCCGCATAAACACGCGCGTCCACGGCTGATGCCGCAGTAGAAAAAAGCAAAATTGCAGCGAACCAGCGCTTGCTCATGCCCCCCCCTCTCGCCCTCGGTTTATGCCTGAACTCCGGCGGCCGCAATTCGACGAGAGCATTCTGTTTTCATACAGTTTGCGATGCCGAATCCGCGATTTCGAGCCGCCCGCAAGACTTGCCTCCCATCCATCTTAATTCACGCAAGCGTGATCGAAAAAAGTTATCCCCCACCCCCTCCGCAGGTCGCACAGTGTTCGTCCACAATGAAAGGGACCAACTTCGGTGCGAACAGCGATTGCAACAAAGGAGGCGGCGAAAAGGACGCGAGGTCGATCCACCCGATCCATCCGATCCACAGTGGATCTTTTGAAGGCATGTTCCGCCACCGCCCGGGGAAAACGAACGAGCGCCGATCGCGATCGGCGGTTGCCGCAGCAGAACGTGATCGCGCCGAAGCGCTGCTTCGTTCGCGCTGGAAATGTCTGGCAGGCGGCGTTACTTTCACTAGCGCTTGATGTCGAGTATTTGCGGCTTATGGATGCGGGGGCATGCGGAACGGCTTGGTGGGGGTGTCGTTTATGGGGATCGTCGGGGCAATCGGTATCGAAAAGATCTTAAGCGGATTGCCGAGGCTGTCCGGCACAATCGTCGCTGCGATCACGCTTGTGATCCTGCTTGGTTTTGGACCCGGTCGCGCCCTCGCGGATCAAGCGCCGGCTAAGACGTTCGAGGCCGAAGCGTTCGCGCGCCTTGAACCGTTCGTCGATGGCTTCCTCGCCGCTCGCATGGCTGGAGACTATCCGCCGGGAGCGATTGTCGCCGTCGTAACGCCGGAAGGAGACTTCCTGAAAGGTTACGGGTTCGCCGATGCAGCGAACCGCCGGCCAGCTACGGCGGAGACATTGTTTCGCATCGGCTCGGTGTCGAAAACCTTCGTCTGGATCGCCGTAATGATGCTGGTCGAGGAGGGGCGGATCGATCTTCATGCGGACGTCAACGAGTATCTGGAAGCTTTCAAGATAGAGGATAGCTTCGACGCGCCTGTGACGCTGAACGACATTATGGCCCACCGCGCGGGCTTCGAGGATAACCTCAGCCATTTTTTCGAAAAGCGCGGAGAGCGCTCCCTCGCCGAAGCGCTTGCGCGCCATCAGCCTGCCCGGGTTGCGCCGCCAGGCGCGCGGACGGCTTATTCGAACTGGGCGACCGACCTTGCCGCCCATATCGTAGAGTTACGCTCGGGAATATCCTATGAAGCGTTCGTCCGAGAACGGATTTTTTCGCCGCTCGGGATGACGAATACCGCGCTCGTTGACCCCAACGCAAATGGCGCAGCGACGACGAGTGCAATCGGCCTCGAAGCGCGGACAGCCTTGCCGCATCGGTTTCGCGATGGAGCGACCGAGACAATGCCGCACGATGTCATCGCCCTGGCCCCCGCGGGAGCAGCGTCTATGGATGCGCATGACGCGGCGCGCTGGATGCGATTCCTGTTGAACGAGGGAGCGTATGATGGAGGACGCCTGCTTTCGCCGGAATCGTTCGCCTTGATCCGTACCCGGCGCTTTGACGATCGTCCCGGCGCGCCCGATATGGCGCACGGTTTCATGGAGGCGGAGATCGCCGGTTTGAGCACTTTTGGGCATGGCGGCACGCTGTCGGGTTTTCTCACCCAGATGACGATCGCGCCCGAGATCGGCGTTGGCGTATTCGCATCCATCAACGCCGCTGATTCTCCACCGACGCCCGGCCTGCTGGTTGCTGCGACGCTGGCGCGCCTCACCGGAACGTTGCGGCCGTTGGGCGTCGAAGGTCCCTTTCTTTCGGCGAACGAGGCCGATTCAGCCGATGGCGCAGCGCTTGCCGGCCTTTATCTCACCAACAGGCGGGCTGAGACCAATCTGGAAAAGCTCCTCACCTCAACCGACGTGCTCCAGATCGCGCCGAAGGAGGACGGCTCGCTGATCGTCACCAACGCGCGCGGAGACAAGCGGCGTTTTTTCAAGGTTGCCGAAAATCTGTGGAGCGACGGGTATCGCGATCGCGTGTTCGCTTATCGGGACGATAAGGGACGGGTCATTCGCATAGCGAGCGCGCTCGGTACGACGACCTATGAAAAAACAGGCTTTCTCAACGGGCCGCTTGCGCTGAATGCAGCGATCGGTCTAGCCGCCGCGTTTTCCATTACAACCCTGCTGGGCGCGTGGCGGCGTCAAGGACGGCGCACGCTGACTCTGCCCGCCGGCCGAGCGCTCGCCATCGCCCAGCTTGTAGTCGCCGTTGTCGCGTTGGCCTTTATTGGCGTTGTCGTCGGGGCGACAGCAAGCTTGCAGGGCAAGATTCTGGTCGACCTGCAGCAGGCGCCGTGGCCGCCTGCAGAGATCGGC
>JBGTFV010000241.1:0-1513 GCA_041747095.1 Parvularculaceae bacterium
CGCGCTGTCGGGCCAGGTGGGCACCGGCAATCTCGCGGGCGTCGCAACGGCTCTCACGCTGGGCGGACCGGGCGCCATCTTCTGGATGTGGATGACGGCCGTCGTCGGCATGGCGGCTTCATTCGCCGAATCGAGCCTTGCGGTGAAGTATCGCGAAAAGCACCCCGATGGGCGCGTCCATGGCGGGCCGATGTATTACATTCGCAACGGCCTCGGTCGCGGCTGGGGATGGCTCGCGATTTTCTTCGCCATCGGCACGATCTTCTCGGCGATCGCCACCGGCAACATGATTCAGGCGAACGGCATCGCAACGGCTGCAGCCGAAGCCAGCCGCCCGGTCGCTGCTTCGATGCCCTGTTGGGCGGTTGACGGCCGCGTCACGCTGCCTGTCGATGGAACGACCCGCACCATGATGGTTTCATCCTGCGACGTGCGCGCGGCGCGCGCCGCCGGCACGGACGTCGCCTTTGAAAATGGCGACACGGCGCTGACGGCCCCGGTTGGGGCATTCACCGAAGTCATGACGGCATGGATTCCCGGCGCAGTGCTGTCGCTATTGGTGTTTCTGGTGATCATCGGCGGCATCAAGTCGATCGGCGCCGTAGCGGGCCGGATTGTTCCAGCGATGGCGGTTGGGTATGTGATTTGCGCGCTCGCCGTCATTTTCATGAATATCGAACACGTGCCGGCGGCATTCGCATTGATATTCACTTACGCCTTTGGCCTGGAGGAAGCGGTCGGCGGCGTCGCTGGGTACGGCGTGTTGCAAGCGATCCGCTATGGCGTTGCGCGCGGTCTGTTCTCGAATGAAGCCGGCCAGGGATCGACGGCCATCGCGCACGCCGCCGCCCAGATCGACAATCCCGTGCAGCAGGGCGAAATCGCGATGCTGGGCGCCTTCATCGACACGATCGTGATTTGCACCATGACCGCCCTCGTGATCCTTACCGTCGAAGGATCTTACGTTTCGACGGGTCAGGAAACCGTGCGCTACGCGTGGCAATCAACCGAACTGCAAGGCATGCAGGTAACGACCGCCGCCTTTCAGCAGGGCATACCGTTCGGGGCGGCCTTTGTCGGCTTCGCGCTGTTCCTGTTCGCCTTCACGACGATCATTGGCTGGTCGTACTACGCCGAGCAGGCGGCGACTTACCTTGTTGGCGACTGGGCGGCGACGCCGGTGCGGTTCATCTGGGTCGGCATGGTGTTTATCGGCGCCCTGCAGGAAGTTGATTTCATCTGGCGGCTAGGCGATATCGCCAACGCGTCGATGGCGTTCCCCAATCTCATCGCTATCGTGTTGCTCAGCGGCGTGGTCGTGCGCATGGCGAAAGAGGCAGGCAGGCTGTGAACCGCGCGTTGACCTTGGCCGGACAGGCGCGCGGGAAGCACGAGCCGGCGGCGAAAGCCGTTCTCTCGGTAATTGCTCCTGCTGCCGCCATCGCATCCTTTGCGTTCGCAAGCGCGCCCGTCGCGGCGCAGGAACCGGAAGCGCGAGGCGCCAATCCGACGC